>JAEWQC010000079.1 GCA_023399355.1 Bacillota bacterium | reverse complement strand
CTCATCACCCGCTCCAACACCCCATCCCGCCATTGCTTCACAGTCACACTCAGAGTCACTTATAGGCGCTTATAAATGCTTATAAAATCAGCTTATATTTTTCTTCCAATTCTATCAATTCATTTCTAAAATTGTCTCCCTGGGTCAGCCCTGCATGAATATATTCCAGCCCTTTCTCAATATAGGAAGAAATGCATTCCCGCACTTTTTCTTTGGTAATCGCATACTTGATATGATGGGGCAAGCCTTCCAACTTTAGATAGCTCATCATCCTGTTATAATAAAACAAGGCAATGCTATAATTTTTGAGCTGCTCCCTGTTTGCTTGACCATCCCATTCCACCTTCGGAAAATATACGGCTTCACTAAAATGTTTGATAATATATTCATAAACCGACAAGGAAGTCCTGATCCTTTTCTCGATATCATGAGAACAGTTGTCCTGATGTACCCGGTAATTGATCAGGCATTTATTCAGCAGACCGTATTTCATGCCATTTTCAATAAAATAGAGCGAATTGATTGTGTCGCCTGAATACTCATTATTTTCATAATTGCTCCAGGTGAGGTTGTTTTTATGGAAAAAATCCAACCGGTATAAGCCATTCATAGGGATAACCCCTGAACAGATCGTGAAAATTTTATAGACCATTTCATCCAGTGCAGGGACAGTATAATTCCAGTGAGCAGTAACGGAATTGTTCTCATTTACGATATTGAAATTGCAGTAGGCATAATCATATCCCGTTCTCTCCAAATACTCTGTAAGTTCTTGAATTGCATCGGTTTGTACAAAGTCATCAGATGCAATCCATTGAAAATATCTGCCCTTAGCTTCTCTGATAATTTCCTGGATCCCTTGAGAAGGACCACCGCAGTTTTTCTCATGGTAAATGCATCTGATATTCTCATAATTCTTTTCCAGTTCCTTCAGGTCTCCGATAGATCCATCTGCAGAACAGTCATCGACAATAATAATCTCAATATTCCTGTAGGACTGTTTAAGATAGGATTCCACACAAGTTTCAAGATATTTTTTGCAATTATAATTGATGATTCCAACTGTTACCAGCGGTTGATCTGACAAGCCCTTCCCCCTCCTGTTGTTTTAAATTTTTCCGGCCTCCGGAAATGGATGCAGATAAGTTATACAAGTTAAAAGACTGGGGATCCCATTCCTTTTTAATGAACGTATCTGATATAAACTATGGATTAACTGTAAAATATGTTACCTATGTTAACGCATAAACATATTATGTTTATATATCGAGCACACCGGAGTATCAAATGTTTGATGATTTAAGACCGGGACCGGTCATCTCAATCGGCATATTTACCTATAACAGGGCAAAAAGACTTGATAATTGTCTGAATTCAATCTTTAAACAGATCGGCAATGACCAGCGTTTTGAAGTTGTCGTTTCCGACAATGCATCCATTGATGATACCGCCGCGATCTTAGCAGATTATAAAAGCAGGTTTGATAATTTCAGATTTTATAGAAATTCAACAAACCTTGGTGCAGTGGAAAACCTTTTTATTGTACTGGATAAATTGCAGGGGGCCTATCTGTTTCCACACGGAGACGACGATTATTTTAAAGACGGCACTTTGGTTGAACTGTTGAATTGTGTACAAAATCATCATGAGTGCAGCCTGTTCTATATCAATGTACTATCGGATACAGGCACTGCCGTTACCATGACCGGAATGGACAAATACCTTGGATACACCTCCATCTACTCAACCTTCATCTCCTCCTTCCTGCTGAAAAAATCCGATTACGATCAAATAAAAGACAAACGAAAATTTGGAAGATCCTATATTCCCCACTTGTATCTGATTTACAGTGTATTGAAGGAAAACCCCAATTTTTCAGTATTCTGCCGCAAGATTTACGATCAGGAGGCCGAACAGGCACCAGGTGGTTACATCTACAGCTTTGCAGAAACGATGATACGGGATTATTTTGATATCCTGACCTCATTTTCCGGGGAAGGGGAAGGTTTATCTCTTCAGAACATTTCAGATGAGAAAAGAAAACTGATTCGAAGGACACTTTGGTATTACGAGTTTGGTCTGAAAAGAAAGGATACCCTGTTTATGAAAGACTTTGAAAAAATATTCACAGAATATTACAAAGACGAATCCTGTTTCACTGAGGCCTATGGCAAAATTCTTGAGCTCAAACAACGCTATATATGTTAAGCGGGCTCTTAGAGAGAGATTGTGCGCATGGTCTTTAAGGGGGGGCTTTACGAAGGATCTTTGCAAAGGATCTTTACAGAGAAATTATTCAGAGGATCTATACGGAGGAATTATATGAAAGCAGTTATTCTTTGCGGAGGCAAAGGTACACGTATGAGGGAGGAGACGGAATACCGGCCGAAATCCCTGGTTGACATAGGCGGCAAGCCCATCATATGGCACATAATGAAGATCTATTCCTATTATGGAATCAATGATTTCATCTTATGCACCGGCTATAAAGGGGATCAGATAAAACAATACTTTATTGATATGTACTGGAGAAATAACGACTTCACTGTGCATATGAAAGATGCCAACAGAATTGAATATCTCACCGAGGAGGAGGATTTCTGGAATATAACCATTCTCGACACCGGACTGGAAACCTTGACCGGGGGCAGATTGAAACAAACAGAGAAATATTTGGACGAAGAGGAGTTCCTCTTTACTTACGGCGATGGGTTGAGTGATATTAATGTAACCGAGTTGATTGGATTTCACAGGAGCAAAGGCAAAATTGCCACACTCACAGGTGTCCACCCGATATTGCCCTTTGGCGTGATAAAAGTAAACGATGGTGCTGTCGAAGCATTTGAAGAAAAACCCGTGCTGTCGGATCTGGTAAACGGCGGGTTTATGGTTTTGAACAGGAAAATCTTTGACTATCTGCCGCAGGAGGATTGTTCCTTTGAGGATGGTCCGTTGAAACAGCTTGCAACGGACGGCGAACTTGCCGTATATGAAAATAACAGGTTCTGGACAGCAGTCGACACTTATAAGGATATTGAAAAAGTGAATAAGCTGTGGAAACAGGGAAAAGTGTGGAAAGTATGGTAGACAGGAGCTTCTGGAAGGGGAGAAAAGTTTTCATCACCGGGCATACGGGCTTTAAAGGCTCCTGGTTATGTTTATGGCTCCATTCCCTGGAAGCGGATATAACGGGATATTCCCAGCCGCCTCCCACATATCCCAGTCTGTACGACCTCTGCAGAATAGATGAATTGCTGACTTCCATCACAGGAGACATACGGGATGGTGAGGCACTGAAAAAATCTCTCATCACAGCACAGCCTGAGATAGTATTTCATCTGGCTGCTCAGCCCATTGTACGTGAATCCTACAAGAATCCCGTACAAACCTTTGAGACCAATATCATGGGTACCGTTCATCTGCTGGAAGCAGTCAGGGCCTGCCCTACCGTCAGAGCAGCAGTGAATGTTACCTCTGACAAATGTTATGAGAACAGGGAATGTACTGCAGGGTACAACGAGAATGACCGTCTGGGCGGATATGACCCGTACTCAGGCAGCAAGGCCTGTTCTGAAATAATCACTTCCTCTTACAGGAATTCATTTTTCAGCATCAATTCTTATGATATCCATGGGGTCGGCCTGGCAACTGCACGGGCCGGCAATGTCATCGGCGGTGGAGATTGGGCCGGTGACAGGCTGATACCGGATTGCATCAGGTCCCTGCTGGCAAATAGCGAGATTCTCCTCAGAAATCCTGGTGCGGTAAGGCCATGGCAGCATGTTCTGGAACCTCTGAGCGGCTATATGCGCCTTGCTCAAAAGCTTTGCGAAAATGGACCGTTGTATTCCCAGGCATGGAATTTCGGGCCTGGTGGGAATGAGTCCCGGACGGTGGAATGGATCGTGAAAAAACTGTGTGAAAAATGGGGCAATTCCTCAACCTGTAAGGTAGTTGATGAAAAATGCCCCCATGAGACGCATTATTTAAAGCTGGATTGTTCAAAGGCAAAAAAGGCGCTGGGTTGGCATCCCAAATGGGATGAGGAAAAAGCGCTTGATAAAACAGTCGAATGGTATAAGGCTTTCAAAGAACTCAGCAATCTGAGGTCCGTATGCTGCAGACAGATAGAGGACTATTCCAGTGAACCTGTTCAGCCAGAGTGAAAAGGCGAATTAATTTCACCTGTGAATGTACGTCTGGATTTAGATTTTCGATGGAGACTCTGCTCCACCTGAGATTCAAAAGAAGAACTCCACTTGAGGAACTTCACTTGGGGAACTTCACTTGAGGAGCTTCCACAGGAGGAGCTTCCACAGGAGGAGCTTCCACTATGGAAGTGCGAGCCTGGAACTTGATCAATGATAAAGGGCGGTGTAACAAAATATATGCTTCGAAATAGAATGGAAAAAGTTTTAAGAAGTCGCGTACTCCACGCTGCAAAAAAATATTATGATTTTACACTTAAAAAGAAGAACGAATGCTTTATGCCGGGAGACAGGATTTGCTATGGAGGGAGGGTTTTTGATGACAAAGAGCTTTCCTGCCTGATAGGGGCCTCCCTCGATTTCTGGCTGACCGCAGGAAGATATTCCTCCAAATTTGAAAGCGGTCTTGCAGAGTTTCTCCATGTCAGATACTGTTCCCTGGTAAATT
This sequence comes from Bacillota bacterium, assembly GCA_023399355.1. GTDB lineage: Bacteria > Bacillota > Clostridia > Acetivibrionales > DTU013 > UBA1305. The sequence continues at coordinate 75,112 of JAEWQC010000079.1, read as the reverse complement.
CGGGGTCCTCTGCAAATCTCCTGGCCTTTATGGCCTTGACCTCACCTGAGCTTGGAGATAGGAGGATTACGATAGGTGATGAGGTTATAACCGTCGCTGCAGGTTTCCCTACCACAGTAGCTCCAATCATTCAATGTGGCGCTGTTCCCGTATTTATCGATGTGGAACTCCCAGGCTGCAATCTTGATTGTTCGCAGCTGGAGCAGGCATATTCGGCAAGAACGAAAGCCGTCATGGCGGCGCATACCCTTGGAAATCCATTTGATCTGGAAAAAGTGAAAGCTTTCTGCGACAGGCATCAGTTGTGGCTGATTGAGGATAATTGTGATGCTCTCGGCTCAAAGGTGCTGATAGACGGAGTCTGGCAATATACAGGAACTATCGGAGATATCGGTACCTCAAGCTTCTATCCCCCGCATCATATCACCACCGGTGAAGGAGGGGCCGTTTATACGAATAGTCCCATGCTGAAACAGCTGATCGATTCATTGAGAGATTGGGGACGTGACTGCTGCTGCCCTCCAGGGAAAGACAATCTGTGTAAAAACAGGTTCAGCCGAAAATTCAGTCAGCTTCCATACGGGTATGATCACAAATATGTTTATTCCCATTTCGGGTATAACTTCAAAATGACCGAAATGCAGGCATCGATCGGGTGTGCCCAGCTTGACAAGCTCAACGGATTTATCAAGGCAAGGAAGGATAACTGGATGTTCCTGCGTGACGAATTGGCCTGTCTTTCAGATACATTTATTCTTCCTGAGCCGGCATGGAATTCCGATCCGAGCTGGTTTGGTTTTCTAATGGTTGTTAAGGAGGACGCCGGGTTTACCAGAAATGAAATCATCAATTATCTTGAAGCGGCCGGAATACAGACCAGGATGCTGTTTGCGGGGAATCTGACCAGGCATCCCTGTTTCGATGAGATGAGGGCAAAAGGTGAAGGATACCGGATTGCCGGAGAGCTCAGGAATACGGACATTCTTATGGAACGAGGTTTCTGGCTCGGAGTATATCCGGGATTGACCGATGAAATGCGGGAATATGTTGTGACAAAAATCAGGGAATTTATGGGCATAAGGTAACTGATTTTACAGCATGCACCAATACCGCAGACATAAAGGAGTTTTCCAGACGACATTTACAGAGTTGACACACTCTGGTGGAGGTAGAAATGAAGGCATCCGACTATATCATCAAATTTCTTGGGGCCGCGGGCGTGACTCATGTCTTTGGATATATCGGCGGTGCTGTAACACATTTAATAGACTCCTTATATAAAAATGAAACTATAAGCTTCGTGCAGTTTGGTCATGAACAGGCTGCCGCATTTGCTGCAAGCGCTTACGCCAAATATACGGGCAAAGTCGGGGTGGCTGTGGCCACAAGCGGACCCGGAGCAACAAATCTGATCACCGGAATAGCTGATGCTTATTTTGATTCCGCACCCACTGTTTTTATAACAGGCCAGGTAAATACCCATGACTTTAAATACACCTCCAATGTAAGGCAAAAAGGCTTTCAGGAAACTGATATCGTCAGTATCGTGAAACCTATCACAAAATATTGCACTTTGGTGGACGATATAAATAATCTGGAGAAGGAACTTGTCAAATCTTTTTCTATCGCGCTCGACGGGAGAAAAGGTCCGGTACTGATTGACCTTCCGATGGATATTCAAAGGCAGGATATAAAAACAGGCAAGGACAGCTTTGCCGCTTCAATAAAAAAGAAAAGCGCTGAAATGGATGAAGGACTGCTCAATAGTGTACTTGAATTAATAAAAACTTCCAGCTTTCCACTTGTATTATCCGGCGGAGGGGTCAGGTCCGCCTGTGCGGAACAGAATCTGATCCGGTTTTGTGAATTGCTCGGAATCCCGGTTGCAGTCACATTAATGGGGAAGGATTCCTTCCCCAATGACCATGAATATTTTGCGGGCTTTATCGGTGCATACGGCAACCGATTTGGCAATCTGGCATTATCAAAGTCAGACTGCCTGCTGGTACTGGGTTCTCGGCTTGACTCCAGACAAACCGGCAATGTTTTGAAATCGTTTGCTAACAAAAAAATCATCTGGGTCGACATTGATAGAAATGAAATTGAAAGTGCAAAGATAACGCCTGATATAAGCATAATTGCAGATGCTGACTGTTTTCTCAAAGAAATGCTGGAGTATTGTAGGATTAGAAACAGTTCCTATCGCGCCAGTCCTAACATACGGGACGGGATTACTGTCCTGAAGCGGCTTTTTAACCCTTTGTCCGAACTGGAAAGAGCTCATAAGAACAATTGGCAGTACAAGGTCATGAGATGCATTTCGGATTTTCTGGAAGATCGGGATGTCGTGTGCGCCGATGTTGGGCAGATTCAAATGATAGCCGCACAGGTTCTTATGATCAGAAAGAGCCAAAGATTCATCAACAGCGGAGGAATGGCTCCCATGGGATATGCTTTGCCTTCGGCTGCCGCCATATCAATGGCTTGCGGTTCAAGGTGCGTGGTAATTGCCGGGGATGGCGGATTACAGATGAATATCCAGGAATTGAAAATGGTTTCCGAACATGCGCTGCCGGTGATTATTATTGTATTCAACAATAAAAGCCTTGGAATGATCAAACAATTCCAGGAATTGTACTTCGAGAAACGTTATTCGGCAACGGATGAGGAACACGGTTACAAATCCTGCGATTTCACCCGGATTGCACGGGCTTACGGCATCAATAGCATTACCATAAATGAAAAATCGGATTTGTCGCAGGAATTCGACCACGTTTTCAATAAGTCCGAATTACCTGTACTGGTTGAGGTTGTTATGGACTATCAGACCTTTACCTACCCCAAGCTCGAATTCAACAAGCCGATAGAAGAAATAGATCCTGAAGTTACACCGGAGGAAGCCAATATCATCCATCATTGCCTTAACGATATCCCATGAAGAAAGATCTTGGATCACCTTTTTTCATTCATATTACTGCAGGTGCCTTGTTGCAAAAAATAAAATCATTCCATAAACAAAACTTTTTTTGCAACATATACTAGTGGTCTGTAACAGTTAAAACGAGTGCAGGCAGACTACAACAATCAGAGAAGTGTCTTTGTAACGCTTTGAATGCATCTGCAAGAATGAAGTGTTGCAAAACACCGGATAACTTGCATGAGGACTTAAGCATGTTGAACAAAGTCATCCTTGAAGACATTATCTATATTACAGGCAGCAAGCTGCCCTGGAACACCCTTGCCGGCAAGACCATTCTGGTTACGGGTGCGGGGGGTATGCTGCCTTCCTGCATGATTGATACTTTATTGTATCTAAACGAACTGGGGAGCGGAGATCGTATAAATGTGATCGGGATCGCAAGAAACCGGGATCGGGCAATAAAAAGACTGGGCCAATATGAAAAAAGAAATGATTTTTCGCTACTCATACAAGATATATCTACTCCCGTATATTTGGATTTGAAAATTGACTATATCATTCATGCCGCCTGTCAGGCCAGTCCCAAATATTATAATCCGGACCCTGCCGGGATGATATGGACGAGCGTCAAGGGAATGCAAAACCTTCTGGAATTGGCAGAAGAAAACAAGGTTGATACCTTTCTGTATTTCAGCAGCAGTGAAATTTACGGTGAAGTCCATACTGATCACGGTTCTGTCAGGGAGGTCGACAGAGGCTGTATTGACCCGCTGGACACAAGGAATTGTTATGCGGAAAGCAAAAGGATCTGCGAGACAATGTGCATGTCCTGGTTTCATCAGTTTGGTGTTCCCGTTAAAATTGTAAGGCCGTTTCATACATACGGTCCCGGTTTAAGCCTTGAGGACGGGAGGGTCTTTGCAGATTTTGTTTCGGATATTATACACGGAAGGAATATTGTTGTTAAGGGTGACGGCAGTGCCGTTCGCTCTTTCTGCTATTTGGCAGATGCCGTTTTGGGATATTTTACGGTCCTTTTAAAAGGGGAAACCGCACAGGCCTATAATGTCGGAAACGACGAATGTGCCGTTAGTATTTTGGAACTGGCAAAGCTTTTAGCCGCTCAGTTCCCGGAGAAACAGCTCGAAGTAATCGTCAAGGGCAGTCAGGACCCGGAGTTGCTCTTGAAAGACAGAATTTCGAAGAGTTGTCCCGATATATCGAAAATCAGGGCGCTTGGATGGGAGCCGGTCTATACGATTCGAGAGGGGTTCGAAAGAACCGTAAGGAGTTTTTTGTAGAGAAAATCTGTTGGGAGTCTCTATTGGAAGTCTCTATTGGAAGTCTCTATTGGGGAGTCTCTATTGGGGAGTCTCTATTGGGGAGTCTCTCCAGAGATTTTCTATAGCGAGTTTACTATAAAAGTTTTTTGTAAGGAGTTTTTATCATGACTTTGGAAGAATTAAAATCAACTTATTATTGCGGACAAATGAGTAAAAATGAATACATCGATGAGATGCACAAGCTCCATGCCCATTTATTCGAGTATGCGGAATTTATCCGGAATACCGGGATTGACAAGGTTGAAATATCCGACGGCAGCATCCTTATGACATCAAGAGGCTCCCAAATAAAAATGCTTGTGGATATAAAAGACCGCAGAAGTATCCCGGTTGAAACGTTGAATTTCGGTGCATATGAAAAAGACGAACTCCAGATGATTTTACAATTGCTCCGGGAGGGTGATACTGTTTTAGATGTCGGAGCCAATATTGGATGGGTTTCCATGAATATTGCCAGAGCAGTCAGGGATGTTAAAATATTTTCTTTTGAGCCCGTACCTCAGACTTATTCGTATTTAAAAAAACATATAAGAATGAATGAGATGACAAATATTGAAGCAATAAATTACGGTCTGTCCGATACGGATACGGAGATCACATTTTTCTATTATCCGGGAGTAACCGGGAATTCCTCCATGAAGAATCTGTCCGGGTCCGAGAATGTTGAGAAAGTCAATGTCAGGGTCAGAAAGCTTGACGATGTAGTATCGGAGAAGAATATCAGGGTAGATTTCATCAAGTGCGATGTGGAAGGAGCCGAATTGCTGGTATTTAAAGGTGGAGAAGAAACGATCAAAAGAGATAAGCCCATAGTTTTTACTGAAATGCTCCGGAAGTGGAGTAAAAATTTCAATTACCACCCTAATGATATCATAGCTCTTTTTAAAGCATTCGGTTATAAATGCTTTATCATCGACCAGCAAAAGCTGGTCGAATTTGAAATAATGACGGATGAAACCGTGGAAACGAACTTCCTGTTTTTACATTCGGAAAAGCATTCAAAGGAAATCGGTTTTCATAGGGAATCCTCCGCATCAATATTGCAGTGATTTTTTTGGAACTCCCTTCATATAGTAATCATATGATAAAGCGTTATGTTAATTCTTTTACGGAGAATCAAAAGATGGAACGGAGAATAAGGTTTGGGCTGGTAGGGTGCGGAAGGATTTCCTACAAGCATGTTGAGGCAATAGCGGGATTATCTGCGGAAGCCGAATTAGTCTGTATGTGTGACATTCTGGCAGACAGGGCGATAGCCAAAGCCGCTGATTATTTGAAGATCACAGACACCCTCGGCGTTGGACCCGCAATACCGGCACCCCATATTTATACCGACCTGAAGAAAATGCTTGAAAATGAGGAGATCGACATCCTGTCTATTTGTACGCCAAGCGGGTTGCATCCGCTTCACGGCATCATGGCCGTTGAAAAGCACCTCCATGTTTTGACCGAAAAGCCTATGGCTGCGAGCCTGAAAGCAGCGGATGACTTGATAAGAACGTGCGACGAAGCCAAGGTCAGGTTGTTTGTAGTCAAACAAAACAGGCTGAACAGTACGGTTCAATTATTGAAAAGAGCTGTGGACAAAGGACGTTTCGGAAAGATTTACATGCTTTTATCAAATGTTCTTTGGATGCGGCCTCAGAGCTATTATGACGAGGCAGGCTGGCGCGGCACCTGGGAATTTGACGGGGGCGCCTTCAGCAATCAGGCAAGCCATTACGTTGATACACTCCAATGGCTTGGCGGTCCAATCGAAAGTGTAACAGCAATCACAGCAACACTGGCGAGAAAAATAGAAACCGAAGACACGGGCTCCGCTGTGATCCGATTCAAAAATGGTGCAATCGGGAATATCAACGTCACCATGCTCACCTATCCGGGAAACCTGGAAGGCAGTATTGCCATAATTGGAGAAAAAGGAACCGTAAAGCTTGGCGGTGTGGCGATTAACAAGATTGAAAAATGGGAATTCGAAACAGGTGATAAGGACGATGAGCTTGTGGCTTCCTCCGGTTATGAGCCTCCGAACGTCTATGGTTTCGGGCACGCGGGCTATTATGCGAATATATTGGAAGTGCTCAGAGGAAACGCCGAGGCGAATACCGACGGCCATGAAGGAAGAAAGTCCCTGGAGTTGATAACCGGTATTTATCAATCGTCCCGTGAGGGAAGGACTGTCAATTTTCCCATTGACCCGGATCAACATCCCTTGGCATGGAATAACACCATCTGATTTCCACAATATTCCCCCCTTAAGTGAGATATATTAAATGTTTAGTAGAGGTTCAATATGAAAGAAATGCTGCTTGAAAAGATAAAAAACAAAACGGCAAAAATCGGTGTTGTAGGACTCGGCTATGTCGGACTGCCTCTTGCTGTTGAAAAGGCCAGAGCCGGGTATGAGGTCACCGGTTTTGACATCCAGGAGAAGAAGGTGGATCTCGTAAACAAGGGGGAAAACTATATCGGTGATATCATGGATCAGGATCTGAGTGAGGTGGTGAAGAGCGGAAAGCTTCGTGCAACCTCCGATTTCAGCTTCATCAGGGATATTGACTGTGTCGCCATATGCGTACCGACACCGTTGGATTTGTACAAACAACCGGACATCAGCTTTGTAAAATCTTCCGTAGAGAACATCGCTGTGTATCTTCACAAAGACATGCTCATCATCCTTGAAAGCACGACCTATCCCGGGACAACTGAAGAACTGCTGAAACCCATCCTTGAAAAAATATCCGGGCTTAAATGCGAAAGTGATTTTTATCTCGCATTCTCACCTGAAAGAGTTGATCCGGGAAATCATCTATATAAAACCAAAAACACACCCAAGGTAGTAGGCGGAATCGGCAAAGACAGCACTGAGGCTGCGGCGGCACTTTATCGCAGCGTACTTGAGGGTGCGGTTTATGAAGTCTCCTGCCCTGCTGTTGCGGAGATGGAAAAATTGCTGGAAAACACCTATCGCAATATCAATATTGCACTTGTAAATGAAATGGCAATCATTTGCGACAAGATGGGCATCAATGTGTGGGAGGTCATAGAGGCGGCTAAAACAAAGCCATACGGGTTCCAGGCCTTTTATCCCGGACCTGGCGTCGGCGGACATTGTATTCCGCTGGATCCCTTTTACCTTACCTGGAAAGCCAGAGAATTTGACTATCATACGCGGTTGATAGAAATTTCGGGCGAAATAAACCACTATATGCCTCAGTACGTAGTGGAGAGGGCATACAGGATATTAAACAGGTTTGGGAAACCGCTGAACGGCTCGAAGATATTTATTCTCGGGATTGCCTATAAGCAGGATATCGATGATTGCAGGGAAAGTCCTGCGCTTAAGGTGATAGGAAACCTTGAAAAAGAAGGCGCACTTGTTCAATACAATGATCCTCATATCCCCCGTTTTTGCAATAAAGGAAGGGAGTATGAAAGCGTGGAATGCTCAAAAGAAACCCTTGGAGAATCAGATTTGGTGATCCTCACTGTGATGCACAAAAGCTATGATTATGATTTTATTCAAGCCAACTCCCCGTTCATTTTCGATACAAAAAATGCAATGAAGAATTTGAAGAACAGGAATAACATAGAGTTGCTGTAATGGCTGACACCATGTACCAACCACCAAATACAGTATTACTGCAATGCAATAATAAATTTCGCAAGAAAGGATTGATTCCATGACCCCGCCGTTTGTAAATTATATTACGTTTAACCGTTTGGGTTTAACAGCCAAAAGCTTAAAATCAATACTTGATACACCTGAAGATTTCGAAATGCACATTATTGACAGCAATTCAAAAGATAATACCTGGGACTACCTGCAATCCCTGCACGACCCCAGAATAAAATCCATTCTCCATTTGCCTGTCAACGCAGGACCGATCCCTGCATTAAATCTGAATCTTTCCAGGAGAAGACCGGATCAGTATTTCTTCAATATTGACAGTGACGTTGTCGTTCATACAAGGGATTGGTTATCCCGATTTATGAAGGTATTCAATGCATTCCCCGAAGTCGGGCTGCTCGGGGTCCAGAGAACCCCTCCCTATCTTCCCCTGTATACTGAAGTTATCCCCAGGGTTCGCGGCGATGCCACCTACCTTGAGCTGAAGAACGGGTTTGTTGATGCCGTCCTGGATTTCGTGCATGGCTGCTTTATGGGTATGCGGCCTGAGATGATAGACAAAATCGGCTACTGGAGCGAAGAGACCTGCTGGGGAGATGCTGAGCTTACTCCAAGAGTAATGCACTATACCAACTTCAAAGCAGGCTACATGAGCGACATGTACAAAAATTCACTGATTGCTATAGACATGACCCAGATGATAGGCTGTGAAAGCTGCTCTGCAAGGGGATACTGCAATCTTGACAAGATCTATAACACCTGCTTTACAATACGCAGCAAGAGGTATCAGAATGAATCGTTTGTCGCAAAGTTCAAATGGAAATACCTCGAATTTTTCAAGGAACTGCAGGCAGGAAAAAGGACTGCATATTGTGCATCCATCTATGATGCCAAGTCCATGGCAGGACATGTGTACAACAGGGATTGGGCTTTGGAAAATATGAATTATTATATCGAGACCAGCAATTAGGAAGATCCTTGTGCGGTTTTAAACGGGTTACGTCGAGGTCATCCGAAATCGCCCTGTTTTTCTATTTATAATCCACATACGGTCTGTACTCTTTTATTTTTGTTATCTTTGAGCAATAGGTATTCAACAGCTCCTGATTTGATATCTTCCATGTGTGCTGGTTGGTATCTGTTTTTCTGATATAGGCGAAATGCTGTCTGTTGACCGAATATATCCTGATGCTTTTCTCTCGGCACTCCCAGGAAAGCTGGCAATCAGAGGTGTCATTATCAATGAATTTCACGCGATTAAAAATGTTTTTTTTCATAAACATGGTCGGTCCGTCCACATAATCCACAAATCTATTCTCATAACCGGGATGCATCAAAGCCAGTGTCCAGTCCTCCTTAAAATACACATAGTGGGTTTTCTTCCCGAACAAGCCGGCATCGATACGGGAGGTAACTTTCATAAAGTCTTCCAGATACTCTGCCCCATAGTAATCATCATGGTCGAAATTGGCTATGTAATCATACCGTGCCTGGCCGACGCCAAAATTCATACAGGCACCGACTGTGATATGTTCAGGTAATGTGAAGATTCGTATGTTTTGATACGGATTGGCATATTGCTGCCATTGCGATAAATCCAGAGCGTTACTGTTCAGAACGAGAATCAACTCTTTGGCTTTGTATCGCTGCCTGTTGTAGTTGACGAAAATATTTTCCCTGTACCAGGGTACATGTGTACAAGTGATGATTGAGACCCCTTCCATTATATGCCTCTCTGACATTCGGATTTTCATTATCATACTATGTCAATTGGCATATATCGTACACTTCCAATCCTAAACTTCCTGTCAAAATGCAGGATTATCTTCAAACACACAAATATGGTTTCCTGCGTATTATAAGGAGGCGGCACTTCGGCGACTTTTACAGTTGGTATTGCCCCTGGCGGGGAGCGACTCCTTTTATTCTGTATGAAGACTGTATTGGAGAATGGTTTTGAAAATAGCATATTTAATTCTGGCTCACACAAATCCCATCCAACTGAAGCGTTTAGTGAAAAGACTGCATAGTGCAAACACATGGGTTTTCATTCATCTCGATCGCAAGACCCCCTATACGGCCGGTTTTTCAGATATCCCGAAAGAGATTCCGAACACCTCGTTTATCAGGCAAAGGATTGAAATCCACTGGGGGGGGTACGGTATTGTCCGGGCTGCATTGAATGCCTTGCAGGAAATCGTATCAACAGGGATCGGGTTTGACTATATTCATTTAATGAGCGGGTCCGATTATCCGATAAAAGACAAGACCTATATCTGCAATTTTTTTATGATGAATTATGGGCATGAATTTATCCATTACAGACCATTGCCCATTGAGGAGTTCAACGAGGGCAGAATGGACAGGGTCTGGTATTACTATGATTATGACAATATTCACAGCACTTTCGGCAGTCCGGGCAGCTGCGCCTATGAATCGGAAATGAGGCAGCGTGAAATGAAAAGATGCTTCATTCAAGGGATGAACCCGTTCCATGGTTCATCCTGGTGGTGTCTGACAGGAAAATGTATCGGACACCTGCTAAATGTCGTCAACCAGAACAAGGAGATCGCAAATTTTTTCAGATATACAAAGTTTCCTGATGAGCAGTTTTTTCAAACGATGGTGATGAATTCTCCGTTTGCTCAAAATGCATTCAATGAAAATCTATGGTATCTGGATTGGAGCAAGGTCAATGCTTTACATCCTAAAACACTGGATAGGAGTGATTTTCCAGTGCTAAAAAGCACCCCTGCGCTATACGCAAGAAAATTGGACGAACACACTAATCCCCAATTACTGGACATGATTGACCGCCAGTTTCTGAAAGTGAAGTAGTTCTGCTGTCTTCAGGCAGAGATACCACTTTCCCTATATGGGAGTCTGTTCGGGAGCCTGTTCGGGAGCCTGTTCGGGAACCTGTTCGGGAGCCCTCATGCCTGCCTGTGTGAGCCTCTTGTATGCCGTTTGTGCGCCTGCATGTGAATCCCTCCTATGCGCCGTTTGTGTGTATGCATGCAAGCCGCACTCCTATGCGCCGTTTGTGCGCCTGCATGTGAGCCCCTCCTATGCACCTTTGTGTATACATGCAAGCCGCACTCCTATATGCCTGTTTAAGCCCTTATGCATGCATTCTCACAGGCAGCGGTATCGAAAGCCCGCGGTATCGTTCGAGTAAATACGGCAGCCGTTGTTTCTGCAATCTTCACAAAACTTTGCGTCCAGATCCTCATTGCTATTATTGAACCTGATACCTTTGGAACTTATACTGTCGAACAATTCGCGCCTGAAAATGAACGTCGGCAGGATCACCCTGTCCGTAAAGGATTTCTCAAAGCCGGGGTTGACCAGCGTCAGAGGCTCTTCCTTCCCGCATTGTGAAAAATACGTTTTTTTGCCTGTCACTTCCGCAGAATGGAGATACATTTCCCGCAGCGAGGAGGATAAGTACTCCGGTTCATACTGGTGCATCTCCTGAAATATTGCAATGTTTTCAAAGATCGCCCGTTCTGTGCAATAATTCAGGCATTCTCCCAGAGATTTGTCATCATCCAGCTGATATACCCTGGTCATTGGGTATAACCCGGATGAATGAACCCACTGGTCAAAGTCCTCCAGGGGATTGTTATGAACAAGAATTAACTCCTTCTTGTCCAGATTCTGCTGCATATAATTATTGAAAACATTCCCCGCATGCATAAGGCTGCTGACACGAACTATAATGGAGATCGCTTCACTATTCATCAACAAATGACTGTTCACCGAACCGCCCCTTTAGGTTTTCTATAGTTGAGAAGCAAGCTGTCAATTGTATCCAGAACCACCTTATTGGTATTTTCTTCGAATTTCCTTGCAAAAAGCTTTTCAGAGTATTTCATTTTGTAAATATCCTGGACCACCAGCGTTTTCGGATGAGGTGCCGAGGTGCTCCAGTTAATTGTCGGCCAATTGATACAGGACCAGTCAATATATCTCATATTGTTATTGACTGTATTCCGTGCGTATTCAGAATTCATGACCATAGTCTGAAAGAACTGTTCGTCGGGGAATTTTGTATACCGGTAATAATTGATGAATTCCTTGTTTGATGCAATCGTCTTCAGCAGGCAGGCGATACATCCGCCTGTCAGACTCCACCATTGTGAACCGTGATACGGCTTCATTCCATTTATGAATGTCCTTTTCATCTTTCTTTCTTTCATTTCCAGTTCATATTCATTTTTATTTGCAGCGGCATTATCATAGTCATAATAGTATTCGAACCGGTCACTACCTCCCAGAGGAAGCTCCGGCGAAGGATTTTCCCGAAAATGGATAAACTCCCTTCCTTTATTTGTTGAAAAGAAATCCAGGATTTTTCTATTGGATTTCAATGGATAATCTGACCCGCTCAAAAGATTAATATAATCGTATGTACCATGCTCCAATATCTCCGCCAGACCGTTCAGAGTGGCCTGGACCATGCTGAATGCGCCCCATCTGACATCCACCCGCCGCTTTATGATAAAAGTATTTTTGGTTAAGCTGACAAAAGTATAAAAGGCTGCCGCATCTTCTGTTTTTTGATCAAGATGAATAAAAATATCGGTGTTATAGTCCGACAATCTGCATATTAACCGTTGCAGCTGTCCAGGGTCTTTATGTGCCAAAATCAAATACGCCAACCTCATAAACCAGTCCGCCTTGATCTTTGGAGTAAAAGCTCAGATTCATTACTGTGCATACTGTTGTTGAGATGTTATGCCCGCTTCTTTTTTATAGTATTGTATATATCCCCCAGATTCCTGAATTCGATTGCCTCATCCATACTGAACTCCACGCCATATTTATCTTCCAATTCTCCGATTACCAGCCAGTGGCTGAGGGAATCCCATTCCGGAATCTCCGAAGCCGTCGAATCTTCCCTCAGGAGTCCTGGATCTATTTTCAGCAATCCCGCAACCATTTTGACGAATTCATTATCCAAAGCCGTTCTCCCCCTTATATTTCAAATTACTTCTCCTGAATATTTCAACAGAACTACTCCTCCAAAAGCCTATTTACAACTGATATAGGTGAATCCCAAAGGTGTTGTGGCCTTCTTCATCTCATAAACCACTCCGCGTTCGTCAGCGCTGACCTCCGTAAAACCTGCCCTTGTATAAAAGCCGCTGTTTGCCTTGTTTTTTTCAGTAGGAAGGTATTCCGCAATGATCCTTTCCATATTCATTTCTCTTAATTGTTTTACTACAGCGCCAAGAAACACATATTCCACATTCCTGCCAAGGACTCTGCAGCTTAATAGAAAGGTATCGATTACTGCGGTGCACCCTTCAAGCTTCACAATACAGCAGCCTGTGATGCCATTATCCCCGAATCTGTCGGATACCGAACAACAGTTAATTATATAATCCCCTGCTTCAAGCATTCTTTTGATATCTGAAACCTGGTATCTTTTTGTTGTCATATTGAACTGGTTTGTTTTCAGCGTTAACTGAGAAATTCGCGGGATATTGAAATCGTCCGCCTTTATGACCGTTATTTCTGTTTCAAGGCTCGCCAGATACTCTTCCAGACTTCGGAACGATTTCTGGCATTGAATTCGTTTGCAGTTTTGCCCAACCATTTCATTCCTTTTCCTGTCCTCGTCCGTTACATCCAATTTTTCAAACTCCGGCATCCTTTTAAGTGCATCGCAATATCTGCCGGGTTCATCCGGTACATCAATGACCAGGACTTCCGGGAAGGCCTTTTTAATATAATCGCGTTCGACCGGGTTATCGTCGAAAAACACAAGGCTGTCCAGACCGATGTTTAATTCATTCGCGATTTCTTTCATGTTCGTTGCCTTGTCCTGCCAGTTGACCTTCAGACAGGAGAAAAAGTGCTTTCTAAGCAGCATGTGAGGGTGCTTTTCGATGATATCAAGTGCATCCTCCTGATTATTCTTGCTGTTTAAAGCCAGAAGAATCCCCTTGTCGTATAGATTCAGAATTTCTTCCTGAAAATCGTAATAGCATCTGCCCGGGCCGGATAAGTCGAGACGGATTCCTGAAATGCCGTCTTCACCTGCAATCCCGCCCCAGAGTGTGTTATCCAGGTCAAGCACAAGGCACTTTCTGCTCCTGGACATAAGCGGGAGAATATACCGCATGTACTCTCTCGCCAGCAGCTTTGTGGCAGGATAAGACAGCTGGCTTTTCACAAGATAAGCCATTTTATAGTCTTCAGCCTGGATATGCCCTATGTGGGAGCAAAAACCGCTAAAGTCAAAAACATATGCATAATCCGTAGCCGAGGTAAAATCCTCCAGCTTGATATTCAATAAATTTATCATGCGTTTAAGGCCCATGCCCGACCGATTGTCCAGAATACCGTTTGGCGCATGGTAGGGCACCTTGAAGTTGTTGACAATAATTTTTGTATTAGAATGCCTATGAATAGTTTGTATCAAGGATACCAGAACGTCCGCGACCTTCTGGACACGATTTTCCAACTCCGTACTATTGCTATTGGCAAAGGTTGAAAATTTGAACCACTCCGGGTACAATATGCGGCCGTCCAGCTGCAGTATGGCCAGGCCGGGATCTGATGCATAAAAGCCGCTGGCAGGATCCATGATCTGCTGGTTGTACTGCTGATACGGCGCATTATAAACGGATGCTTTAATTCCGTACATTATGCACTCGTTTGCAAGTGCAATACCTGTGAAATCCGTAGTAGAGTTGCCCAAAACGGCAATATTGATGGAGTCCTTCATCAGAATGACTCACCTCCGTTTACCGGAATATTTACTCCATTGAGAAAACCAGCCCCGTCTGAAATCAGATACGTTACGGCATTCGCTACATCGCAAGGCTGTGTCATTCTTTTCATTGGATGCCGGCTGGCATATACCTCAAGGTATTTTCTTGGAAGATAACCGGACAGGTCTGTTTCCATGAGTCCGGGAGATATGGCGTTCACTGTTATGCCGTGTTTGACCAGTTCTACCGCCGAGGACCTGGTGAGTCCAAGAAGCGCATATTTTGCCGTAATGTAAAATGAGATTTTTTCAGGCGGAGTATTCAGAACATAGGAGGACAAAATATTTATAATCCTGCCAGATCCTTGCTTTTTCATTATTTCAGCTGCTTCGCGCGTGTGAAGGTATGTTCCCTTCAGATTTGTGTCAAGCAGTTCCTGGAATCTGTCCCAGCCGGACGATAACAGGTCGCAGGGTGTAAATGCCGAGCAGGCATTATTGATAAGGACGTCAAGCCTTCCGTATCTTTCAAGGATCATTTCATGACACTGCTTCACCTGAGTCTCGTCCCGCTGGTCACATTTGAACCCCTGTATATTTTCCGGGCCTGATGCCAACTTTAATGCATTTTCCGGTGAATTTACATAAGTAAAGATCACGGTCGTTTCGGTATCTTTCCCGGTTAGCTGCCGGGTATCACCCGATAACTTATTTACCAGAAAAGCGCCTAATCCTCTGCTTCCTCCGGTAACCAAAATAACTCTTTTCATTTTTTGTTCTTGCCTCTGTCCTATTTTAACAAAACTTTAACAGTCCCACGAACGATAAGTGCCTTATTCTGATTCGTGACACTGACCTTCATGGTTATAACACCCAGTCCAAGTGAATTATTGCTGTTTTTTTCCAATACCCGGCCTGTTATCGTCAGAACATCCCCGACCCTTGCCGGAGAAATGAAGTCAAAGGACTGCGACAACCAGACGGCGCCCTTGCCTGGAAGGTGCATGCCGATCAGCGTCGATACAAAAGAAAGCACAAGCATTCCGTGGGTGATTCTGGACCCGATTCCATGCTCAAGGCAATAACCGTTATCCATGTGAACGGGATTGTAATCGCCGGAAAGTTCAGCAAATGACGCTATCATTTGTTCGGTGATTTCTCGTTGAAATGAACAGGTATCCCCTGTATTTATTGACAAATACTTCTCCGCCGTATCGTGAACACCTTCCATGCCACACCTTCCTGCAGCCCTGAACTTCATAGTTTATAATACTCGCATGGAAGGAACTATGTTAACACTTTTCAACAGAGAACTTATCTGAATGAATAATTTGTTTCCCTGCTTTTTATGTTTCCCTGCTTTTTTCTATCACAAGGCCCTCAACATGCCTTTTACCCATCAATTTCTTTTTCTTCCTGTCCCCCTTGCTTTCAAGTATGACATTATAATCATACCCTTCCGGATATAACTCCTTGCCGTCGATATAAAGTGTCAGCCGTTTTACATTCACTCTGAATTTCTTTTTCATGACCATGACAACGATTTCGCCTTTATCGTTTTCAGGTTCACAGACGATACCGGTCCTCGACATGGAGCTGATGCTTACACAGTCTCCTATGTTAAAATGTTTCTGTGATTTTCTTTCCTCATTCTTTTCCAGAATTTCAGCCTGCTTTAAAAAGCTTTTCGCCTTTTCTGCATCCCTGATCTGCTGTTCATGGCTGGCAACAGCCTCCCGGTCGACAAGCCTTTCCTGTTCTGCAGACAGCAAGTGTGAGTAATCCATTTTTTCTTTATAGGTAATCTCATGCGCCCTTTCAATCAGCTTCATATCGATGCCGAGCCGCAGTGCAATTAAAAAAGCATTGCTTTCTCCAGGCTGTCCTATTTTCAAACTGAACAGCGGCTTTAACGTATTGATGTCGAAGCCCATGCAGCCATTCTTAAACCCGGGTGTTATCGCGGCAAACTCTTTTATCTCGCTGTAATGCGTCGTTCCCAGTATTGTGGCACCCCTTGCGTAAACCTGTTCCAGTACGGCTACGGCAAAACCCATTCCTTCCGAAGGATCCGTGCCTGCACCAACCTCATCCATGATGACAAGTGTATTGGGACTTGCACATTCTATAATGGTCGATATGTTCCTCACATGCGATGAAAACGTGCTCAGTGACTGCTCAATACTCTGGCCGTCACCTATATCTGCAAGAATATCCGTGAAAACAGCAAATTCGCTGCCAGTGCTCACAGGTACATGCAGTCCGGACTGAACCATGAGTGACAACAAGCCGACCGTTTTTAACGCAACCGTCTTGCCGCCCGTATTCGGGCCGGTTATGACAAGCGCCCTGTAGCCGTCACCGATATTGAAATCCAGCGGAACAGCGGATCGCCCGATCAGCGGATGCCTGGCACCTGCCATATTGATTCTTCCACAGGTATTGAGAGAGACGCTGTCCATATCCATCGAGCGGCTGTACTTCCCTTTTGCAAAGATGAAATCATAATGGGCTAATGCTTCCATATCAATGGAAACCTCTCTGGAATGGCTGTCTACGAGGTTTGTAATAAAGGAGAGGATGCGATAAGCCTCATTCTCTTCCTCTATCCTCAACAGGTTCAATTCTTCCTGCAGCTTTGATATCCCTGCCGGTTCGATAAATAACGTGGAGCCGCTGGAGGAGGTATCATGCACGCTGCCGTCGATACTCCTGCGGTGTTCCCGCTTAACAGGTATGACATATCTTGCGTTCCTGGTGCTGATAAGGGCATCCTGCAAAAAGCCCGCAGCAGCAGCAGCGTTCAGCAGGCTGTTCAGCTTCTGCCTGATCCTGTCATCCGAAATCTCAATCTTCTTGCGAAGCCTGTGCAATTCGGCGCTTGCCCTGTCATCGACCCTTCCGTTGACGATGCAGCGGTCAATTTCATCATAAAGCTCTCCAAGCGGATACATGGAACGTGCATAAGAGGATATTACCGGTGCCGTCTGTTCCATAGCCATCATATATTTTTTCATGCGCTTTACGGTTTCAAGAAGATTTTTCACGGTATACAACTCATCCGGCTGCAGAATTAATCCCTTTTCAATCTTGCGCATCGAATTCGCAAGTTCGGTCATTGTACTAAGAGGAACGCTGGAATTCACAGCCAGTGCCGCTGCAGCCTCTGTTGTCTCCTGCAGCCAGCCTTTGATCACTTCCATGTCCACAGACGGCTCAAGCATTTCCAGCCTGGCCTTTGCAGCCTCGCTTAATGCATACTGCTTCAGTTCTTCTTTGACCTTGTCATATTCCAGTGCTGTCGATGCATGTGCGTTGATAATACTCATCCTTTCATCTCAGTACTTTATTTTAGTAGCAACCGTATACGGTATATCTTTCTATCTGTTTGATAATGAACATTTGTTTAAGTATGTGCAGCAGTTTTGTGGAAATTCAAAGTGGGATAATTCTTGCTTTAAATTTCAAAGCAGGTGTTTCAATTTTTTTGTATAATTCAAAAGTTTTTATAGCAAGTTAAAGGAGGTTCGCCACTCTCCACCGCCGGAAAGCGGCCAAAGGGCGCCACTCGGCGGTGTAGAGCCTGTCAGGGCTCTATGAAAAAGCATCAAGTGCACTGTACGGGTTAAAACTTTTAGGGCGGTCGGCTTTTTTTGTTTTAGCCCGAGTGCACTAAGATGTTTTTTCAAACACTTATAGGTGCTTTATTGGAGTCTTTATGAGCTGTATTAGATGAGCGTATCAGGTTGCCGCCGCTTACCACCGACTCCGGAGACAACTCCACAACGTTCCCCGAATACAGTTAGTTTCCCTAATTCCCATCACCTATTTGTGTCATACTCTTTAAAGCCCTCCATCTTACCCCTTAACGCCAGATCCATACAAAATAAAAGCTGCTGCGAAAGCAATGTTTCGTCAGCAGCCCTCTTACGATGATTTTATTGGAATACAGCCGGATTCTCAAGATAAAGTACATTTATAATTGTTTTCTCATTTATTCTGCCAGCTGATAAACCTTGCAGACACCCTCCATATTGAATACTCTCACAGCAAATTGAACAACAGACTGGGAATATACGCTTCCTCAAATCAATGCGGCAACAATCAGACGGATACCTACCAGGCCGAGCGCGCAGGCCAGTCCCAATACGATGAAGGAGCCTTTGACCTTCCTGGACAGCTTTGCTCCGAGACGCGCCCCGAAAACAACACCGATGGCAAGCCCGAATATCTGCAGCATTCCTTTCACCAGTGCACCATCGAAGACGTGGACGATACTTCCGGTAAACGACATGATGATCAGCATGAAATGAGATGTTGCAGTCGCGATATGGACTGGAAAATTCAGCAGGTTGATCATAGCCGGGACATGGATAATCCCACCTCCGATGCCCATCATACTGGACAGGAATCCGACAAATATACTGATTATGATACCCCTTGAAGGATTATACGAAAAAATATGCTTCATGCCGTCCGCATCTATGATTTCCCGGAGAAAATGTCCTGTTTTATTCTCTGCGGGCTTATTCCCGTTTTGCTTTTCCCTGATTGTTCGAAAGGCAAGAAATGTAGATACGGCAACCATCAGCATGCCGAAGATGATATCAAACCAATACCTCGGCAGCATGGAAGTGGCCATGGCACCAATCAGCGACCCCGGAATTCCTGCAGCAGCAAATATAAGGCCTGACTTGTAATCAATCCTCTTCATTTTTGCATAGGCATGGGTTCCTGAAACCGCATTGAAAAAAACAACCGCCAAAGAAATACTTGTTATGGTTTCCGGACTTTTATCAGGGTATACGATCAGAAGTACCGGCACCAGGATAAAGCCACCGCCCGCTCCGATCAACGTTCCGAGCGTCCCTACTGCAAATCCCAGCGGTATTAGCCAAAGTAATTGTTCCATCTATTGAAGACACCGTCCCAACTATATCAAATTAAAATCCTGCACATTCCATGTGAGATATACTTTATATTGTCACAAAACTCGTATTAAAACAATCCCTGCTACAGGATTAGTATGTTAAGTTTTATAAAAACAATATTCACAAAAGGGAATTTGCATGATCTGTGATGAATATCAAAAGGGCAGGTATCTATAAATAGATTTACAAAGGTGTACTATCCGGCCAATTTGCAAAATATAAATATTCAAGTTTTTCTTCTGATACACAAGTCATGTTATGAGGTTGATTCCTGGGTACATAAGCAACAGAACCCGGTCCAACCTCACACTCCTCTTCTCCGATTGTTAGTGTGGCTTTCCCCTTCAGGATAACGTAAATTTCTTCCTCATCATGGTGAAAGCCCGGATGCGTGCTTTCACCATGGTCCACCGATACATATCCCAAAGCAATAGTCTCAGTTCGATCTTTCCCTATCAATAATTTCTCATGGTTTTTTTCATTTTCATTTTCATTTTCTTCCCATATCTTTTCAACTATCATCTCCTTATTTCCTATCAATCAAAGAAGCAGAATCCTTATCTAAAAAAAGAGTCCAATTACAGTGCTTCTTAAGTATTGTCGCAGGTATCCTGTTTGTGATCTCACTGGAAAGTGTATTTCTTACAGCCTCTGCCTTCACTTTATAAGGTACACATGAGACAATAATATTACTGTCCATTATCTGGTGAACTGTCATTGATATTGCTTTTTGGGGCACATCTTCAAGCGTCGGGAACCAGCCTTCACCGAGCTGCTGTTTTCTGCACTTCTCATCCAGATTCACAACAATATAGGCTTCTTTCGTGTCAAAATCAGCCGGCGGGTCATTAAATGCAATATGGGCATTCTCACCAATCCCAATCAGTGCAAGATCAATCGGTGCTTTCCTGATTTCCTGCGTCAGTATATTTATGTTTTCCCGGACGTTCCCTTCACCACTTACATAGTTTACTTTTTTCAGATTTATCCTGCTGACAAATCTGTCCTCGAGGTACTTCCTAAAACTGGCAGGATGGGTAACCGGCATGTTAAAATACTCATCGAGATGAAACATTTCCACCTTGCTCCAATCAACATCTTCCTTTACCAATGCATTCAAGGTGTCGAACTGAGAGGCTCCGGTTGAAAGTATCATCCTGGCAAAACCTTTCTCTTCTATGGTTCTTTTAAGAATCCCCGCACAGTACTCCGCTGCAGTTTTCCCGAGTTCTTTGGAATTTTCCAAAATTTGATGTTCCATGTAATCTCTCCTTTGTTATTTCAAATTACTTCTATTATTTATTGAAAGCGGTTCACTGTGCTATAAGAGGCTTGCACTGTCGCTGTCCAAAAACAGCACGGCGTCAGGATGACGACGCATGATTGATGCAGGGCAGGCTGTTTCGAGGGGTCCTTTCAGCGAACGGGCAACGGCCTTGGCTTTGCTAGTAAACGGTACAGTACAAATAACAGCTTTCGCACTCATCAGAGCGGGAAGTGTCAGTGTAAAAGCCCGGTCCGGCATTTGCTCAGGGTTGTCATAATTTTTATGCTGTACTAACTGATTTTTTGAAACCGGGTCAATATCGACCGTTTTCACGAACACCGGATCATTAAAATCTGCAATGTGGGGTTCGTTAAATGCGAGATGTCCATTATCACCAATTCCTACAAAGGAAATATCCACCGGATGCTTCTTAAGAAGATTCTCATAACGGCGGCACTCGATTTTCAAATCAGGAGCAAGAGGATTCATGAAATATGTTGCTTTGAAAGGGGTTGTCCTGAAAAAGTACCCCAGCAGTTGAAAGCTCAGCCGGTGTTCGTCCCCTTCCGGAAGGCCGATGTATTCATCGACATGGAACAGGTTGATTTTGCTCCAGTCTATACCCTCA
Source organism: Bacillota bacterium (assembly GCA_023399355.1). Taxonomy (GTDB): domain Bacteria; phylum Bacillota; class Clostridia; order Acetivibrionales; family DTU013; genus UBA1305. The sequence goes on along the minus strand of JAEWQC010000079.1, from coordinate 53,668 downwards.
GTTGCTTCCAGCACCCGCATCATGCTCTCCTGGGAACGTGCGGTAGAGACCAGAATGTTCACTTCGTCCTGTTTCCCGCACAGCTCCTTCAGTACTTGCGCTCCATATGCGGCCGATGCCTGTCCCATAGCCTCCTCATTATCATAAATTTCAATCCTCAACAGATCTTTTATCTCTTTCTTTATTAACATAGCATTCATCCTTTCATTACATTTCAATCTTCAAACCATCTTTTCGTGCCGTTTTCAGAATAAAGCCATCTTAAACCGCAAGTAGTCCTCCCTTTACCGTTAACCTTTAAGTCCTGAAGTTGATATGCCCTCAACAAAGTATTTCTGAGCGGAGAAGAAGAGCAAAACACATGGAAGCATACTGACTACAGCCATTGCAAGAATAGCGCTCCAGTTGGCAGCTTCTGAAGTATCCATAGCCATCCTGAGAGCGAGGCTGACGGTGAACTTTTTAACCGAGTTGATATAAATAAGTGAGTTAAAGAAATCCTCCCAGGTCCAAATGGCTTGAAACAGTGCCGCAGATATAATCGCAGGCTTGCAAAGCGGTAGCATGATACGCACAAGGATGGAAAAGGCATTGCATCCGTCAATCTTCGCTGATTCATCCAGCTCAAACGGTATGGAACGGAAAAACTGAATCAGCATGTAGATGAAAAAGGGCGTACACGCAAACAACGCAGGTATTGTGAAGGTCTTGTAAGTATCCAGCCATTTCAAGTCGCGGAACAGCAGATAGCGGGGAATGATCAAAACAGCATTCGGCAGGATCAAAGTAGAAATCATAATGGAAAATAGCAGCTTCTTGAACGGAAAACGGAAACGTGCAAAACCGTAAGCCACAATAGTACTGGAGAGTACAGTAAAAAAAACGGTGGGTGCAACCAGTTCGATACTGTTTTTGAGGAATACACCGAAATTCAGCTGTCCATGACCCTTCCACCCTGAAACATAGGAATCGAAATTGATTCTGCTCGGAAAGATGTTTACATTTCCAAATATTTCGTTATTGGGTTTGAAAGAGGCAAAAATCATCCAAATCAAAGGAAATATCATTATCACTCCAACAATAAACAATATCAGATAGCTGTTGAACTGACGCAAAATCTTTTTATTCATGCGCCTCTCCCCCCATCCTCGTAATGTGTCCACGTCCCGCTGGATTTAAACAGAATGGCGGTTATGGCAATCATGATCACAAACAATATCCAGGAAAGCGCAGATGCATAGCCCATCTTAAAATAGGAAAATGCGTTTTCGTACAGCAGCATTCCATACAGATAGGTTGCGTTGGCCGGTCCTCCCTTGGTAATAAGCATTGCCGGTGTAAAATCCTGGAAGCCATTGATGAGCTGCATAACCAGGTTGAAGAAAATAATTGGTGAAAGCATGGGGAAAGTGATTTTGAAGAAGGTTCGGATCCGGTTTGCACCATCCATACGGGCAGCCTCATATAGCTCGGGCGGAATATTCTTAAGCCCTGCCAGAAATAAGACCATGGAGGATCCGAACTGCCACACGGTCAGCAAACTTATGGTGAATAGTGCATAGTGGGTATCGCCGATCCAGTCCGGTCCATTGATTCCGACAAGCGCCAGCAGACTGTTTATATAGCCCTGCTTGGTAAAGAGAAACCTCCATAAAACCGCCACTGCCACGCTAGCCCCCAATATGGAAGGAAGATAGTACAGTGTTCGAAAAAAGGCAATGAACCTGGCTTTCATGTTGAGCAGCAAGGCAATTCCCAAAGCGACCATGAGCTTGAGCGGAACCGAGATGGCTGCGTAATAAAAGGTAACCGCAAGAGAATTTTGAAACTTTGCATCTCTTGTGAAGGCCTGAATATAATTATGAACTCCTATAAAGCTTGGCCTTTTCATCATGTTATAGTCCGTCAGGGAATAGTATAGCGAACTAAGAAGCGGGAAAAGCTGGAATATCAGAAATCCAAGTATCCACGGTGTAATAAAGAGCAGTCCTACATACTGATAATTTTTCATATTCTTTCTTTTAGTCTTTTTGTGTTTATCAATTCCAATGGTATATGCCATAAAGCATTCTCCTCTTTGAGGTTAGCTTAGCCCGGGCAGAATGCAACAAGGCATCCGCCCGAACCTTATACACTTACTGGGATTTTGCGCTTTTCAAAGCATCCAGCTTTTCCTGTGTTCGGCTGAGCAGCTCTTCTGCAGCTTTTTCCGGTGTGTGTTTGCCAAAAGCCACATTCTGGAATTCATCCATCAGAAAAGAGAAGATCTCCGCATCGCCCATGATAAATGGATTGGCAGCGGACGGATTGGACATGGTACGGTCAACTGCCTGTTTGAGGTCGGTATTGATCAGGTTCATATCCATCAGAGTCTTTTGTGCACTCTTGGAAGTAGGAACACTGCGACAATCCTTTAAAATAGCAGCCGCCTCCGGACTATTGAGGAACCAGTTTAAAAACTTTGCACTTTCATCCGGATGTGTTGTATCTGCACTAAGCGACATGATGTGCGCCGGGCGGAATCTCATGCTGAGGTCCTTGCCGTCTTTCACCACCGGTACACTCATAGTAATGACAGGATCGGTAATAGTGCCTTTCCACATGTTAAGCTTACTGATCCAGTCCACATAGCCGCCGATTTTGCCGCTCTTCCATGCAGGACTTTGATCCATGGCAGACATATAAGGCTGGACTTCCCCTAATGGCAAACTCGTGCCGGAATCATAGAGCTTTTTCAGCATCGTATATGCTTCGGTCATATCCGCTTTTGTCGCATTAATTGTAAAGTCATCAGTAATCCAAGGTTTGCCTGTTTTCATACGGTAATATTCCTCAACGAAATACTCCGCTTCTACCGGATCCCATGCAGTCAGGTACGCAGTGGGATCCTGCTGATGAATGCGTTGTCCGGCTTCTATAAAAGTATCCCATGTAAACTGGGTGTTCGGATCTATGCCAAATTTGTCAAGAAAGGCTTTGTTAACTGTGAATGTGGAGCCATTGGTTCCGGAAGACAATCCAAGTACTTTTCCGTTGACCGAACAGAAACTGTCCAGTATTTTCTGGTCAAACTGGGTGAAGTCGAAATTCGCATTGCCCGTGATATCCATGAGCAGATTGCTTTGCGCCAGATTTCCAAGCCATGGAGGATCAACCTGAAGGATATCCGGAGCGGTTTTCCCTGCCAGCTGGGTCATCATTTTTTGCTGATAGCCGTCCATGCCCTGGTATTCGCCTTCGATTGTGATGTTTGGATTAAGCTCATGATATTTTGCCAATGCCGCCAATGTGGCTTGATGACGCGAGTCGCCACCCCACCATGAGAACCGCAGCGAAATTGGCTCGCCAGTTGCTGTGGCAGTTGCCTGCGCCACAGTAGACGCTTGAGTACTGGAATCAGCACTTGCAGACGGTGCGGACGATGCACAGCCGCTAAGCAGGCTGAAGGCCAGCAATCCTACGCATAACAGGTATGAAACTCTTTGTTTCGTTTTCATGTTTTTCCACCCTTTCTTTACTGTGGAAATTATCGGTTTATTGCCTTGCACAGGCAAGCTATCCAATATTTCCAGTGTGTTTTCATTTTAACAAAAGAATGTGGAAAACCTCCATCTCCTAACTTGACATTTTCTATCATTATTCGACAACTTTAAGGACTTGAAGGAAGCTGCTCCATCTCTTCAGCAAGACTGATGTATATAGCAGTTCCCCAACCATATCTGCTTCTTATCTTGAGACAATATTTTTCACCATACATAAGCTGCAGCCTTTTATGAGTATTAAACAGTCCGATATGCTCGAAATATTCTTCATCCTCTGATAATCTCCTTTTTACTTCTTCGAGTTTTTCGGGCTGCATGCCTATTCCATTATCTATAATGGATATATGAAGAACTTGGTTTATTTGGGCTATTTTAATCTTAATGCAACCTCTGCCTTCTTTTTCTTTTATTCCATGATAAATTGCATTTTCAATATTCGGTTGGAACAAAAGCTTAATAACTTTATACTTTAAAATATTGTCGTCATACTGCCATATAACCCTGAACGTATCTTTATAACGAATTTTCTGTATTTCTATATAACTCTGGGTATTTTTGATCTCTTCTTCCAATGTGACTGTACTATTATAGTCATCGAGTGAATAATGCAATATGTCCGAGAGATATTCAATCATATTGCTGACTTCATTTTGTCCGTTTGTCAGGTAAATGGACTTCCAGAAAATCGTTCTTAATGTATTCGATAAAAAATGGGGGTTGATCTGCGCCTGAAGTGCAAGCATTTCCATAGCCTTAAGCCTGTATTTCTTCTCTGACAGCTGTACTTTGAGATAGCTCTGCTCTATAAAAGTTTTTATAATATTCTGTAAAATATAGCTGTACTCGTCAGTTACCTTTAATGGCAATTGAGGGATGGGCGTCCCCTTTTCAGCTGACTTAAAGGTCTCTACAATTGTTGTAAGATTGTTGTAATTTCTTTTTGAAAAATAATATGTCAATAGCAGTCCCAAAACAAAAGAGACAACAAGTAGAATAATGGTCAAGGAAACGAGCTTCATCGGTAATTCATAAAAACTTTCTTTCGGTATGATGGATACATAGCTAAGTCCGTATTTGTCCGACTTAACATGAGAGACTACATAAGTATCCTCCATTTGTTTTAATTCAAAAAACGAGGAAGTATTGGATATGATTTTCTTCATATTGAATTGATTATGCATAAAATTATTTGTACTTGAAATAATGTTTCCATCTTTGTCAATGATGAAAACCGTCTGCTGGGGGAAATAAATAAGGCTGTTCAGCATTTTTTCTATATAGTTCCGTTTTACATTCAATACGATTACCCCTTCTGCCTTGCTTATACCAGGCCTGTAAAATTTCCTGTAAACCGTAACAAGGGGCTTGCCTGATTTTTCAAAATCGAACTGTTTTACAGTCCTTGCCTCAACAACAATATCCTCTTTGTCATCCATATTAACGAAAGTGTTATACCATGAGGTATCTATAAAATTATTCAAATTAACAATGCCTTGATTTGATGCGACGAAAGTGCTGTAGCTATTGGCAAAATAGACATACATGGACTGTATATAAGGTTTTGAGTCCGCCGGCGGATTAAGCATATCCATGAATACGTGATATTCTTCAATGTTATTAGGCTCCCAGACTTTATTTTTCAAAAGAGATACGAGTCTTGAGATAAAAGATGCATTATAATTGAAATTGATGCTCAGTGCATCTAGTTCGTTAAACATCAGTTCGACGGAATCTCTTGTCTGGTTCAACATCTTGATGTTATTATTATCTATGTCATTTCTCAGATACCGTTGAGTGATCGAGATGGAAAAGCTGCCTAATATCAACAAAGGAATTAGGAGTGGTAAGGTAAACATCAAAAGATTCTTAACGAAGAACTTTCTTTTCATAACTTTTTTTCCACATCCTACTGGTTATTTTTGTCGGAATTTCGCCCGCATCGATAATCCCTCGGACTCATGCCGAAATAATTCTTAAAAGCACGCGTAAAATTAAAAGAATTGCTATATCCGACCAAGTCGCTTATTTCGTAAGTCTTAAACTGTACATTATCTAAAAATTCCGATGCCTTTATCATTCTGATTTCCGTTAAATAATCAGAGAAATTCACTCCTGTATTTTTCTTAAAAAATTTGCTGATGTAGTCAGGGTTCATATTGATTTGTTTTGTAAGATCCTCAAGTGTTACATCCTTATAATGTTCTTCCATGTACTTTTTAATAGATAAAATTATTTTTTCATTGAAGTTCATATTATTTTCAAGTTGGATTTTATCATCAGAATTCTCACTATCAAGTTCGCTCTTGATCTTTGAAAACACCCTGATAAGCTCATTATAATTCGTTGACTTTAGTATATAGCTCTTAACGCCATATTCCAGAGCTTTCTGGGCATATTCAAAGTCCTTATGCGCACTAAAAAAGATCACTTTTGTTTTATTCTTCTTTTCTCTTAACAAATCAACTAATTCAAGCCCCGACATAATAGGCATAATAATATCACATAGAATCACATCAACATTGTGCACTTGTACAAATTCAAAAGCCTGTTTTCCATTTTCGGCCAGTCCTACAACTTCAAACCCTATAGCTTTCCATGGGAAAAAGTTACTCAGACCATTTCTGATTTCACATTCGTCTTCAGTAATGAGAAGCTTATACATATTGACTGTCATCCTCTCGACACATTCAAGGCAAGAAAATTTATGAAATTACACACTGACCTCAGGATTTCATTTCATGACTAGTAATACATTAATTCGACAAAATTCGTCTTTCTCCTACATTAGTTTATATCAAACTTCGTTATTTAACAAGCAGGTGTCAATAATTACAACAGGTATCTTATACAATTGTGCCCGTTCTCAATCAATGTAGTCTGAGCGGAATAAATTCAACTTAATTATTTATAAAATCAGTTATTATCTCACTAATTTCCTTTGGGAAGTATTGATGAATGAAATGCTGTCCATCTGCTACTGGGTTTTTAATAAAAATAACGATTAGTATCTGATTTGTACAATAAAATCTTTTAAATAGATTTACTTTCCAAGAATATGTCCAATTATCATACCTATCCCAGAGATAAACATAATTATTGAAATTATATTTTCAAGTAATGAAAACCAATACCATTTTATAATAAAAGCTAGCAATGTTCTATATTTATTGTTTATATTTGTTATACCGGCTGGATTGTTGAACACGATTGCACACCCATGTCGGCCACTTATGCATAACCTCCATTTGCTTCAGGCATACTTTTATATTCCTTGGTACTATAAATATAATCTTGGATATACTTTACCAGTTTAAGAAACTCCCTGTTATTACGAGGTAAATTATTTGTCATCTCTGGATATAAACCTTCTTTCCAAATAATCGTTTTAGTTTTTCCGTCTATCAACACTGTTAATTTGTAATCACTTGATGGTGAAACAGATATACCCGCATTCTCAAGTGTATCAGGGAATGACATTATATCAATTTCTCTCATTAAACTATAAATTTTATTTTTTACTTCTACTGGAATTTTGAATTGGATTGTTTTAGTCCCATTTATAACAAGGTCTTTTGTAAATGTATTATTATATGTATCAATTTGTTCTCTTCCCAACACGCTATAATTTAACCTGAAATTGAAATCATCCTGTTTATTTCTTAAAAAAAGAGAAATAGATATAAAACTAATACAGATTACTAGCAAAAGAATCAAAAATAAATTTTTTCCAGAAAGTATTCGTTTCATTCTTACAAAACCTTTCTAACATTTACCGCAGCAACGCAGTAACACATTAATAACTGACAAGAAAGATAGAGTATTGTCTTTGCTATAAATTAATTGTCAGAAAGTTTTCATCCCAATCCCGTATACCTCTTTCTATTACCATAGCTTTATATGGTGAATTACTAGCTTGTCGGAGAATACCGGGATTTCCCCGTCAAATGATATAAAAAATGATGTAAATCAGGGACTTAGACCTTGTACACCCTTGCGCGGACAGCTTTGTTGTACGAAGTACCATACCTCCAAAGACCAGAAGTAAATACGATGTGAGTTCCTTGTATAGAACTTCAAAGCAGTTAACCGAGATTAATTCAATTAATGAGATTTTCAAACAATCTAAAATTTTTTATTTGTATAGGTGCAGTTCTATTTTGGGTTGTACCATCTCCCAATTCAGCTTCTTCATTTAAACCTGTTCCCCATATGGTTCCATCAGTTTTTAAAGCTAACAAATAGGAGTCCCCCGTACCTAAACTAATAATATTGTCTAAATCATCAATTTTTATAGGAATCCTTTGATTGAAAGATGCTTTTGGCCCAATTTGATTAACATCATTATATCCCCACCCCCAAACACTGCCATCAGAACGTAAGGCTGCTGAATATGACCTACCACATCCTACGGATATTATATTTGTTAGATTTTTCACCCTAACAGGCTTCAATTTGTTTATTTCTGATCCATCACCACTTGAAGTACCTTCTCCACATTGTCCTAAAGCATTACTACCCCAGGCAAATACTGTCCCATCCCTTTTCAAGGCTAACGAATGTGTCTCACCTGTTGCAATATCTATAATATCTGAAAGCCCACTAACTTTGGCTGGCCGAGTTCGTTCAGTTTGACCACCATCTCCAAGCTGCCCTTTATCATTTATCCCCCAAGCCCATACTGTTCCATTCTCTAACAACACTATTGAATAATAATCCCCTGCAGAAATTTTTATGGCTTTCTTATCCAGTACTACATTATTTGGAGTGACTTGATCATCATGGCTACCAATTCCCAGTTGCCCATTAGCATTATAACCCCATGTCCAGACCGACCCATCATTTTTCAATGCCATTGAACTATGCATTCTGGCAGATATCGATACTATCTCATCCAAACCACTAATTTTTACAAAACTATCACTGTTTGAATTACTTCCGCTATTACCATTTCCTAACTGACCTCTGTAATTGTTACCCCAAGCCCAAACAGATCCGTCATCTTTTAATATTAATGCATGTGAAAAACCTACTGATACACTTTTACAATCTGAAATTCCTACAAACCTTTCAGGATTTTTTTTATAATTATTTCCTATGCCACCTTCATATCCATTTCCCCATGTCCATAATGAACCATCTTCTTTCACGGCCATACTCATATAGCTGCTACCAGATATCTTATTTTTATATTTCTCAATGATACTTTGATTAAATTTACTTTCAATCGGTGTTGGTGTCGGAGTTGAGAAAGATCCTTTTGATGGTTTTGGAGTTGTTGTTACGATGGTCTTATCCTGTATATTAATAATATTTGCTTTTTTATCCCATTTAAAATCTTTATTCAGAGCTGAACTTATTTTATCTGCCCTCACATAAATATTGCCGGCATAAAGAATATTGTCACTAGGTAGATTGCTCGAATTCACTTTTACATAAACCGAATTCAAAATAACATTAATAGTTTTTGATGTTCCAATTGCTAGTATAGATACCGATGATAGCATTGTAATAAAAACTACTCCAATTAAAAATCCTTTCAGTTTGTTCTTCATAAATAGCCCTCCTTTTTCTGTATTTCCGAAATACTTGTGAATTTGTATGTCATCACGCAAAATTTATTTTCACTCCAGTGCCCTATCCCTATATAATCAGCTTCGTGGATGAAACTGTCCTCGTATGCGTGGTATTTCGTACAACGTCCATAGGAATAGGTAAGGTGCTCGCACTAAGGGACGAATGGAAGAGGAGCCCGTTTGCTTTTCGCTGCCGTGCCCCTGCGCTGACAGCTTTGTTATGTGAAGTCGTCGTCTTTCCCCGACCGCACGACTTGAGTCAAGACAGGACTGCTTTTTTTCAACCTATATCAGAACAATCCTTCCACTCGCTGTCAGGGATAATTTTTTCAGAAATATCTTTTTGTATTTGTTCCCAATCTTTTTTAGGCAATTCGGTTGCTTTACCGCCTATCTCTTGAAAATAATATACTCCTTCTTTTACTATTGATGGATATTGATCCATTATTACACTATAATTTTCCTTGTAATTTTCATAATTATCGACAGTCATCGAAGTGTACAGCTTTGCATTTATATAGCTAAATTCGGAACCAAGTTCAAAAATGGTTTTATTGGGAGCAATCGCATGATCATATGTTTCAAGCAGTTTTCCACCTTTTAATGGCTCGGTGAAACAATTCATTTCTATATCATCAATGTAAATACATTTTATTTTTCCGTCCTTATAACTAAAAAGCGCCGAGTCATGATCAGGGCTTAACTGAATGAACAGTTCGTCACAACCGTCCTTGTTAAAATCCATCAAAATATATTTCCATTCACATTTTCCATTTTGAGAATCTATCTTATATATATACTCCATCTCTGATTTATCATCATCTTTATTTATAAGAGTAAAGTCGCCTGTTAGGATAGATCGATACGCCTTCCACTCAGCTTTCCTGTCTTGATTCGTTTTTGCATTCATATTATTAGTGTTTGTTGTAGGAGGATTTACAGTTTCAACTTCAAATCCGGATTTAGGCGGTACACGCTGAGAACATCCTGAACACCATAAAAGGAATAAAATAATTGTCATAACATATATAGCATTTGCTTTCATTCTTTTATGTCCTCCATGATATAACACTGAAGTATTACTGCCAATTTGGGCAAAGCGCTAATTTTTCGTCCGACGGCGGAGCCCGCATGCGTGAACGACGACGATTTCATATAACCCATAACATGCAGCAGTAGCTGTAAAGATGATAATGAAAAAACCAATACCATTTTATAACAAAAGCCTGCAATGTTCCACATTTATTGTATATATTTGTTATACAGGCTGGACTGTTGAACGTGATGGACGATTGCCGGGATCCGATCCTTGAGCGGATAAGCCTGTGCCTGGCTCTGCGGCGGCTTCCTTCGTGAAAAAATGATTGTGCTTCGAGCATTGAAACTGCATTACTACTTATTCAGGAAGCCCTGTCCAGCCTGTACATAATTAAAGGAAACAATACTGCTGAAAGGTGCACGAACGCGTACGCCATGATTATTTTCTTCCAATAACCAATTCACAATTATACTGTTAGCTATCATTTCGTCACCTATTCACTAAACCCTCAAAACTAATAATTGTCTTATACTCTGTAATATACTACTTCAAAGCCTTTCTTTCTCATACGGCACATGGACGTGCCGCCAACTTGCCCCCCGTTTCGTAGAACGTTCCGCTGTCGCGACATTCCTGATCCGGACCCGCAGAGCCCTTCTCCCCGGCGGTGCTCGCACCCGTGAAGAAATGTGGTGTACTACAGGGACTATTACGCCAGGAACCAAATCAGTGACTCAGTCCATGTACACCTCTGCGCTGACAGCTTTGTTATCTGAAGTGCATTCCGTCCTCCGGCCGCACAGCGGAGTCAAGGCCGGATTTCCTATTTAAAATATTTACTTTATCTTATATAAATACTTCGTTCTACAAAACCTACTGTCTTCCAAAAGCTTAATCCAATCTCATTCCAATAATAATGTGCAATAAAAATAGAAGCTGAAGCCTTTGTCCATCAAATGAACTCTTATTTACATATGTATCTTTTTATTACCCTCATAGCCCTAAGAGTAATCCATTTACTTTGTGCGTCTTTGTGTTCGTTGGGGATAAGCAGCCTGTCGTTGCTATAAGTATTCTCCATCTTCCATCTGCCCATATCATCTTGTTTTGAAATGACAGTGTTTATGGCTTCGTTCATACGGCTGTCTTTTATGCCGAGTTTGGTAAGTATATCCAATATTTCCAATACATCCGTCTGATACATCAAAGGAAATCCGAATTTAAGCCACCCGGGCTTGGAGACTCGACTTAAATCATGACTACGTTTATATATATGATGAATCAATATAAATTCGGTTGACTTGTGTATCGTATCGTTTATTTGGCTGCTCCTTAACTCTTCCGGTATGATGCTCAATGCTTTAAGTGCCTTGACTACACCCATATGACATGTATGCTTGCCCCAGCATGCTTCATACCGATCATACGGTGGGACTTGCGTCGTAATCTCAACACCGTCGTTGAAGCGCATATATCGAGTGATCCAATCGATACTTTTTTGCAGTCTCGGATCATCGATATAGCCTAAGCGTATCAGGCTCCATACCATATTTCCGGTCAGACATGGGATGACCTCGGTTATCCTGCCGCCACCAGTCTTTGCAGATGCATGCATCGCAAAACCGCCGCTCTCCACCTCCTGCGAATTGCTGAGTATATACTCGCATTGTTCTTTAATCTGTGGATTGACATCAACTCCTAGCTCAGCAAGAACGATCAATTGCCACACAAGGCCTTTGTATTTGTTAGTATAAAAGCTGGGATAGGTTTGCAGATATGCAGGCTCCTGCTGTCTGTTAAGAATATCGTGCACCATACCGGTTTGCATGATTTCCTGCTTGGCGTCTTGTGCTGCTTTATCCTCTTCCGGTTTATCTAAAATATCTTTTAGCGTAAAATAACGAACAGAAGGGTTTTCTTCTTCCAGCAGCCAATTCGTTGAGTCTGCCTTGAGTATAGCTTTCCAGTCGTCCATACTTATACCTCCCTTAGGTATTTTGTCAGTATTTACAAATATAATTGTAACAAACATACAATACTTCCAATAAGTCGACAAACTAACAAGCCCGAGCCAGGACGGCGAGGCACCCTGCCCATTATTTCATGTAACGTCTCAGCAGGCGCGACGCCAATGAGCTGGACCCTCGAAGCCCTTTTCCCTGGCGGTACTCGCACCCGGTGAAGGAATGGGGTGTACTGTAGGAACTGTTATTTCAGGAAGCAAATCAGGGACTCAGACCATGTACACCTTTACACTGACAGCCTTGTTGTACTAAACCGCTGCGCGGTGGACTCATCTTAACTACACAATCAAGCATAGCAATTTTATATTGCCTGAGTCTTGAATCTATTCTTATTTTCCGCTACTTCCAATCTCAAGTAGATTGCCTTCAGGGTCTGCAATATAAAAGTTTCTTATACCAAATGGAAAGGTTTCAGGTTTTCCCATAAATGACTTTATTCCAAGTGCCGTTAAGCGCTCATATTCTCTGTCAACATCTGAAAATCTAGTTAGCCAAATACCTATTTCCATTGTCAAGTTAATACCTTTCGGAGGATAATACGACTCACCTACGGCACTCGCGAAATTTTTTCGGTCATACATGAAAAATGATAATGGACCACTTTTTGTTTTAAACTCAGCAAATAATCCACCGTCCCAATCGGTCTCGAATTCCATGATATCTCTATAAAACAGAACCATTTTTTCGATGTCTTCAACAAACAAACATACCCCAACATTAACATTCATACCATTCATTATTATTTCGCCTCCTATTTGTGATTGGTCTCATTATTCCACATCAAACATGACATCAGTATGTCATGTTCATTTACCATAGATTACATAAATAATTTCTAGTTCGTACTTATTGTCTTTTCGTACTTATTGTCTTTTCGTACTTATTTTCTTTTCGTCCCTGCGCCACGGACGGCACGGTACATCCCACGGTTGATGTCATATAACGTCTCAGCAGTGGCGACGCCGATGAACTGTGACCCGCGCTAGCCCTTCTCCTTGGCGGTGCTCGCACCCGGTGAAGGAATTCGGTGTACTGCAGGGACTATTATGGCAGGAACCAAATCCGGGACTCAAACCTTGAACACCCTTGCGTGACAGCTTTGTTATGTAAAGTCGTATGCCTTCTTGCTCTTATGGTTTAAAAATAAAGTCTGTAATCTTAACATAAGGATTTCTGTTTCGTTTACGGTGAATGCTCTTGTCTTTATATTGAATAGCCTCTTTGGGACACCATTGTATACAACACATACATAATTGGCATTTATGTAGCCATTCAGGATGTCCATTTACCATTATAATATTACTAAGAGGACAGATTTTACTACATGTATTACAACGGTTACATTTCTCATCTGTCCAAAATGATTTATCAGAACCGGGTATTCTTTTTGAAAAGATTTTATGCAAAAAACCTGTTGTAAACCAATTTATAAGAAAGAAGTCTCTTTCAATATGACCTATTTCCCTTTCCTTGATGACACAGGATATTCTCTTGATTTTTTCTCTTTCATTATGAAACATTCTATTTTGTTTTTCTAAAGGAAATGCATCATATAGCATTATTGCATTATCAGGCATATTGATTTTAAAACCTGCGCAAAGTTTTGTGTTCTGTTTTTTTAGTAATTTTTTCACTTGAAGTAATGTACCTCCGGATACTACGCCATAAGTTACAACTGCAAAGACATATTTTTCGGTACTGATTTTCGTTATAAAATCTTTAACAATATAAGGAGCTCCCCACATATAAACAGGAAATACTATTCCTATGCAATCACAAGATAAATCAATTTCTTTTTTCAGTATTGTAGGAATTGGAATAATACCCGTATTGCCTAATTCTTCTGCTATATCTATAGCAACTTTAAGTGAGTTACCTGTTCCAGAAAAATAAAATATGTTTGTTGTCAAATAAGTATCCTCCTCATAACAATCTATAATGTCAATCCTTTTTTCTTGTAATCAGCATCCACTACTACGCCAACAACAACACCGACAAGCATCCCTAATGATATTCCTAATGCAATATTCTTTAACGCACTACCTAGCCCGGCACCGATTGCTAATCCGATTGACATGCAAATACTCATGTAGTATCCATCTATAGTTAATTTATGCTTTTTTTGCATATGTGAAATAATAGCTTTTATGTCGCGATTGAAACTTTGTAATTCTTTTATATCAAGATCAATGAATTTCTTTACCTCAATATACTTGATGATCAAGTCCGTATATTCTTTACACTCCTCACATTCATCATAATATTTTAAAAGTCTTCTACTTATACGATCAAGTTGTTGAAAATTAATTTTCTTTGCTATATTTGAATCTATTGATTCGCCTAGCTCTTTAATCATCTCGTTTAATTTATCTTTTTGATTTTTCATATCTTCCAAATCGCATTCCCCCTATAAAATTTGTATTTCAAACCGCGACACGACGTCGCGCCAACTTGCATGATATGTGATATAACGCTCTGCTATCGCGACACCGATGAGCTGGGCCCTCGAAGCCCTTCTCCCTGGAGCTGCTCGCACCAGGTGAATCGGTGTGGCACACTGCAAGGACTTTTAGTACAGGAACCAAATCAGGGACTCAGACCATGTGTGCCCTTGCGCGGATAGCTTTGTTATGTGACATACCACGGGTCCCTTGCTCGGAGTCGTCACGGATGGCGGCACTAAGCATTATCTTTCATACTCAATAATACCACAAAAGCCCATATTTTCAGAATAGTATTGTGTTCTGAATATCATTCCATGCGCAACAAATGTCACATATGAATAATTCAAATATTTTTCTATTACAGATTCCATTCTGTTTTTCATACTATCTATTGATTCCCATTGTTTTTTCTCATTTTCTGGATATATTCCTTTATGCAAATCATAATCATGGCACAATTCATTAAGTTTTGACAATGTGTCATATTGGAATGTCAGATCTGGCTGCCATTCGCGCAAATCCATTTCAACAGCTAAATCTATACCGGTTTCTTTAGATATAATTGCAGCAGTTTGTAAAGCACGCGTATAAGGAGATGACACTATTATTTGAGATTTTTTTATTCGATCATCTTTTGATACTTTTTTAGCTTGCAATATACCATTCTCTGTTAGTGGAACTAAATCTCTCCCATGCCCACGTAAACCAATTCCTTCGTTTAATGGCCAGTTTGGTTCCCCATGCCTAACAAAATAGAATTTTGTCATTGATATAAAACCTTTCGCTTTCTAGTTCGACACGAACAATCGTCTCGCGCCACGGATGGCATGCATATAATCCGTGGTATGTCATATAACGTCTCTGCAGTCGCGACGGCGATGAGCTGAACCCTCGAAGCCCTTCTCCCTGGTGGTGCTCGCACCCAGCGAATCGGTGTGGTGCCTGCTCGCGCTTCTGCTGTTAATGGTATAAGACCGGATGACTTTCCCCCTGGCATCCTTGCGCGGACTGCTTTGTTATGTAAAGTACCGCCCACTCTCCAGCCGAACGGCGGAGTCAAGGCCGGATTCCTTTTCCTGGTTCCATCAAATAAAGATTGAACTAAGAAAATTTAATTAAAACGTATATTCTCCTCAATTTTATAAGCTACTGTAAATATACCTCATCAACCTCCACCACCACTTGAATATGAAATATAATTATCTCCTTGAAGGTATAAATATATAGTTTTCCCAGGTCCTATAAAATTTTTGTTTATAACGAAAATTCTCTTACCTGTTATTATGTCAAATATTCTTGAAGCCTCAATCATGGGTTTTTCTTTTGTGGTCAATGTTCTTAATGATCTATGGTTATAATGCATTCCATTATAAACTATTCGTACTGGATTACTGAATACATTAAAGCTACCATAAAAATAGCGGTTAGCAACAAGGAATGATGTAACAACAACAATGAGAATTACTATTATCAGTCCTATCTTCTTATAATTTGTTTTCAAGAAAATACTCCAATCCTCCTAAAAATTTTTTAGATATATTTTTCACTATTGCGCAGAGCGTCACTTTTTCGCCCATCGGCCGGAGGCCCGGGCGGCGGCGTACCTGCGCGCAATTTTATATAAGGGTCTGCCTTCGCGACACCGATGAGTTCGACCCGCGGAGCCCTTCTCCTTGGCGGTGCTCGCACCCAGCGAATCGGTGTGGCATGCTGCAGGGACAATTATTTCAGGAACCCACAGGGACTAAGACCATGTACACCCCTGCGCTGACAGCTTTGTTATGTGCAGTATGGCCTGTCCTCCGGCCGCACGGCGGAGTCAAGGCCAGATTTCTTTTTGTTTATACTCCATTTAAATGGTCTTTATAATACTTTACAATAATATACATAAATTCACAAATAATTTTCCATAAGACTACTCCAGAGACAAGTGCTAAAATACCGACAACAAGTCCTAGCGGAAGATTACTAGATTCAATAGCTCTACTAATATTACCTGACCTCTCAATTACTTTCATGTATGTATATTTGTGATAAACTTGATTCCCGAGCAAAAATGAGAAAATAGCCACTGCTCCTGCTTTACGCACCCCTTGCACAGATGCTTTGTTATGTAAAGTATGGCACATGTCCCTATATTCAGAGCGGCCATGGACATCCGCCCTTATACTTTATGCTTTTTAATCCAATTCATTATATATTCTTGATTAAGACTCCCATCAGCTATGCCGAGTCCTAAGTTTACTAATTCATTTTGATCATATCGCAGAATTACATTGTTATATTCCAAAAGAATAAGCATAATAAATAATCCTATTCGCTTATTGCCATCAATAAAAGGATGATTTTTAACTAAAGAAAAACATATATTGGCACACTTATCTTCAATTGTGGGATACAACTCTTTCCCATCAAATGTTGATAAAGCATTATACAATGCCGATTCAAGCAACGTTTGGTCTCGAATTCCATCTACGCCTCCTGTCGCTTGAATCATTTTTGTATGCAGTTGAAGCACCTGGATAATTGAAACATGCTTCATTTAGCTAACTCCTTGAAAGCTTGCAAATTATTTGCAAGCACCCTATTGGCTATATCATCAATTCTTTCTTCATCTGTTTTAGCTTCTTTTGAGAACTCATCATATTCAATAATGATATACTTGGGCTTATTATTTTTTAAAATAACCACTGACTTTTCTTCGTCAACCATACGAGCAATTTTTGAAAAGTTCTGATTTGCATCTGTTATTGTAACAATTTTCTTTGTATTTAGTAGCATGTGAACACCTCCTACCAATAGTATAACACATTTTAGGATGTTTTTAACCTATTTCTTCAAAAGCATTCTACACCCGTGCCACGGGCAGCGCGGACATACATGTGCCATATTATAAATAACGTCCCGCTGTCACGACGTTCCTGAATTGGATCCGCAGAGCCCTTCTTCCTGGCGGTGCTCGCACCCGGTGAATCGGTGTGGCACTGCTCGCTCTGCAGGGTGAATCGTAGAGGAGCCCCTTTGTTCTTATCTGCCGTGCCCTTGCGCCGACTGCTTTGTTAGGTGAAGTTGGTTGCCCACGAAGCCGTAGCCGCCATGGACGGCGGCCCTTACAAAATACTATTTAGTTTATACTCTGATAATTCATTTACTGGATTTCCTTCAATAATACCAATTCGATCAACCGTCGCATTCATGTCTTTAAAATTCTTTATAAAATAGTTCAACGCTTTTTCCGCTTCATCCGGAAATAATCTTGATGCTGGAGTACAATGAGGTATCCAAGAACCTTTCATATAATGTTTATCAAAACTATACCTTTCATTTGAGAGAAACATATACAAGTCCTTATGTATTTGAAAGAGTTCTTCGGAGTATACCGGGGATAAAAACACAACACTTGAATCAGATGGAAAAATTCCAATACTTCCAAAATTATCATTCATTATATTACAAATACCCCGGTAAAATGGTGGCGCTATTAGTGCTTTAATGCCCTTTTCTTCGAGCTTATGCTTTATTAATCTACATAGAGTATAAGATAAATACGTATCAACCCCCAAACACATATGCGGGCCATGCGCTTCAATCACTCCAATAGGTAATAATTTTATAGCACCATCCTGTGCATTCTTCTGCACTTCGAGTCAGGTCATATCGACCATTGTATCTTCAAAGATAGAATACCCCATATATATTAATCTCCTTTCTGTCTTCCCAATTATATGATTTATAAATACTTATTACTGAACATACACGCAGAGCACCTTTTTCGTCCCAACCACGGAGTGCGGGGCGACGTCCGACGGGCATATTGCAAATAACGTTCCGCTGTCGCGACGTTCCTGAGCCGGACCCACGAAGCCCTTCTCCCTGGCGGTACTCACACCCGGTGAAGGAATGTGGTGTACTGCAGGGACTATTATTTCAGGAACTAAATCCATGACTCACACCATGTACACTTTTACGCTGACAGCATTGTTATGTAAAGTACCGCCCACCCTCCGGCCGCACGGCGAAGTCAAGGCCGGATTTCCTTTTTTTCATCAAATATACTAAAATTCTTTATTATATAATTAGCTCCAGAATAAACTGTAATCAAAGTTGCAATATACATTAAAATGATATCTGCCCTAATAGTACAAAAGAGATAAAATGGGAAGTTGTTTAATAAAGTGATTGTTATGGCTGCTACTTGAAACACCATTTTTATTTTACCAGCACTATCAGCCGGTAAAACTACTCCTTTTTGAACAGCAGATAATCTAAAGAATGTTACAACTAATTCCCTTCCTATTATCACAAGTGCTATCCAAATGTCGACTTTCTTCATTTGAACAAGGCAAATTAAAGCAGCAGTTACAAGTAACTTATCTGCGAGCGGGTCAAGGAATATACCCAATTTGGTTATTTGTTTATATTTGCGTGCGATATATCCATCAAGCTTGTCTGTGGCTGCTGCTAACAGAAATATTGCAGTTGCAATATATGTTCCAAACAAACTCACATGCTGATTATCTACATCCAGCATGCTAATAGGCAAAGTTGCAAACAACATAAAGACAGGTACAAGAAAAAGCCTAACAACAGTAATTTTATTTGCTAAGTTCATAAAATAACATCTCCTTCCTTAATTCTATCAGTAGTAGCATACTATTTGTATTAACACAGAGCGTTCCATTTTTCACCCGGCGGCCGGAGCCCAGGGTGACGTAGGTGGGCGGTATTTTATATAACATTCCGCTGTCGCGACGTTCCTGAGCCGGACCCGCAGAGTCCTTCTCCCTGGCGGTGCTAACACCCGGTGAAGGAATGCGGTGTACTGCAAGGACTTTTATGTAAGGAACCAAATCAGAGACTCAAACCTTGTACACCCCTGCGCGACAGCATTGTTCTACGATGTGTAGTCCATCCTCCGGCCGCACGGCGGAGTCAAGGCCGGATTCCCTTTTTTTCTTGTACTTCTTTCAATCTATTTTAAAGAATACGAAATAACTCAACTACACATTATGCTCATTTGAAGTTTAAATAATTTTTTTACAAGGCAAATAATACCCAAAAGTGAAGGTGTTATTGCCATCTTCTTTGATATTTGCATACTTATCGAATGAGTAGTATTCCATTGAAATCCCAACGATTGAGTAATCAGGCTCGTACCCGTTTCCTCTCATTATTTTCTCTGTTTTAATATGAGCCCCTTTTTCTAAATGAGAGGTGTTTCCTTGTATCCAGCCAATACCCATTAGACAGTTAGGAATGTCACGATGAGAAAATCCATTTGGAACAATAGTATCTGGCTTGACAAATATTCCTGCAATATAAGTAAACTCTTTTGTCTGTGAATTGTACTCACCCATCCAGCCAATTGTGTCTCCAATCGTGGATACTCGCTCAGGCATACTTTGAAGAAACTCATTCGTACCATCGTTTAACATCTTTTTCCATAATTCCGGAACAGGATTTTTCTTTCCAACAATAACCTCTTTGCCGATAATTCTTACTGCTTTAAAGTTTTGCACTTCAAAAGAAATTTTCATCATCAAAAAACCTCCAGTGTATAATTTCAATAATTCTACTATACAAAACTTGACAACTATGCGTCATATTTTGAAAATATAAATAAATATTCGTTCGCAGTTTTTAACCATTTCGCAGATTGCCACTATTTCACCCGACGTCCGGAGGCCCGGGTGACGTCGATGGACTACATTTCGTAGAGTTCCGCTGTCGCGACGTTCCTGAGCCGGACCCGCAGAGCCTTTCTCCCTGGCGCCGCTCGCACCCGGTGAAGGAATGTGGTGTACTGCAGGGACTATTATTTCAGGATCCAAATCAGGGACTCAGACCATGTACACCCCTGCGCGGACAGCTTTGTTATCTGAAGTGTATTCCACCCTCCGGCCGCACGGCGGAGTCAAGGCCGGATTTCCTTTTAAATTATTTACTTTAATCTCATATAAATACTTCGTTCAACAAAACCTACTGACTTCCAAAAGCTTAAACCAATTTCATTCCAATACATAACTTCTATATCAACTGTCTTTGTTCCTAATAATTGCAATAAGTATGAGAGTGCTACTTTTCCATATCCATGCCTACGAAATTCTCTGCAGATAAAAAAATGTCTAATATATAAAGGATTTTTTTGCATATCGACAAGTGCATAACCAACAACTGTATTATCGTTCGTAAAAAGATAGGCGTTATAATATGAACTTATAAACTCTTTCATCCTATCTTTCAACTGCTCTATATTCATTTTGTTATCATGCTTTTCATCTTCAATAAGCATTTTATTCATATTTGCCAATATATCCAGATCTTCATATGTAGCAAGACTTAGCATTAGCTTTTCGATACTATTTCCCCCTCTACATAAATGCTTTTTTCCTGCTGTGCAGAGCGTCCATTTTCACCCGGCGGCTGGAGCCCCGGGTGACGTCGGTGGAATGCATTTCAGATAACGTTTCGCTGTCGCGACGTTCCTGAGCCAGACCCGCGAAGCCCTTCCCCTTGGCGGTGCCCGCACCCGGTGAAGGAATGTGGTGTACTGCAAGGACTATTATTTCAGGAACCAAATCCGGGACTCAAACCATGCACACCCTTGCGCGGACAGCTTTGTTAACGGATGGATGAGGCCCCCTTGTTCAGAGTGCATCCACGGATGATGTACCCTTAAAATCACCTTTTCCAAGTTCTTTCTAGGGGATCAGGTCCTGAAAACTATTCCACCCTATTATTGATACACTTACATTTGCTACTATGAATATTGTCAATACTGCAAATATAAATAATTTTCTATCTTTTCTTTTAGAACTAAAATGCCTTTCAAATAGAATCGCTATGGTATAGAAATAAATAAAACCTCCGAGTATGATACTTGATATTGCGCCAACTAGAATATGTATTATTTTATCATGAATTAACTCAGGCTGCGTGGGAGGCCCATACATGTATGTCATATGAAAATATCCATAAAAGAGCCATATGACATGATACCTGAATTTTATAGATTAGCATGTATTTTATAAACATTTTAGCATATTATCCCACCATTAACTACTATTTTCCATACATAAAGAAAGCATCAGTCATGTACAATTAACTCCGACCATGAAACAAAATTGGACTGACTTCTGAACAAAAGCGATTTTTTCAAATATTCATCATTTGTCTTTCTATTGTATCTGAATCTCCTCAAAAGTATCAGATTCACTCCTCGTTTTATATACTGACGGACCTGTTGGAAATTAAGAGTAATTCATATCGGGTAAATCAAGTATGAATTTGAATAATCCCTCTCGGGTTCAAAAGACACACTCTATTGCCGGTTCACATATATTGTACTACAAAACTTCACCTTCCAAAGTTCATGCCAAAATATTAAGAAGGTAAGGAGATGTCAGGAAGGTACGGAAATATCAAGCAGAGGAGATGTCAAATGCCTAATCCGCTAAATCCAAATAATGTTCCCAAGTTTACAAGCCAATTGGCTGTCCCTCCTACATATGAGCCAACTGTAATAAGAGATCATACCGGTAAAGTGAAAAGCCATGATTACCAAGTGACAATCAGCGAATTTACACAGCAGATATTACCTGATGGGTTCCCCAAAACAACTGTTTTTGGTTACGGCGGCAAGGTCAGAGATTCGGAAACCGGCAAGCTCACTTGCGATTTCAGGTCCTCCCCCGGTCCTACGTTTGAAGCCAAAAGACACATTCCTGTTAATGTGCAATGGATTAATGACCTGACAGGGCCGCAGCCATTGGCGGTAGATCCGACTATTCACTGGGCTGACCCCAATGATATTCCGATGCCGATGCCACCGTTTCCTCCATTTCCGCCGGGATTTCCTTCGGCTCAAAGTCCGGTTCCGATTGTGACTCACCTGCATGGCGGAGAAACCGAACCGTCTTCAGACGGCTACCCCGAAGCGTGGTATACTGCTGGGGAGGCTATTACCGGGCCTGCTTTTATCAAATCCCGTTATCACTATGCCAATGAGCAGGAACCGACTACCCTATGGTATCATGACCATGCCCTGGGCATTACACGTCTGAATGTCTTAATGGGTCTGGCCGGTTTCTATATATTGCGCGATCCCCATAATCCCCTGGATGGAAAAGATTCCGAGCTGCCACAAGATAAATATGAGATTCCTCTTGTCATACAGGACCGCTCTTTCAATGATGACGGATCCCTCTCATTTCCCAGTACCGGAGTGAACCCGGATATTCATCCCTACTGGACACCGGAGTTCTTCGGAGACTGCATTATGGTCAATGGAAGGGTATGGCCCAATTTGAACGTCGAGCCGCGGCAATATCGTTTTCGGGTTTTAAACGGCTCCAATGCCCGCTTCTACAATCTGATGTTTTCGAACCGAATGCCCTTCAAGCAAATCGGTACGGACGGCGGTTACCTTCCCAGGCCCATTCAGCTTGTCTCGCTGCTCATTGCCCCTGCTGAACGGGTTGATATCCTGGTAGATTTCTCTCAGTTGGCACCTGGCACAAAATTAACCCTGACCAATACTGCCAATGCTCCTTTTCCGGATGGAGACCCTCCCGATCCACAAACGACAGGACAACTCCTGCAGTTTACGATACTTGACAAACCTGCCATATTGCCGCCGCCACTGCCTGAAGACCTGAATTATCTGGTTCCTCTGAATTGCAACAGCAAGATAAGAACATTGACCCTTTTTGAGGTTGGAGGTCCCAACGGACCATTGGAAGTTTTACTGAACGGCCAGAATTGGCATTCGCCTGTATCCGAACAACCATTGGCAGGCACCACCGAAGATTGGCAAATCGTGAACCTCACGATGGATGCCCACCCTATCCATCTCCACTTGATTCAATTCCGGCTGGTCAGCCGTCAGGATTTTCTGGTTGAAAAGTATACGGATGATTGGTTGGCCCTTAACGGTCAGCCGCCATTGGAGCATCCGACAAAAGTGCTGCAGGTAGAACCCTACCTGTTGGATGGGCCCATAAAACCACCGGCTCATGAAAATGGCTGGAAAGATACCATTCAGGCTTATCCTGGACAAGTGACAACGATCAGGGTCCGCTTTGCTCCTCAGCATGTAGAGATTTCCGTGCCCGGCAAAAACAGATTTCCATTCAATCCGGCAGCAAGGCCAGGCTATGTATGGCACTGCCATATCCTGGATCACGAGGACAACGATATGATGCGCCCGTATAAAGTCCGAAATCCGTCCGAGGATGCCTAGTTGCCGATACTCCCTGCATATGGAAGATAAAGGGGCTGTTCCTGAAGTAAAAATGAGCTTCAGGTACAGTCTCTTGTATTTTAAGCACCGCAACATCTCATTGTATTTGGCGGACAAATCCACTTTTTTCCGTGCCTGTTGTTGCCTGTTGCCCGACTTTCAAGTTCATGGGCGCACACACATAAAGTATGGCTATATACATTTCAGCAATTCAGTGAGTATTTGGGTTTCTTCATAGGATATTTCATCTAAATACGAAATTATTTTATTGATAAAATGATCTTTTTTTGTATCTATATATCTTAATTGCAGATTTCTCAGAATCAGGATCTTTTTTTCGAAATCCCGATATGCATTGTATATAGGGTCGAGATTATCTGAATATTGATGATCACACAAAAACTTAATTCTTAAAACCATACATTTTTTATGTTCCCACATGATATGCAATGGTCGGATATCCAAAAGTGTTGTGCTGTTAATTGGGTTTTCAAAACGCATTTTTAAATATTTGTATATCTCCATACCGTAAATCGCGTCAGAAGTTGGATTGCAAAGCATTCTATTTCTTTTTGAGGTATTCTCTGATTTAACATAGTCTTCTAAAATATTTTTTACATTCACTATATCAAACTCATATGAAGCATTTTGATTGCATTTTAGTATTTTGATCTGAAAATTACCTTCCGCATTATTAAAAGCTTTTAAGAAATCATCAAAGCTAATTTCGGAAAAAGTATACGCGGATTGAGTAAATTGATTGTTGAAGCCTACCGAGTGTAAACAACATTTATCGCAACTATATCCATACAACAGATATTCATGGGTATGATGCCAGGTATTATAAGCTTCTTTATCCGGATCATAAAATTCATCAATATAAAGCCAGACATAATAATCACTTTCAATACAATTTATAACGAACTCAACTACATCTATTTTATTATTTTTAATTATTTCACTCCTTAATATCTGCACATCCAGTAAAGGGAAGTGATTATAATGTATATCCATACTGAAAAAATTCAACCAGTCTTTTTTAGGATAGTATTTAAGTTGTATATAGTTACAAAAGAACCATTCATTAAAAAAAGGATGTTCTTGCGCAATAGACAAATGATATGAATGATGTAAATACCCAATAACCGGCGGCAATTCCATCTTTAATTTTTTCTCCCGCATCATAAACCCCCCCCCACAATTATTCTGCCGATATCAATTTATTTAAGACGCCTCTGAGATCATCGTTTTTTGAAGTAGAATAAAACTCAATGTCAACAATCCTATGTCGTTTAAAAATATATTGAATCATCTGATCCTCAATATTTCTTCCCAATGCTCTGCACGACAGACAAAATAGTTTTAATATATTATCATAAATGCAAATTGCTCCAACCAACCCGAGATCGCCAAACTTATCTGATGCAAGAATAGAATAGAGTATCATGCCATCTGCTCTCAGATTTTTCAATTCATTCACCGTATATCGTTTGCCATTTGTGCATTTATTGGTCCGTTGAGAAAGCTCTGATATCCGATTCAATGACAGTACATCCGCTTTACTAATTGTGACTGTTGTATGTAAATTCTCCAAATATTTATCATATGTTTGATATTCAGCTTTTAGCTGATGTCTTTTTTGATTGATCTGATATGTCTCCGTACGAATTTTGATTGCCTGGTTATCTACATTTCCAGATAAATTAAAGCAGTCCAATTTTGCATATATGGTATCTTTTTCATATAATATTGCAGTTACCTCTGGCAGTATAGTATTAATCGATTCTATTTCAAATTCGGAGTCATCAATAAATACCATACTCTCCAAGCCTATATTGAGCACTTCAGAAATCTTTTTAATATTATCGGACTTTTGATCCCAGTTGACTTGAAAGCAAGAGATATGTCTTTCCTTCAATAACATTTCAGAATGAGCTCTAAACATCTCCAATACATCATTTAAATCATTTTTACTGCATATAGCCAGGATAACCCCGGAATAATACATCTGTAATAAAAAACGCTGAAAGTTTTGGAACCTCAACCCAGGGCCTATGCCGCCAAGCTGTAAATTCTCCCTTCCGTCTTCGGACAAAACCCCACCCCATAACACATTATCACAATCAAGAATGATACATTTTTTTGTTATCCCATGAATAATCAAGTACTGCTTAAAAATTTCTCTTACAGCTTCTTTGATGAGCAATTGGCTGTAGGGGTTTCCCCACCGGTATTTTTGTTTTTGATCAAAGGCATTATTTATCCCTGTCAGTGCAATTAATCGTTTAAGATCAATGAACGCAACCTTGTCTGCAAATTCAACAAATAACCTTTGATTAAGCTCGTCGGCAACTTCATGCTTTGAAAAGATATTACCTAAGTAGATATTGGATTGAATACTATAATCTTCGAAACCGAACCAAAGTATTCGAGCACTGGATGAATCACATAACCTGCAAATAAACCGTTTCCATATCAACACCAACTCATCAGTGGTTGCCTCTATCCCCTTTTCCCTGCTTATAAAATCCACAGACAAATTAGGGAAGAGAGCATATAAATCCAGCCATATAATTATGGTGTCTGCTTTTAGCAGTTCTTCTTCCCTTTCTTCAAAAGAAAAATCTTCATAGCGGACTATAGAAATAACCGGATAAATATTACTGCTAAAAAAAGTGTCACTCAATAGTGATGTGAAATATGGCTCCAATGTGATATTAGAAATAAACATCATAGATTCTTTATGGACACTTTCCATTTGCGCAGACTTTTTGTTATTATTCATCACTATTTCCAGCAGACTCATTATGAATACCTCATTAATAATTATTTAACAGAACATAAAGTTTATTAAGTGTATTAAATTTGTCAAAAATTAAGTCTTCATCCCGAAATTCAAATTCGTATTTTTCTTCCAGCAAAGATATTAATTTAATAGTATTTATTGACACTAAGCCGTATCGTTCCAAATGATCATTTGGGTCAATATTGTTTAATTCTGCCGCATCCACATTTAGGACATTCGATAATATTTCAATGATTTCGCTATTACTGTAAGTCATAATAATCCTCCCCTCATAACACAGCGGTTCAAGTGAAAATGTTCCGGCTGTAGAAACAACTCTTTACCGCTGCTGCGATTCAGCGAGGCGGGAGATATGCTCGCCGCCCGTAAAACAGAATCAGTACCCACCACCCAGGCTTTTTGCTAAAGAAAAAGAGCCAAGAAGTGAGGAATATCTTTTGCCTCGTTATTGTTCTGTATGACCCGCTATCTTCATCACAATACTCTCGATGGAAGACTCATCTACCTGCAATGATGTAATGATTTTCTTTTGTCCTGTAATAGCAGCAAGGGCCTGTTCAACACTAAGAGTACGTTTATCTCCTGTAAAAACGTATTTGCTGTCTTCATACGATATCAGCGTTAAGCCGATATGATCTGTTTCTAAAGTATCAGCGCTTATCACAATAATTTTATAGCCCGAACCGAAAGTATTTTTAAATTCTGCCAGTGAACCATCGTAAAAAATTTCACCATGATGGATAAAAATCAGACGTTCGCAAATCTTTTCTATATCCGTCATATCGTGCGTCGTAAGCATAACCGTGACCTTACTGCTTCGATTGATTTCCCGGATAAACTCCCGGAT
Source organism: Bacillota bacterium (assembly GCA_023399355.1). GTDB lineage: Bacteria > Bacillota > Clostridia > Acetivibrionales > DTU013 > UBA1305. The sequence continues at coordinate 26,152 of JAEWQC010000079.1, read as the reverse complement.
CCGGCTTTTGGCAACCACGTCGAGCCCTATGGTAGGTTCGTCCAGATATACCACCGTAGGATCATGAAGAAAGGCCAAAGCGAGATTTGCCCGCATTTTTTCCCCCAGGCTTAATTGGCGTATGGGACGGTTTATGAACTCTCCCATATCTAAAAGTTCTGTAAAAACTTGAATGTTACGTTCAAAACGATCAGGATCGATATCGTACATTTTACGATAGAGTTCAAAAGTATCGGCCATAGGCAAATCCCAGTTAAGTCTGGAACGTTGTCCAAATACAGCCCCCATCTGTCTGGCATTTTCCCTGCGCTGCTCATAGGGAATCAATCCGCCGACAGAAATTGTACCGGAGCTGGGGGTCAGAATGCCTGAAAGCATCTTTATTGTCGTGGATTTTCCTGCGCCATTCATTCCAATGTATCCGATCTTTTCCCCACGTTCAATGGAAAAGCTGACATGCCTGACTGCTTCCTTGACTGTGTATTCCCTGTGAAACAAGGACTTTATGTTATTGAGGAATCCCTTTTCATGTTTGTAGATCTGATAGTTCTTGGAGATATCGTCTACTTCAATAAAAGCCATAAATATCCTCCTCTTATGAACCTGTGCTTTGATACCTTTTTAGACTCCAATTCCAGAAGCACACACCAAACAAAAAAACCAGGACACCCACTGCAGGGGTCAAATACTGAAAAACCGGACTGAAGATGGAAAAATCACTTTTGCCTAAAAAATATTGAGCCGGATAGAAGTTGACAAAGGCATAAGGCAGTACGAAGATTAAAATTCCCTGTAAAACAAGGGGGTATATCGTGATGGGATATCGTATAAAACTGATGGTTTCATAGAAGAACAGATTCAGCAGTTTTTCTCCACGAATCATCCAGAAGTTAGGTGCTGAAAAGATTAATAATCCCCCTGCCTGTATTAATGCACCTCCCATCAAAAAAATAATCAGCATGAAAAACCTGGAAATGGTCAAACTAAGCCCTAAGCGCACAAAGCTTGTAATAAAAATGATAAGAGCCAAACATATATGCCGTATATAATCCGTATTATAATTAGACATTACCTCATATAGTAGCGGATGTACAGGTACTGTAAGCGATTCGTCAAATGCACCGGATTGGATGCGTTTACCAAGAGATGTGCAACTGTTGAAGAAGAAGGTACCTGCGATTGCATAGGTAATAAGCTGGATGGAATAAAGAAAAATAATTTCATCCGCACTCCAGCCGGCCAAATTTTTAAATCGGCTGACAACTACCCAAATCAATAGAAAGTCCACTCCATACCATAGTACCTGGGAAACAGTTGCTGCCCAAAAAGCACCTTTATACTCCATAACCATTTTATACTTAAAGACAATAAATGATATCCAAGTTGAAAAAAGCTTCATATTTATCCCCCCTGAACAAAAATCTTTTTAGAAGCTTTTGTCCAAATAACCTTTTCAACAATAAGAAGCAATAGTATCCAAAATACCTGCATGATCACACATTCAAGAGATTGAAAGCCATTATGCTTTCCCAGATAAATTTGGATAGGTTCATAGGTAATAAAGCGAAATGGCAGAAAGTTACTAATCGTAACGAGCCAATCCGGATAAAGCCATAGAGGTATAACGACACCCCCGAAAAGTTTGGTCAATGCACCTGTCAGGAAGCTAATATACCAGGGCTTGATAATCCAAAAGGCTGATAACCCAAATAGATATATAATTTGATGAGAAATCAGTATACCAAAACTTACAGTAAGTAAAAAAGCCGCGAATTGCCACAATCCAGCAGGCGCAGCTGTGCCATAAAGAATAAGGGCAACTGTTAATCCTGAAACTCCCGAGAAAATTACATCAAAAAAGTTCTCTCCAATATTTTCAAAAAAGAGCTTCCACTTAAAATTGATTGGGAGGATTAAATCGGTAGCGATTGAACCGTCTTCTACTCGATTGGAAATGTTACTGGCCGCATTGAAAGATGTAACATAGTTAACTAAAGAATTGATAACGACAAAGGATATCATTTCTTTTAACGTCACCTTGGCATATCCGGTCCGTATTAACGCTGTCCAAAGGCTGCCCTGCATGAACACGAACAAAATCCCATCAAGAATTTGCATCCAGACTCCGGAACGATACGTATATCGCTGGCGGAATGAATTACTGATGAGTAGCTGATAAACCCCCAGTTGTTTCAAGAAACTATTCATTTGAACCCCTCTGTAAATATAGCTGCGTATAATGAAAAAAGGATTCAGGACTATCCGTCTTTTCTGCCCTTTACTCTCATTTCCAGAGGCATCTGACAAATTCCTGAACCGCGCTCTCCGGTATTATATTCCTGAAAGATTGGAGAATGAATTCATCATTATATGTATCCGGCATATAAAAGTTCAGTTATAAAGTGGTAGTTAAAGCATACCCCAGACAGCATCAATTTTCATTTTATCAAGAACTGATAAATCTGATTCTATGGTGCTATATATTTCCTGTGCATCCAGCCTGTCAAAAAAGTCAGTTCTCCAATCCTTTCTTTCTCCATCAGACAGACCATACTTATTCAAATGCTCTTTTCCTTCAGGAGTTTCAAAAACCTTCACTCTGTCTGACAGTGATTTATCAGTAAAGGCCAGGCTCGTATAATACAGCATAAAATAAATATATTCCTGGATTGAGTACTTTTGGGCATAATCCAGCAAATGCTCCAGATCCTTTTCCATGTGCCGCTTGTACAGACAATATATGTCTTGAAACATGCGGGTTGTGAAAGGATTACAAATCTTAAAAATGTATGGAGCATTCATTTCCCTATAATGATGCAGGCACACCCCAACAAAAGTCTTTAGAATGGATAGGGTCTTGAAACTCTGTCCATACAACTCGATATTTATGGTATCGGATAAAAAATCGTCCATACTGATTCTTGGCCCTGTATACTCTCCCCAATAAATATCTACATTTACATCAACATCCAATGCTTTAACGTCATCGCCTAACTCGAAGACATAGGGTATCACCTGATGTGAATTCAGCATCATAACCCTCTCAGCCCTTGAAAGCTCCCTCGGATTGCCATGTTCGTCTGTCAAAAGTGTCTTAAAACCATGTTTTTTGAACACTTCATCTATTTGCATTAAACTGCTTCTTGAAACTAAAATATCGATATCATTGGAATCCCTGAATCCGGTCCCTCCATATGCTAATACAGATAAAGCCTCACTTTTGACAATCGCATACGGTATGTGCGACAGATCAGCCATAACTGGCCAAAGGGTCTTATACCATCCAGCGTTCCTTTCCTGTATGCGTCCCTCCATCCTTCTCAATTTATCGGGATGCGCGGCAATTTTCTCTAAATTAATCACAAAATCATTTCTCCTTTAAAACACTCCCGAAAATCTCTTTTTATTGAAAGGGAGTTTACTGATTAGAATTTATATAAAATGTTGTTTATTTCCTATACGATCAATTGAATTAACCTGTCAATCTGTTCTGCAGATAAATTCTCTTTTCTCCTTGCATCTATTTCACCATTATCGATTTTTTCATATACCTGTTTAGGGACTGTCCAATCAAGTCCAAGTATATTGCGAAGGGGCTTTTTCCTATACCAATATATATCTGCATAGCGTTTGGTAATCTCATGCCAATTCGCCTGGTCCGCCCATTGATGAATACTCTTTATCGTTTCAAACATCATTTTAATGATTTCCGGCAAATCACTGATGTCCAGCAGCTTATCGCCGCATCGGACCGCATAGGAAAGCAAATCGTTCTTATAGTTACCGTTCTGCAAAAAAAGATGGTTGTACGAATCTATAGACAATGCCAGATCAGATGAATATTCCGTATAGACACAAATGTCTTCAAAGGGTAGTAACGGCGTATCCCTCCAAATTATCGAAGGGTTCAAATTCATGTATTCCCGAATAAGCAAATTAGAAAATGACCCGGATATTTTATAGGGGCCATGAATCTCTTTTGTCACATCATGTGCCCGGAAAAATATCACCTCTGTATATGCCCACATAACCCCGCAGAACCTTTGTAATAGTGCTGATGAATTTTCATCGGCACGTTTTAGGGGGATTTCCCTGCAAACGGTATCCAGCTCTTTCGGTCCTAAAATTATATTGATCCCCTCTTCATTAAATTCCGAGCCGAATTTCAATTGTTTTACCAGATCAAGCAGATAAATAGTAATTTCCTTTTGATGGTTTATACTCTTGCCAAGTTTTTTCATTCCAAACAACACGGAATTGATAATCCTGTAAATCCTGGCTGGATTGGAAAATGCACGTGCTACATCCTGTGCAGGGATACCTTGCTTCGTAATTTCATCCAGATCATCCAATATTTCCTGCGTGAACTCTTCCAGGAACAAATGCATGATAGAATTAAATTTAATGGGCCAATCATTATAATCGTTATAACCCCATGCAGATTTTAAGGATTGCTTATATGCCTGTATCTTGTATTTTTCATTCAACAAGATATACCTCGCCCCTTTCTGCATCAACATATATTTGTTGGCCGTTGCTAATATTGTTCATCGCCCCGGTCGCCTGAGTAATACAGGGAATTCCCATTTCCATGGAAACAATGCAGATGTGTGACAATTTTCCGCCAGATTCACAAATAACCGCCGATGCAGACATTACTGCCAATGCATACATAGGATGGCTATCAGGCAAAACTATAATGTCCCCGGGGCAAACCTTCTCAATATCTTCCATAGAACTTACAAGCCTGCTTTCACCTCTGACAGATCCAGGATTTACACAAACACCTTTTACCATTAATTCCCACATATTGATGTCTTTCCTCTCTTGAAATTAATAGACCCGTCTGCACAGAAGAAGCGGAAAATATGCATTTAAGCAAAAAGAATACCGATCCCAAATAAGAAACATTTAGCACTGCAAAGCCAAACCTGTTATTTCAGCATCATACGTTAACGCGACATAGGGACAATTAACATCTTTCAGAATTTGTACCTTATATTCATTTGTCATTTGTATTTTCAAGTTTTGGTAACTCCGAAAAACCTTATTTACAGGATTCTTATTAAAAAGCCAAATAAGTATTTAATATCACTATATTAACCAAATATTTTGTTGTTGTCAACTATTACCTTTTATGTATATTTTGTTGTTTAATGTAGAATTTTTATGCATTATCTGTTTCTACGTTCCCTTTGCCGACAATAAGATTGAGTATTAAGAAACCGGAATCCATATGCATGAATAAAGAATACGCATCCGGGAATAAATCAAGGAAAGATGTGCTATTTAAGGTGTATGGGACTTTTGCAAGAATTTGATATTCAAATATTCCGGATCCATCCGCGGAAGGCGAAAAAATCTATTGCCTATTTCTTTGCCACCACAAAGTATCTTCAAAGCTAAGTACAAAACAAAAATTCATACCATTAAAATCACTGCTACTTTTCAATGACAAGGCTTTTTACAGTGACATTGACTTGCTTGATATTCAGCGCCGTCAGCTTTTCAACCTCTTCGCTCACTTTTTGCTGAATATCCTGGATCAACGACCTGATTGGGCAGCCATATATAAGGATCAGATCCATCTCCATCGTGATACCGTCCGGCCGGTTCTCCGTTCTGAAGCGCGAGATCTTGCTGACGCCTTTTATATTGGTCACTACATATTCTACTATTTGATAGATGGTGTAGTCGGAGATGGTATAGTTCCCAAGGTAGCTAAAGGTCGGTCTGACAACGGATTTTTCATCGTCAAGCTGAAAATTGCCCTTTCCTTTCCTGCGAAAGATCTGAAGAGGATCAAGAAAATACCCTGAGAAATCCTTTTTGATTTCAAAGGTAGGAACCGGTATGACATGCTTGCCCTGCTGCCTTCTTGTGGCAATGGCCTGCTTTATCTCAAATTCATCGGCAACATCGGTGATATACACAGTCTCGCTTATTTCCGGCAGTTCCAGTTTCTGCGCTATTCTGCTGACCATCTCATCGGAAGTTCCCAGGATCAGTATTGAATCAGGCTTGTGCAGTTTGATGGCATTCATGACTTCCTGGGCATGCGTTTGATCATTAAACAAAGCTCTTTTAATAGAACCGATTCTTGTCTTTTCCTTTTTTGCCGAGCTTCCTGCGATAACCTGATTCACTTTAATAAGAAGGCCATCATCTATAATGAATGTTATTCCTCTTTCTCTTGCAACCCATGAAGCCCTGTGACTTTTTCCGGAACCGCTGGGCCCCACAAAACCAATTGATTTCAAACCTGTACCTCCAGAAATTTAATAGTGTACGCCTGTCACTATAACCTCAGAACGAGACATTCCTCTGCCTCGTCATCATTATAACATAAAAGTACCAATAAAAAAATTCCCAGGGTACACAGGCGAACACTTGACCTAAGTCAACAACCAGCCCGCGGCACCCCGAGGAACTTTGGCGGCAATCTCTATAGAAAAGGGAAAAAGAGAGTCGCTGACTCTCTTTTCTTTCCCCGGATTCTCTTCATTTGTATGCTTTGTGTTTTTGTCGTTTGTTCTTTAGTATTTTATCTTTAGTAAAAAATTAATTTTCTTAATTTTAGTAACCCAACTATATTATGTATAAATTCAAATCTGTTTATACATGATATTGTGTTACACGATATATTTTATCATTTCATCTCCAGTTGTCAATATCTATAGAAAAATTTTTTTGTAGAAAAACCCTTTAGGTGAGCTCATTATGTAAAATAAGCAAAAAATAAGGCTGGCGATCGCCAGCCTATTTCTTCGTTTCACTCTTGACCAGACTCACGGCACAAACCTCACAGCCCTGGCAGGTTACGACCCGGCCTGAAAAAACATTTTTGATGGTTTCCATCAGTTCCTTGTTCCGGAACTGATCCGTTCCGTGTATAATGATTTTTCGGGGCGCGAATGTAATAAGAGAGCTGACCAGCAAATCATCATAGTTAATTTCTCCTTCGGCTATCTCATTAACATACTCTTGTATGCACTCATTGGTTATTTCCTTTTTTGACTCATCCAACAAGGTATACCTGTTATCGTACCCTACAATGACATGGACGGTATCGAGCTTGGGTTCCTGTATATCGACGAAATACCTCAGCAATCTGATAAATTCCCTATACTCACGATCCATAAGAAAGTCATCCACTGCTTTATCGACGATGTCTTCAAGGTCCTTGATATATTCCTTCAGCCTGAAGTTCACGAAGCCATCAAGGATAATATTGTTTGAATTATCGAAATAATCCATCAGCCGTCTGATAATAACATTCCTTCTCCTTATCTGGAAAAGGCTGTTGAAAAAGTTCTTATCTTCATTTCTAATTATATTAAGAGCCTTGCTCAGTATTTCCTTCTTCTCAACTGAATTGAAATAACAGTAGTTGCTATGAATGATTCTGGTCAGTAGTCTTTCCTCATACTGTCGGATAATATAATCGGCCAATGCATTCGATATATATGTTTTTAGTACCCTGTAGGACTCAATGGACTTCTCTCTGTAAAATCTGCCATCATTTACCGTACAAATGATGGAAGTCGATCCCTCGGAATTCACCTCATTAATGGAGTAATTGATTTTTTTGTTTTTCAATTGCTGGAGTTCATTTGTTATGTGTTGCATTACCGCATCAGCGCTGCCGTTAACCCCAATGCAAAGAAACTGCATCAACTTCACATCCCTTCAAGTGTTAGTATATGTCTTAGCAAAATGTTGTATGCAGCATGGGACATATGCAAATATTCCCACGTATTTTACAATTTTTCCTTTTTTTACTTATTCAGCATAGCTGTCACCTGCTAAAATATGTTGCATATTGTTTATGACAAAATACACCTTCGGCAATAAAATATCTTATATATTATATGTAGATAGATAAAGTAAGTTACTAGTTCGGCTTTATAACTTATACTGTCCTATACGAATAATAGTATACTTGTGAATGGTCAAAGAAAGAAATGAATGGTCAATAGGTCATCAATGGAAGGATGGAACCGATATCAACGACTTGCTCCTCCGAAAGCTCGACAATTTCTATTTTATTTGCTGAAAGGAATGATGAAAAAGCATCAAGACAATCAAGGCTCCGCAAATTACCGTTCAATGCACAAAGTGAATGTCCGAGCATACCTGACGCCCCACCCATGAATCCATGATCCAGTCCGGGCAGGCAAATCGACCTTTCATAGTCAACAAGCAAAACATTAAATCCTTTTTTTTCTGCAGCCCTTGCGATACCGGCATCAGTAGTAATGATCGATTCCTTGGCGACCGGCAGGAGCGAGCATTTCGAATACCCCTGCTCTACATGAACAGGTTCAATACCCATTGTTTCCAAAGTTGCCCTGATTACCGGGTCGGTATGCCTGAGATTATGGAAATACCACCTTCCGACTCTCGCTACATTATAGGCAATATCAACGGGGTAAGACGGTGTCAGGATACTGTCCCCCATAATCAGTGTAAAGTCATAGGATGCAAGAGCGTCCAGCAGGGCTTGATCCGTTCCAGGCGCATATACGATAGTTTTGCCGCCAATATGGTGCAGTTGCATGTCGGGGTGGCAGGATACGGCAGGATAAAGTCCTCTATGGGGCTGCAGCTTCAGAACTTTGACTCCGAGTGCATTCAGCCGTTCTTCTGTACAACTGCTTATCCGTCCATCAACAACTGCCAGGCTGACAGCTTTTTCAGGAAGATTTGGATTTGATACAAATGCCATGAAGATAACCTCCCACTATCCTTTCTATTCTGATATTACGTTTTTCCTGCTTTACTCAACACTATCCAACACTTTATACTGTACCGTTTTGTGTGTCAACAGGCTGACCTTACTACAAACAAAAAGAATTTGAAGCATACACAATTAAGTCAAGTTCAACATAATATACAGGGAACCCGGCAAAATCACCTGCACTCACCCGGAAATCAATACTAACTGGTGTCTGCCGCGGTTGATGCCGGTTATTTAAATAAAAGGTCGGGGACATTATGTCTCCGACTTTTTGATCATGTGTATTTTTTAATGACTTTTTGACATAATAATATTTAAGGAGGGTAACCTTATGACAACTATTAACTGTTCCTCAAAATGCATTCATCAGCAAGACGGTGTATGCACCCTCGAAAACGCACTTTCCAATTCATTATCTATCGAAACCGATTGCGCACTTTTTGAAGAAATACCTTCCAAAAATAAACATGGTTATAATTGCAAATCGCAAAATGAATTATTATGTGAGCAACGGCAATAATAACATCACTAAAACAAAGAAAAGGAGTTGTTGCAATGAATAGGACACCGTTGGACAGGCTGGCGCTGGTACTCGTGATTATTGGGGCGCTGAATTGGCTGCTTGTCGGAATCGCCGGTTATGACCTTGTAACTGCCATATTCGGCGGTAATTTATTCAGAGGCACCATGTCAGTATATAGCAGAGTTATATTCGCACTTGTCGGCGTTTCAGGCTTGTATGCAATTTCGCTGCTATTCAGGGAAAATCCGGCCAATGCAAGAGAATAGCTTTAGTAGCACTAATTACCGTAATAAATTGAACGATTTTTGCAAACCATAAGAATACGCTGCGGAACGAACCAGCGAAAATAAAACAAGGAGGGAACTATATATGGCAAACAACAGGAATAAAACCGCATTTGACAATATGAAGTATGAGATAGCCAGCCAGGTAGGCGTTAACCTCAAGCAGGGCTATAATGGCGACCTCGCATCAAGGGATGCAGGCAAAATTGGTGGAAATATCGTTAAAAAGGTTTTTGAATCCTACACGGGAAATCAGTATCAGCTTGAGAAAAAGTAATAAAATGAACGTTTTTGCTAATTACTAGTAAAAGGGCTGTCGATATTCGGCAGCCCTTTTTAAATATTAAAATGCTCGCTTGTCATAAAATAAGGTCATGCTTAATAACATTATTAGGGGGGAGTTCTTATGCTTTTTTCATATAAATGGCTGATTTTTTTAATAATTTCTGCTTTAGTTCTGTTTACACTGTTCCTGCCCGATATCATGCCGCGGTGTTCCTGTTGTAAAAGGCTCAAACCCAGACCCTTTTTCCGGATCCACCGGGCTGTCAGTATAAATCCCGGTTATGGGGGCAGCCGGTCCGTTTGTACAAAATGCTGCCGTCAGTATAACATAGCGAACATCCAGGAACTCGACAAGTTCATGGATATTCGCCGCAGACTCCACCTGGAATCCTTATCAAAAGGATTGGATTAAAGAGCTTCTTCAGCAAATGCCCTATTTTGCCCAATAAGGAAGCCCTAAATATACATCGAGACATTTCTTCTATTGATTTCAAAGGTTCCTGCATCTTCAAAAGAGGGTATCGGCTTACCCATTGTAAGGTCGTGCAGTCTCCTGACTGCCAGTTCTCCCCAGATTTCAGGCCTTTGTACAATAACTGAATTCGCCTTTCCTGATTTCAACATTCTCATAGCCTCATCCGTCTTGTCGAAACCTATAATCTTTGCATTGAACGCAACCTGCTTTATCAGCTTCTCCATGGTTTCCGCGCCCTGATAGTCCAGGTAGACGATACAGTTCACATCACTGTGCTCCTTCAGCATTTTTTTGATTGCCTCCGCTCTCTCATCCGTGGTCACCATGTTTGCTTCATAACCGACAATTTTTATCTCAGGGTATTTACCGATCTCTTTCTTAAAGCCATTGATACGGGCTATCATATTTTCATTAATGTCCGTTGCTGCAGAAAGAATAACCTTTCCCTTTCCATTCAGGTATTTAACTGTAGACTCTCCAATGCTTACACCGGCAGAAAAATTATCCGTACCGATAAATTCGCTAATACCGCTATCAGGCAAATCGTTGTCAAAAGTTACAACCTTTATTCCTTTGCTGATCGCCTTCTTGACAGCCTCTCTCACTTCAGGCGCATCTATGGGTCCCAGCGCTATCCCATCCACTCCCTTTTGGGTATATTCCTCAATCAACTGGGTCTGTATTTCCTTTCCCCAATCCTTGGGCGCCACTCGGATAATATCCACGCCGAGCTTCTTTCCAATCCTCTCAGCTCCTTTGAAAGTATCTTCAAAGAAAGGGATATCCAGAACTGTGATGACAGCAAAAGTCTTTTTCACTTTTTCAACTCTACTGAACACATATTTTTTCAATCTATCATCCAGATCCTCAACCAGGCTTTTCAAATCTGCCGACAGATCTACCAGTACATCTGCGGAATTGTTCTGAGAATACATCAACGAGGTGATCTCCTCTGAAGAAGCCGCTGTTTCAGCCGCCACAGCTGATATATCTTCGATCGAGCCTGCCAGACTGGATTTGAAGTTATCCAACCGGTTTATACCTTTTTTAACGGCATTCAACTGGGAGAATAATTCTTCCGAGGCTTCAGCTATCCCATTAAAAGCATCATTGGTTTTATTCACAGCCTCAACCTGATACATAATCGCTTGTGTGATGGCATTTATCTTCCCGGTTGTATTGTTGACCTGATCCTGTACGCCGGCGATTGTCTTGACAATACTGCGGGCTGAACCCAGGCTCTTCTCCGCCAGTTTTTTAATTTCATCCGCTACCACAGCAAAGCCCTTTCCGGCTTCACCCGCCTTTGCCGCCTCTATGGATGCATTTAATGAAAGAAGGTTTGTCTGATTGGCTATGGCAGTGATCATCTCGGTTATGTTGGATATGCTTAGGGCCATCGTACTCAAGCCCTCTATACTCTTATTGATTTCAGCAATATTTGTCTCCGAAAGCTTGCTTTTTTCAAGCAACTCGAAAATACTGCCTTTACCGGAATCGGTCATATTTTTCACAAGCTCGGCCTTAGCTGACATCAAATCCGTCGCCTCGGAAACAGCTTTAACCTGTCCGACCAATTCCGTAGACAATTTATAACATATTTCCGAATCCTCTGCCTGCTTGACTGCGCCTTCTGTTACAGCCTCCGTTGATTTGGATATATCCTGCGAATTTTTCGCCGACTCCTTAAATGTATCAGATACCGTACTGATCAGATGTTTGAATTCAGTAGACGAAGAATACATCTCAGAAACCATTTCATTGAATCCTTTGGTTAACTTCGCAGTAATATCTGCAAGTTCACCTGACTCTCTCCCTATACCGCCTTTTTCTGCATCTACAGTCAAATTGCCCTGTTCAACCCTGGTCAACTTGCCAATAATTTTTTTTACACCCTTCAGAAAACCACCCAACAATAAGTTCTGAATAATGAAAGCTAGAACTGCCAGCACCAGTGTTGCTGCTAATGCAACCTTAACTGTCAGTAAAGAATGTGATGGATTTGTCAGGTATAGAATGAAGGTAATCGTGACTGGTAAAACGATAAGTACCAATAGCGTTAGATTTACAAGGCTCCTTAGCGAGAGCTTCTTCATAGTACAAACACCCCCCATAATCAGTATGCGCTTGATCCTCGGCAAATAAGCAGTATATATATAGTATACCATTACATCTACAAATTATGGTAGACATAAATAAATTTGTTGAGCAAACCCGGCCTGATTGCCCTAAACTTATCAGAACGCACTTTTATCAGAGGATTCCAGATCTGAAAGAACGTTTTCGAGTATCTCACGCTCGTCAAATGCTATTTAATCGATTAATGGAAGTATCCTGTTTAAAACGCTTTTATCCTTATCACACGAAATACTCCTACTCTTCCTGCCCTACTCTTCCTGCTCCCAGTTGTGCCAGACGCTCTGGACGTCGTCCATGTCCTCGAGGTTTTCGATGAGCTTGTCCATGAACTCGATTTGTTTGGCGTCGGCGAGCTTGGTCGTCATCGTGGGGATCATTTCAACATCGGCTTCCAGGAACTCATAACCCTTTTTCTCCAGTGCTTCTCTGACCTTGGAGAAATCATTGGGGTCGGTAGTGATTTCAAAATAATCCTCTTCGGAGGTAAAATCTTCGGCACCGGCATCAAGAGCTTCCATCATCAGGTCATCTTCAGAAATCTTTCCGTCTTTTTCAATCAGCATAAGTCCTTTTTTATTGAACAGGAACGCTACACTGCCGCTCTGTCCCAGATTGCCGCCGAACTTGTCAAAGTAGTGCCGTATATCTCCGGCAGTCCTGTTGCGGTTATCCGTTGCTGCGTCGATAATGACGGCAACTCCGCCCGGGCCGTATCCTTCATAGGTGATTTCTTCATAAACCGCACCATCGCCATCGCCTGAAGCCTTCTTGATACTCCTCATGATATTGTCATTTGGCATGTTCGCTGCTTTAGCTTTGGCAATAACGTCCTTCAGCCTCGAATTTGCATCGGGATTGCCACCTCCGGCCTTAACGGCAATTGCCAGTTCCCTGCCAAGCTTGGTGAAGGCCTTTCCGCGTTGTGCATCCGATTTGCCTTTTTTAATTTTAATATTCGCCCATTTTGAATGGCCTGACATATGTATACCTCCAGTTACAAACTTATTTCCTGTCTGCGGAAAATATATTTACATTATTTTAATATTTTTGTAATATTTAATTGGTAAATGATGTAAATTTTATATTTATTTAGGTTGCTGTAAAACCCGCAAATATATGATAACACATACTTGCTAAAAGATAAAGGGTGGGCTTTCAATGGATTACAAGTATTTGCTCGCTGTTGCTGTTTTGTGCATTGTTTCACTACTGGCTTCGAATGCTTTTCTTTACATGGTTCACAGAAAGCAGAAGCTTGAAAGCGCTGACAAAGAAAAAAGCATGCTTGAGCAGCAAAACCGGATCGAAGATCTGAATAAAGAGGTTGTGAACCTCTCCTCGTTATATGACGGCACATTGGAAGATTATAAAAAAAGAACCGAATTTTTCTCGAATATTACACATGAGCTTAAAACGCCACTGAGTGTGATTCTCGGAGCTATTCAACTTATGGAACGAAAACTTGGCGGGCAGAACGAAGAAGACATGATAAACAGGAACTTCCGGATCATACGGCACAATTGTTACAGGCTGCTTCGCCTGACCAACAACCTGCTGGACCTGACGAAAATGGAAGCAGGATATCTGAATCTCAAACCGGTTAACTGTGATCTTTGTACCCTGCTTGAAGAAATTGTCCAGTCGGTCATGCCCTACGCCTCACAAAAGCAGCTTGAACTTCGTTATGCCAAACCGTCCGAACCCATTAAAACTGCCGTCGATATTGAGAAAATGGAGCGTATCATTTTAAATCTGCTATCCAATTCTATAAAATTCACTAAACCTGGAGGAACAATAGATGTATCCTCTTATATGACAGAAGACAGCAGCATCCGCATCACTGTGAAGGATTCCGGTGTCGGCATCCCGGCTGAGACGCAGGAGGAGGTTTTCGGCAGGTATAAACAGGCCGGGAATGACCCCTTACTTGAAAATGAAGGCTGCGGGATTGGCCTTTCACTAGTGAAGTCTTTTGTCGTCCTTCATAAGGGTAATATTAATGTAATCAGTGAAAAGGGCAGCGGCTGCGAGTTCGTTATTGATCTGCCCCTGATGCATGTGAATGATTCAACAGGTGAATCCGGCCTGAACGATTATTACTGCAGGATTTCCGAAGCTGCAAATATAGAATTTGCCGATATGCGCCCCGTCGCCTCATAATTCTTTGTATTTTTTCAATTTTAATTAAAATAATATAAAATTTTCTATAATTGTCTTGATATATTTTTACATTTATTCTATAATGTAACTATTAGTATTTTATAAATATTTGAAATTGTACCTTTATTTATATTTATAGGGTATTAATTACACTTATGCTATAATATCTGTTTATGCAATAGAAATCACAAAATAGATAAGGGGGCTTTATATGTATCAGAACATTGTTTTTTCAGGAATAGGGACCTATCATCCGTCAAATGAAATAGATAATGCATTTTTTATAGATCATTTCAAAAAAATGGATATTCAAGTCGAAGGCTTAATGAACACTCTTGGGCGAGAAAAAAGGTATTTTGCTGATAAAAAAAATGAAAATGTCATAACAATGGGAGCTGCAGCAGCAAAAAAGGCACTGGCAAATGCACACCTTGCTTCTGAAGATATTGATATGATAATATTTGCTACGGATACCCCTGAATTTTTATGTCCTTCAAATGCACTACTCCTTAACGGAGAATTAGAAGCGAAAAATGCGCACCTGGTTTTCGATATTAATTCAAATTGTATTGGCATGCTTACTGCAATAAATGTTGCCAGCAGGATCATGTTGAGTGATGAACGGATAAAAAAGGCTCTTGTTGTTGGAAGTATGTTTGCAAGTCTGATATCAAGCCAGATTGACCCTGTTGTCTATTCAAATTTTGCCGATTCAGGAGCCGCACTGGTACTTGAACGAATTGAAGCTCCTGAAAAGTTCGGATTCATAGATTCCAACTTTCAAACAGATCCTTGTGTCAAAGATAAATTCGTCATGCCAAAAGCAGGTTTTACAAAGATGTATGATCCCACCGTTAATATCGAAGATAAGAAATTCAGGCTGGAACCCTTTGATACTAGCTTCATAGCCAAAGAATGGTGCAAATTGATTCATACTCTGCTAGAAAAGAATCGTATCAATATTTCTGAAATTAAAAATTTCATGTTCTCGCAATTCTCCAGGCCTGACGCGGAATTGGCCCTGGAAATGCTCGGATTGGAAAAGAACATGCACTCATATGTAGGAGACAAATATGGATATACCGGTGTAACCAGTCCAATTTTAGCATTTCATGATGCATTGGAGAATAACAAAATTAATAAGGGAGACTATGTCGTATTTTGTTCAGTAGGAGCAGGCTATAATATCTGTTCCATATTGTATAAGTCCTAGAAAAAAAATCTCTCCATAGAATGATATCCTATGGAGAGATTGTCCTTATTTAATCTTTCTAAGAGCCTCATCCGACGTGTCTACAAATTCTATAAGATCGAATCCGGGCAGAGATTTGCCAAGCCTTTGTACTTGACCCTGCGCTATTGAAGATTCAAGCTTAACCATAAATCTTTTTTTGAAAGGAACATTAATGTACAAACCCATAACTGACTGCAATGCTTCGGCAACTTCGGGACTCGAAGGTTTTACCCCCTTCGCGTCAACAATAAGGTTATACTCTTCTGGTTTAAACGAGCTTACTTTCGTTTGATATTCACCTGCGTATTTTTGTCCTTCTTCCATGGTAAAGAATCCCTCGGCAAAAATGTAGAATGTCTTGTTAGCAGTATTTACTTCCATCCTGTACATAAAAACCCTCCCTTAAAGTATTTTATATTATTTAGTGTACTACACTTATTTACATATTTCAACAAAAAAGGGTTGTATTATTACCATTTTTGCATTTTAATGGGTTCTAAATTCCATTCTTTATAGTATAGAATCTCATTTACAATCAGAATGGTATCAACAAGTCTACCTCAGTGCCACCAGAACGCAGGCCTGTACAACTGTCAGCCCTTTGTCCTCAATCAGTTTCAGCAGTTCTTCGTCATAAGTTTCCGGCTGAAGCCAGATATTCTTAATTCCAAGCTTTGCCGCTTCCTCAATAACCGGTTTCCCTCTCTTGGGCGATACCACCATATCAATTACATCGGGTTTGACAGGAAGGGAAGACAGGTCTCCATAACATTTGTGACCTTCCAGGTTCTCATAGTTGGGATTGACCGGGTAGACTTCATACCCCCTGGACAAAAGCTTTCTGTATATCATGTTCCCATATTTGCCGGGATCTTCGTTTGCTCCGACAACAGCCCATACCTTTTTTCCCAGCATCATTTCTTCAAGCATTTCTTCACACTCCTTATCTTATGTTTACTCTCCTATGGTTACACTTCTACGGTTATATATGTTTTTTCCCCTGCATATGCAAAAGCCCTGGCATTTGTCGCCTCGGTCAGCAATGCTGAGAATTCGACAAATTCGTCAACCGGAACATACAAATAGATATCGACATCCTGTGCATAGATAGTGTCCTTTATCTTATATCCCTTTGATGCGATGATTGCCTGTACTTTCCCAAGCAGTGAATAATCCAGTGCAATGCCTGCTTCTATGCAAAGCAGCCTTTTGACAATCCCGGCAGCTTCAATTCCCAGAACTGCGCATCTGCCATAGGCCCTGACAAGCCCTGAGGCACCAAGCAGTGTTCCCCCGAAGTATCTTGTCACAACCACGGCAGCATCCTGCACATCGAGCTTTTTTATTGCCTCAAGTACAGGCAGGCCCGCGGTCCCCGAGGGCTCCCCATCATCGCTGAACTTTTGCAGGACAGTATCCCTGCAAAGATAGTATGCGTATACATTGTGAGAAGCATTCCAACACCTGGCTTTCAGGCTGTTTATGAAGGCTTGCGCCTCTTCTTCTGTTTCCACATGCTTTACCGTCGCGATAAAGCGTGATTTTTTCTCCTCCAGTTCAGCCGCCGCTTCGCCGGATACGGTCAGATATTCCTTTCGCATGTATGAACTCCTAAACCTGACTTTTACCCGATATTTGTTCAATTGATCCGGGTAAAACAAATGATAGCAGAATTTCCTGCTATCATCTATTATAAACGTTTTTACTATTCATTTTTACAATAATAAAATAATTTCGTAATCAGACCCGTAAATGATGTCGTTCAAATATTCTAAACGGCTACTGCGGTGATTTCCTTGAACATCCTGAACGAAAGGTTCAATAATGCCTTATCCTGACTATAAGTAACCAGTCTCATGGCTTCCTCGACCTCAAAATACCCCGCATCCATAAATTTTTCCTGCTCATTGACTTTGTAATAGTTGTTGTTTGATCTCATGATATACCAGATGATTTTGTTGCAGACCGGCTTTTGACGAGTTACGGAAAAGAATTCATAATTGGTTTGCCCAGCTGTAGAAACGATCTCCGATGCGATATCGGCTTCCTCTTTCACTCTCTTGAGTGCTACTTCATTAGACAACTCTCCATGTCGAATGACACCTTTTGGAAAAACCCACTCATCTTTTTCATTCTTAAGGAGAAACACCTTGTTTCCGCAGAAGACGATGCCTCCCGCGCAGTTTCTAACTAACATATAAAGGTCCCTTCCTTTCAGCCGGAATGCCTGCTTGTTAGCATTGGTGACATTTCCGTTATTTTATTATTATGATACCTTATATGTAAATTTTATTCAACTTTAATAAATGTTCATCATTTTATTTCTTAACTGTTTATTAACAATACTCGTCATGTTACTACATATTCTCGTATTCTTTCTACCTTCGACCTTTTTAGCCTTACTTTAACGGATACACCCTCCTGGGAATAATCCTGGGCCAATACCGTACCGTTTTCATGAAGATAGGGCATCACCCATCCCTCGCTATACGGAATCTGCATCAGGAGCTCTTCCTCATCCGGTACAAGTGTTTCTGACATAGCGGTCAGAAGTGCATCCATACCGACACCGTTCAACGCAGATATCTCAAGGGTATTCCCGCCATAATGCAAGGCGGCTGCCCGTTCACTGCCGGCCGCTTTGTCAAGTTTGTTCAGCAGCAGCAGGACAGGCTTCCCGACTGCGCCGAGGCCCCGCATTATGTTTTCGGCAACCTTGACATGCACTTCGGCCTCTTCATCGGATACATCCACGACATGCAGCAGCAAATCGGCGGATACGGCCTCCTCAAGTGTCGATTTGAAAGCTTCGACCAATTCATGCGGCAATTTTCTGATAAAACCGACAGTGTCAACCAGAATTATTTCCATTCCATTGGGCAATATGAGCTTTCTGGCAGTCGGGTCAAGTGTGGCAAAGAGCTTGTCTTCAACCAGTACATCAGAGCTGCAAAGCCTGTTCATCAGCGTGGATTTTCCTGAATTGGTATAGCCGACAAGTGCGGCAACCGGGGTGGAATTGCGCCGCCTGCTATCACGGGTAAGCTCCCTGCGGCGTGCAATGATATCCAGTTCCTCTTCCAGCACGCTGACACGCCTTCTTATATGCCTTCGGTCCGTCTCCAGCTTTTTTTCACCCGGCCCTCTTGTTCCGATGCCGCCGCCCAGCCGTGACAGCTGTCCCCCCATACCTGTCAGACGCGGCAGCCTGTACTTCAGTTGCGCCAGTTCCACCTGAAGCTTGCCTTCCTTCGACCTGGCTCTCTGTGCAAAGATATCGAGAATAAGCATGGTCCTGTCCAGTACCTTGGCACCTGTTAATTCCTCTATATTTCTGATCTGGGCACCTGAAAGTTCATCATCGAACACAAGGGTATCCGCTCCAAGTTCCTGGAGCCTCAAGCCCAGTTCTTCTATTTTTCCGCGTCCCGCAAAGAAAGCCGCATCTCTTGCGGATTTTCTCTGAAGTACCGAATCAAGTACGACAAGACCCGCTGTACGGGCAAGCTCTCCAAGTTCGTCAAGAGAACGTTCAGCCTCTTCTTTTGAATTTCCCTGCCTCTCCTTGATCAACTCCAGGCCGACCAGCACTGCTCGTTCATTTTCCGTTGCAATATCTCCGGATTGTTTCGAAAAAGCCTTCTCTCTCTCATAAATGAGTTCAAGAAGAAAATCCATTTCTGTACAAGTTCTGAATAGCCCGAAAAAATCCGCACTTCTGCCCGCACTTTCAACAGTGCCTCCTGGCATATTTCCATCTGTCCTGCTGCAGGTATCCTGGGGACCTGCTGCCGGCAGTGCGGCAGTGATCCCGCAGACTGCCCCGCCCCTTATACCAACCGCCACCATCGCATCCATCTTTAAAACAAGCAGCGAATTGATATCCACTGCGGAAAGCATCGAGTCCCCATTCGGGTGCGTATGAACGCAGCGCACACCTGAAAGCCTTATACTGCTCCTTCTTCCCTCAACACTCGAAAGTGTCACCGTGCCGCTGTCCCCTATGCTGATATCCAGCACTGCTCCTCTGCGGTTGAGATATACAGCTATCTCACGGTTGATATTACTTGAGATGGCTGCCAGTCCGTTCAGAAGCTGCTCCGGCAGAAAGCTGCCGCTATCGGGCAAAATATCGTATAGATCGGTTAATTCCGATAAAACCGAGGCTTTTAGGGATTGTGTATTGCCGCTTATTTCCCTGTTGATCATTTATGGGTTATTTCCTTCCTGCACCAGCCGGTTAGGGCTTCATTGCTTCTGAAATTTTTTCGAACAGGGCCGCCCTGTCCCATTGTAATCCCCGGTATGGTATTTTCCCAAGCGTTCCGCCCGGCTCCAGAAGATTCGTTCCATCTGACAGTATGTTGAACTTGATTCCGGATGCATTCATAATTGTAGGTGCGACATCCAGAAATGTTGCCGCATTTTTCTGTTCCGCATATACCTGCTTGTCCGGAGTTATAGCAATAAACGGAACGAATTCATACAATTTGCCGTCAATCATCACTGCCGACTGTTTGAAAACCTTACTCTCTATTTTGGGCGTATGATCACCCCAAATGAAAATATAGGCACCGGGATATTCCTTTTGTATCTTTTGCACATATGCCTGGATGCATTCATCGACATAAGACATGGAATTGAAATAATCCTTGACCAGTTTCTCCTGAATATCGTTATAAGCAGGATTATTATAATAATTTGATGCATTGGTGAACGGTCCGTGACTGGTCATCGTAATTGTGTAGTTAAAGAACGGCTGTGTTTCCTCTTTTGATTTCTGCAGCGCATAGTTGAACATGTCGGCATCCGGAGCGCCCCATCCTACGTCCTTCATTCCCATTTTGGCTATGTCGTAAAATTCTTTGAAACCGAACTTGTGAAACGCCACATCCCGGTTATAGAACCTGCCCACATTCCCGTGGAACGCATTCGCTTCATAGCCTGCCGCATCCAGTCTGGACACGAATGAATTCGGCGCTTTGTAGGTTGTCAGTTTGATAGAGGGGTACCCGACAATCGGTTCCACGCTGTTTATGACGGAGAATTCGCTGTCGGAGGTTCCTCCGCCAAGATGATAACTCATCATATACGGGTAATAAACGTTGCTTTGGGCCAACGAATTCAAATAGGGCATGACATAATTACCATCATGCTTCTCACGTACAACGGAGGCATCCATCGATTCTACCTGGATGGCGAAAATATTCGGTTTATTTTCCTTTTCCGTTTTATTCGTCTGCTCCTTGCCATATTTGAAACCTTTAATATAATCCTCGGTGCTTTTATTGTTATAAATACTGACACCATTGTTGATCAAAGTCCCGTACCTCTGCACAATGCGGGATTCGCCAAGAAACATGTTCTTCGAAATATCCGTCAGGAAGTTTTTCTCCTGATAATGCCTGTATTCCATATAGGTAGTGCTGCACAACGACAGAATGACAGCCAGATAGATCAAATATCTCAGCTTCTCTCTCAGTCTGTTCGCCTTGAAATAATATAATGAGAGGTAGATGAAAAACGGCAGATCAAGAATAGACACAAGCAGAAGCGGACTTTTAGGGCCTGAGGAATTCTGAACCGCAGTAAAACCTTCATAGAAGTTGGAGATAAACTGCTCTATGTGGAGGTAATTGTGGAAGTAGAGATAATAGGCCAGATTCATCAGGATATACAACAACTGAAGCAGGTAAAAGGTTACGAACAATATTCGTGATTTGAACCTGAACAGAATCGGGTAGGTTATAACAACAACCAGGAATGTCGTAATCAGCTTGTATCGCAGCATCCATTTGTCGGCATTCGGCACAAGAATCTGATTGAAAAGAGCTATCTTCAATATATTCGCCAGCAAAAAAAGTACCAGCACGACAGCCGTAAGGATATCCATCTTTGTTTCAAAAACTGACCCAAGCCAGTTTTTGAATTTAGTAACCATTGTTCCGGACATAATAAATCTCCAATCTGATCTACATTAATAAAAATTCACGCTTTGAATTCAAAAGTTCTGTGGGATATACCCCGGCAGTTTCTTATCAATAAATTTGACAACAAGCCTGGCAAATCTCTGAAGTCCGTTTTCCAGTTCTATCTGAGGCCAGCCTCCCTGTATCAGCGGACGTGCGTACTCCAAAAATGCATCCGTTACATCAATGCCGCCGGATGCCAGCCATTCCTTCGGTATAAAGCGTTCCGAGTTAGCAGCCACTTCAAGACGCACCTTGTCGTACAGAGCCCTGTATTCCCTGCCCGGCGCACGCAATATTGTCGCCATCCAGCCTGTTCCGTCCTCCAGAGCTATCTGGACAGCTTTATTCCCAACCTCATAAGCCTCATCCAGATCAACCGGCGATGCATGTATCGACGTGGATCTCTGCAGAACACCCGGCAATTGTCCCGTGACCTGGCCTCTCGCCTTGATCCCCTTTTCATTCAGGTAGTTCACTACCACCTGCGCGGCACTTGTCCTGCTCGCACCATACTCGACATGTCCGAATGCGTCTCTGGCTTCACCAAGATTACCCACGTCGAAACCCTCGTTCACAACAACCATACATCGGCTGGACCGCTGTAACTCTCTGTTCACATTTTCAGAAAGCGTTTCCAGATTATGACCGGATTCCGCCATATATAGCTGCAGAGGCATCTCGCGGTATGGGTCTGCAAGCCTTGCTGCAGCCGTGATATACCCGGATTTCCTGCCCATTGCCTGAAATACCGAAACCGCTTCGGAACCACACATGCCCCTGTTTTCTTCATTCGAATTCTGAATCAGGTGGGCCCAGTATCGCGCAGCACTGCCATAACCGGGTGTATGATCTATTATCGTAAATTTCTCATCTCCGATATCATTGTCTATCGTCTTTGGAATACCAACGACAACAAGGTCAAAGCCTCTTTCACGCGCAAGCTTTGATACTTTGCCTGCCGTATCCATGGAATCATTCCCGCCTATATAAAAGAAATATTTTATGTCATGTGCAATCAAGACATCGATAATCCTGTCGAAATCCTTTGTCTGCTGTGCTTTCAGCTTATATCTGCATGTTCCGACAGCACCTGCGGCCGGTGTCCTGCGAAGTCTTTTCAATTCCTCCTGCGGCTGGCTGTTCATATTGATCAGTTCTTCAAGCAGCACGCCTTCAATTCCATGCCACCCTGCATAGACCGTATCGATATGGTCCGGGTACGAAAAACAAGCTTCAATTACCCCCTGCAACGATGAATTTATAACAGGAGACGGTCCACCGGATTGTGCTACGAGTGCATTTTTTTTCATCAGAAGCCCCCATTCTTAATTACCACAAAATTTCAGGGGCACGGAGCCCCAATAGCGCAATTCGATTCACGAATTCGCCTTCATGGCGCAATTCGATTCACGAATTCGCCTTCATTAGCCGGATTTATTAACAATGGCTTAACAAAAATTATACCATATCCTAAAGATTGTATCAGAATAAAATGCTGGAAAGCAAATGGCTATTAAGGAAACTGCCACATTGCCGATATAATACTGTAATATTATATACATTTAAGGAGAACTGCCATGGACGGCACTGTTTTAATAATGGATTATTCCTCCTATGAACGCCAGAAAGTCCGGCACATCCTGGACAAGATCGGCAGTTTTAACATTGTTGAAGTGGGAAGTATCAGTCAGTTCAAGCTGCTGGATCTTAATGAGATCGATCCGAAACTCATCCTTCTCGATTTGGCTTTACCGACAGAAAACGATGGTTTTGAGGCACTTAAAAAAATCAGGTCCTCAGAAAGCAGTGAAGCTCCTGTCATTATTATCACGCGCTCCGACAAGCATGAACTCAAAATAGGGGCCCTCAAATATTCTGTCGACGATTATATCATTAAGCCCTATCAGGTAAAAAGGCTGGAAAGTTCAATAAGAAGCATTGTACAGATTTCAAGCAGCTTTCATTATGATACGGCCAGAATCGAAGAAATAAGAATGAGCTTTGATGATTATATCAGCCGTGAAATAAAATACTCAAAGCGCACTAAAAGCGCATTGTCCTTTATCCTTATTACCACGCTTCAGCTTCAAACTACCATAGAAGGCAAAACCCAATACACTCCTGAAAATGCTGCTGCTATTTACACCATTGCACTGCAGAAGGCAAGAGAGTCCCTACGTGCTACAGATATGATCGTAATGAGCAATGACCGGGATATCATCCTCGTTCTGCCCAGTACGGATGAAACAGGAGCGCAGTTGGTCAGTGATAAGATTAGAACACAAATGGAGCCTGAATTGGAAAGGATCAATGCCAGTAAAAACGAATATATCTATCCGGTCTTTGTTACTTTCCCGAAGGATGGGGAGAGCTTTCAAAAGCTTATGGAAACAGCCTTCAAGAAAGTTTCCGATAAGGAAATGCTCGAAAAAATTGTGTCAATTCCGACTGGAACAAGAAGATTTGCAGATAAGAGCTACAGCAAATATAAAAAGTGGTTCTAGGATGGTTCCGAGATTATTTCCGGACTTTGAAAAAATCTTCAATCTCTTTGATTTCTAAATTGTCCAGCCCATACAATCTATATACCCGTTCATCCAATTGCATCAGCCATCCTTTCATATCTTCGTTACCGATTCCGTCAATAGCTGCCGATTCCTGGATGCGACACACAATTTCTGCAATCCCGGACTGTGTATTTTCATCCGCTATTAATAGTGGCAGCCGCTCCAGTGTCGATTTATTTATTGCAAGATATCCTCCTGCCAGATGTTTTTCACTGAATCTCACATTCAAGTACCAGGACATGTACTTGCTATTCAACAGTCCCAGCAGGAAAAGTGGGTTAAAGCCTGCAAATCCGTATATTGCATAAACTCCGACTCCCAGTGCCAGAGGCCTTGTGCAATAAACCGCTTCAATTTCCCTTGTCAGTCCTGCAATAACAATTTTATCATTTCGCCACAAGTTCCACTTGTTTTCCGTAATGCTTTCTCCTCTGGAAATATATGCTTCTTTGTATGTCCTGCCCATGTACCGGACATGTTTGTACTTTATATGGAATTTATCTATCGAACCACTCACGATAAATGGAATCGTACCATCTTCCACATGCTCCATGATGCAGCCGGACAAGGTCCTCGCCTGAAAACCTGTCGCACCTGATGCAAACCTGATGCCGAATTCCGCGAAAGTTTTAAAACATCTGGGCAGGATTTTAGGCTTGATATTATGATAGACGAGGGCATGAAGCGAATTGGCCATATACTCCTCCAGCGTATTACTTCTTTTGTTGCCGGTGACAATGATGGGATATATGCCGGTCCCTCGGAATACGCCGATATCTGAAATACTTACCGTGCGCCGCATCCCGTTATTTTTCATGAAATTAAGCACAGGCTCTGCATATCGTGAGACCATAAACTTATTTGGAATGATCCAGCAATAGGCTCCATCCGCTGTCGTTTTTTCAATACCCTCAAGCAGGAATGCCGTATAAATGTCAAACGCGCCTTGAAGCAGGGGGTACTTTCTTCTCAGTGCTTCGCGCATGCCCCAGTCATTTCTGGCACCTTCGACTGCCGATATGTATGGCGGATTTCCGATGACAATGTTAAATCGGTTTTTTCCTTTTTTCTTCCGATTTGTCCAATTTTGCCACTTGATTTCATCCAGGAGGCTGTCAGCACATATGACATTGCACTCCAATTCTGAAAACGAAGGAAATTTCGACATTCCAAATGAAGGGCGTCCCGGCATTCCATCGGCATATCCATCAGCATCGGTTAAGGAAAGCCACAACCTTAGTTTTGTGAGCTTAACTGCATTGTCATCAATGTCTGCTGCATATAAACAGTTTTTGATTGCATGATGCCTGAATTTATAAGGATTTCTTTTTTTTCTACATTTCACTTTTTCCTGGTCGCTGCCATCGGCTAATCCACGAACAAGGTACTCCGTTATATTCATTCTTGCATTTACGATCTCATTGAGCATACTGACAAGAAATGCTCCTGCGCCCGTTGCAGGGTCAAGAACCTTGATTTGGGCAAGAGCATGATCTATTTCATTAAGTCTGCTCAGGACGCCTGCAGGCAGCTTGCAGCTTGTCCAAAAATCCATTGCAGCTTCTTCTGACATTCCTGCAGAAACTGCCGCCGGCATACCCATATACTCTTCTGTCAATCCTCTCGTTGTTGTGCGGCAATCTTCATCGGTCAACCCTTCTCCATATTGCAGGAATATCCGTAATTCCTCGTACAACACGCCTGTTTTATTGGCAAGATAGTTGGAAATGGCTTCAATACACATATACCGGACGATTTCTGGCGGTGTATAGA
>JAEWQC010000074.1 GCA_023399355.1 Bacillota bacterium | reverse complement strand
GTACTGCCTTGTATCCCATATAAAAAGGCTTCTGTACAATCGTTGCGACAATTTTCCCTTCCTTTATCATGTCAAGGGTTTCGGGGAGATCGTCAAAGCAGATGATTTTTACCTTTCCATCGAGTTTGTGGCTGCTCACAGCTTTTTCCGCGCCCTGGCCATCCAGGGCCGAAGCGCAGAAAATGGCTTTTACATCCTGATCATCAGTCAGGATATGGTTCGCTGCAATTTCCGCTTCCAACAGGAAGGCATCCGAGGATTGGACATCCGTCACCATCAAATTTGAATTATTCTTCACGTAATCCTTAAGACCGCTGAGACGCTCCACCTGGTTCTTCACATCTTTGCCACCGATTATCACTGCTATTTTCCCGTCAGTCCCTATTTGCCGTATGATTTCCTTTGCTGCAATCCTTCCTGCATTAACATTGTCGGTCCCCACATATGCAAGCCTGTTCGATTTTTCCGCATCGGAGTCTATGGTGACTAAAGGCATACCTGACTTCACTACCATATTTATCACATCATTGTATTTGTACTGGTCCTGTATATAGGTAATGATACCGGCGACCTTTGCGGAATATGCCATATTGATCAGCTTGATGCCCTCGTCCGCATTGGCGACATCCGGACCTTGGAAGTCGATTACGGCGCCTCTTTCCCTGGCTGCCTTTTCTGCTCCGAGCTTGACATAGTTCCAGTAAGGGTTTGAATATATATGACTTATCAAGACGATCTTGGGTTTTAGCATAGTCCCGGTACTGTTGATAGAAATCAATTTGTTTACCAATATTAAGTTTGCTGCAATGAAAGCGGCTACTGTAAGAATGATAATTGCATTCCTTATAATGGTTTTCATATTTCAAGCCTCTCTACAAGATATGATATAAAGATTCCCGTCTTCTTAAGCTTATAATTTTGCTCTATCTATTCATATTCTCTATGCCAAATAGCCATCTGTTTATATTCTATAAAAATAGCTGATTTCCTTTAAAACCTTAATGTTTATGATTAAGGCTAAACTCAAAATCAACTTGGTCTATCGCATCCTCCTCAGTTTCATGCCATGTGTCACCAACAAATTCGCCTTTTAAATCATATCTATACAGTATATAGCTGTCCGGTGTCTGGTATAAAATGATGACTTTAGCTACAGGCAAAAGAATAGCCTCACCATAGTTACTGCTAACCTCCGGTGGAAACCCCACATAATGCTTGGTGTTTGCCTTTATGTTGTCTTCCAGAATAATATATTTATGCATTCTGACTCTCCCTAAAATCTAACTTTTATTGGCAATCTAACCTTAAAATCATCATATGACGGTATGACGGTCCGGCGGTCATGCCAATGTCGGTGATAAATCATCCCGCCAAACATCGTGATTGCTGACACAATGGGACACTATATTCTCATCTCTGATTTCGGGCTTGGCTTTAGAAGTATCCCCTTCTCACTGTTGATCAGATCGTTATTGCATTTCTCACCCGCAAAGCTTAAGTCTGAAATTGTCCTTAATATTATTTTGTTATACATTTTTCACCGACTCTCCCTTCCCAATACCAAAATTATGATACTAGAGGTATGGCGCAGCCTTACTGTATATCTCCCTCTGATCGTTCAGTGTAAAGTTTTTTGTTTCCACCAGCGGCTGCAGAATATTAAAATCTTCAAAATTCTCCGAAGTAAGCGCCATGCCCAACTCCTCACGGTGGGTATGCTACCATGTCCTTGGGGAAAGTGTGTTATAAGTAAGCGACATATCCGGCTCATAGCCGTTCAGTTCCAGAATAGACCCCATGTAAAGTATACCCATGGCTGGATTGTAATTCATTCAACTCCTCCACGCTCTTGGTGAGGAAACTTTTTGGAGGAATGCCGGTTCTTTCAATTTAAACGGTGGGATATAATCGTTTGATGAATGTATCGGATTCCTTTTGTAAATAACTTTAAGAAAAGTGGACAAAATTACAATAATAGTGTTAAAAGTACCACATCTATAAAATTAGCTAAGCAATGTACCAATATCCCTAGTTTCAACGAATCCTTTTTATTAACGAAATAATATAATGGCAACATATATATAATTCTTGTTATAATGAGCCAAGGTGACTGAAAGTTATAAACAGAAAATAACACTGCATTTAATAAAACACTATACTTTCCCAACCATTTCATACGAGAGAGTAAATATCCTCTGAAGTAAAATTCTTCAATGATCGGCACTATCAGAGTAAAGATAATAAATTCTACAACTATGGTAAGAATTATAATACTTCTATTAAACAAGGTCATATCTTGATTCCAATTATACCAGTCTGGAATCCAACGGAATACAATGTTTAAAAAGTAATTTGAAACTGGTTTAAGAACTATCATAAGTATTCCTCCTGCTACAAACAATGAAAGAGAGAATACTATTAATTTTGTAATGTTCATTTTACTTTTTAACCCAAGTATTTTAATTATGTTGTAGCTTCCATCTTCCTTTTTTGCTACATAAAACAAAAGCCCAAGTTCTATAGGTATTGTAGAAAAAACTGCGGACAGACTTGCTATAATTATTTTAGGATATCCTTCCATCAATCCCAACTTATAAAAGAATATGTAGACTATGCTGAATACAATCCCAGGAAACAAATGAAGAAATATTAGCTTCCCTATGTTTTTTATTTCTTTGTTTTTATTCAACAATACTCCTCCTTATAATAACTTTCATTTACTCGTATTATCTCGCTTAATCTAAAAATTTCTTATTATGCTTTTTTTATTAAATCTGTAACCCAGGTATCAAATGTATTCATATCAGTTACCCTCCGTATATTTGATTTATGCCTTAACTGTGGTGGTTTGGCGCACATTTCTTATTCTACGTGAGGGTCTTTATTTTTTCAAAGCTCATATTTCTTACTTACAGGAATGCTCCTAAAAGTTTTGAAATTATGTAATTAATATTTCATAATTAATCATATAATTCTTAAATACTAAAGTCAATAAATTTTGAAATATTATATTTATTATTTCAAAACATGTTATAATAATTATAAAAAATTGCTCAAGAGGAGCTTTTATAATGAACAAATTCGAAATACGAACCAACAAAAAAAAAGAAGCTATTTTGCAAGTAGCTCTGGATTTATTTCGTAGAAACGGTTTTGTAAATACAAATATAAAAAATATCGCTGCTTTGGCAAAAGTATCACAGGTCTCAATTTATAATTACTTTGGCAGTAAAAACCTTTTAGTCAAAGAAGCAATATCATCCATAATGGATGATATGATTAAAACTGCAGACGAGATTCTCTCTCAGCCTCTCTCCTTCCATGAAAAAGTAAAAAAAGCACTTTCACTTTGTTCTGAAGATGTTGGACACTCAATTGAGGAATTTTTTTCAGTAGCTGCGCTGGAAGATCCTCAGATGGTGCAAGCCATCGTTGACACCCTTAAGGACAAGAAAAATCAACTTTACAGGAAGTATATCGAGTTTGGAAAGGCTGATGGCTGTATAGATACCTCGATACCGACCGAAACTATTTTAAACTTTTTAAATGCTATCGATTATACAAGTAATACTACAGTTAATCCTGACCACAATGCAAATAACCGGGAGGGTATGTTGAAACTGGTATTATATGGGTTGCTAATGCATAAGGAATTAAGCCAATAATCAACTATTTTCTCTTTACAAAAAACGTAACTGCAATATAATATGAATGAACATTCATATTATATTGTCAGTAGTTACAAATGAAAAATTATTATTCAACATTAAACGAATTAATTATTTCAAGTTTTGAAGCCCAGATTACTGAGCCAAATATCAGAAAAATAATAGTTTCTGATTTAGCAGTAGTCAATTCATAGTATTATTGCGTATTCCGGTAACATCCGGACACTGATTCCGGCAACATCCGGACAGCATTCCGGAATTATTCGGACACCATTCCGACAACATCCGGACACCTTGTCGAGTTAATAAAATAACTGGTACTCTCTTATCAGAATGATAAGGGGGAGGCCAAACGATGAGGAGGCTGGAAATGCCAAGAACAAGAGAAATACTAAGACTAAAGTACGAGGCTCTGTTATCCCTAAGAGAGATCGCCCAAGCCTGCAATTGTGGCAAATCAACCGTAGCAGAGGTGTTGAGCAGGGCTGAAAAGGCCGGAATAACATGGCCAGTTGATCTCAATGACAAACAGTTAATGTCACTTCTCTATCCACCAACTGAAAGAAAGGCTTCTTTCCCGGAACCAGACATGGAATATATTTTTCGTGAGATGAAGAGAAAGAATGTAACCCTCATGCTGCTTTGGGAGGAGTACAAAGAAAGATATCCCGACGGTCTTATGTACTCTCAATTCTGTGAGCGGTACAGTGACTTCAAAAAACAGAACAACATCCAAATGCATAAGGAACATAAAGCAGGCGAAGAGGTAGAAGTCGACTGGGCTGGGAGTACCATGTCCTATGTTGACACCGAGACTGGAGAAATCAAGGAAGCATACATATTCGTGGCTGTCTTGCCTGCCAGTGCTTACCCGTTTGCCTATGCATACGAAGATATGAAAGTTGCAAACTGGATAGACGCTCATGTAAGAGCATTTGAGCACTTCAGAGGTGTGCCCAGAATCATCATTCCGGACAATACAAAGACTGCTGTTATCAAACCCGATCGTTTGGATCCCGTCTTGAATAAAAGCTACTACGAAATGGCTAGGCATTACAGGGCGACCATAGTTCCTGCAAGAGGTTTTAAGCCAGAGGATAAAGCAGCGGATGAAAACATGGTAGGCAATGTCTCCCGGCGGATCATTGCAGCCCTCCGTAATCAGCAATTTTTTAGCATACATGAGATAAACCTGGCAATTGCAGAAATGCTAACGAAGTTTATCAAGAGACCGTTTCAGAAAATGGAGGGAAATCGGTTGACTGCCTTTGAGCGGATTGACAAGCCATGTCTTCAGCCGTTGCCTGCTCAAAAGTATGAGTACGCCGAGTGGAAAGAAACCAAGGTCCCGTTCAACTATCACATCGATTATGATGGCTTCTTCTACAGCGTTCACTATTCCTACATCAATCAGCTGTGTTCCATTCGTGCTACTGCCAGGGGCATTGAAATATATATTGGCAATGAACGTGTAGCTGCATACCCCAGGAATTACAACACCTTCAAGAGATATACGACGCTGCCTGAACATATGCCTGAAGGTCATAAGGCAGTGTCCGGCTGGAACTCCGATCGATTTCTGGCATGGGCTGAAAAGATTGGTCCATCCACCCGCGAATATCCTGTTCAGACTTACAGAGCATGCATGGGCATTATGAGGTTCAGCAAAAGCTATTCCAGCGAGATTATGGAAAGTGCTAGCCGTGAAGCTCTCGAGAGAAATGCTTGCTCATACAAATATTTCAGTCTTGTATTAAAGCAAGTCACTCAAAATGTCGCAGAAAACAGGAGTGAGAAAATCATCCTCCATGATAATGTGAGAGGTAGCAGCGCTTTTTCTGGAGGTGGTCTCAATGCTCAATAATCCTACTGTTGAAAAACTTCGGGACATGAAGCTGAAAATCATGGCTCAAATGTTGAGCAACCCTGACAATTCGATGGAGGGCCTCTCTTTCGAGGAGAGGCTTGGGATTATGGTCGAAAAGGAATGGCTCTACAAGAAGAATTCCCGCATCAGGAGGCTTCTTGCAATGGCCTCCCTTGGATTGGATGCTTGCTTGGAGGATATTGATTACACTGCCGACAGGACAATTGACAAAAAAACAATACAGACTCTTTCCGCTTGTACGTACATAGAACAGAAACTCAATATCGTAATTACCGGCAAAACCGGAAGTGGCAAGACTTATCTGGCTTGTGCCTTTGGGAATGCAGCCTGTCGCTATGGATATTCCACCAGATATTATCGAATCCCGGAACTTCTTCTTGAGATACAGGCAGCAAAAGCGGAAAACAAATATGCCCGGTTCATGGCAAGCATGCAAAGTGTCAAGCTACTCATTCTCGATGATATCGGTTTGAAATCGTATACTCTTGAAGAAAGCCGCGACATCCTCGAAATTGCAGAAAGCAGATACAACAAAGCTTCCATGATCCTGTCCGGAGAGATCGCCCATACCAGATGGTACGAACTCTTCCCCGATCCGACGATTGCTGATGCCATTATGGACAGGATTGTCCATAACTCATACATCCTGGCTCTTGATTCAAAATTGTCGATGCGTGAGGTTATGGCAGAAAAAATTCTCCAGAATCTTGCAATGAATGGATAAATATCATAGAATCAAATCAACCGACAAGGTGTCCGGATAATGCCGGTTTAGTGTCCGGATGTTATCGGAATCGCCGTCCGGATACGCCGGAATGCGCAATCAACAGAATTAATGTATAATCCCAAAGTCCCGCATAGGTTTTCAAGTGCGAGCCAGAGAGTATTTAAAAAGTATGACTACTTGACTCTTCTTTTGGTATCTGTGTTGTATACTAGCAGTAAAATCAAGTTGCTAAAATTCTATTTTACAGCCTTATCTTCTTTGTACTCAACTAGATAAAGTCGAGCGCCCAGAAAATGAAAGTGCAATTAAAAACTGCCATTCCAAATAAATGTTTTCACACCAAGTTGGCAGATGAGAAAGAAATTGCTAAAGAAGAATACTCTCATAAAACAAAAAGAGGGGAGTCACTCATTCTCCCCCCAAAATATTACCTTATTGTTATTTGTACATGCGTAATCAACCAAACAATTGAATCATAGCACAAATTTGCAGCTAATCCTGTCATTACACCATATACAAATTCATGAGTATAAAAATTACGCTTTTTGCTCATTACACTTTTACCCCTTTCAAATACTTGCAGTGTGGTGTTTTAAGGGGTAAAACATCGTAAAGCAGAAGTCCATAAATATTTGCTTGGCATCCCAATAAAGTTACAGCAACACTAGGCTTTAAAACTATATTATATTGCCACTATTCGTTTTCGATAATCAGCTTGTTTTAGCTTCGCACTATTCGTTTTCGATAATCAGCTTGTTTTAGCTTCACACTATTCGTTTTGATAATCAGCTCTCTGCCAAAACTTTATGCCTGCTTTACAAGTACACCTCCTAATAAGATTTATCCACACCACGATTAATATAATAGCATATGCTTCCATATCTGTCCATAAAATATTAATTTTATCTTATTAATCCTAACCGCTAAATTTAATCATTTATCTCCTATCCACGTCGTATACTAGCAAAAAAATCAATTTACAAAATGCTATTTATAAACCCTTTCGAACTAAGTAGCACACCGAAAACGGAAAAAGCCCTGAAATCATCTACTTATGAGCTTTAATGCCCAATTGGAGGGAATAGAGCACTCAAAGGATTATTCTTAAGGTTAAATTATCATTAAGATATATTAGTTAAAAGCCAGGTTAACTTATATGCTAATCCTCAAAATATCCATGATACTTAATTCCATTAATATAAAATGAGTTTTCAGGAAACAAATTAGTAAAAAGGTCAATAAAATAATCATCTGTCATACTTGCAATATAATCAACAACTATATCATTGTCATTAGTTATTATATGCCTTCGTTTATCTCTGTAACAATTTCCTAAAATGGGATGATTCAGGTGATGTTGATAAATTGGAGATGCAAAATTATACGCATTGAGATCTTCTAGTAATCTCTCATACATTAGTTTCATCATTGGCTTAATACAATCATAATACGTTCTCGTAACTTTTTCATTACCGTAGATAATGTCAAAATTCTCAGCTCGTGCTTTCTCTAGCCCCTTAAACACATCTAAATCCATTTTTAAATATTCTTTTCCGATACTGTTTTTAACAATGTTACTTATAACATTATTAATAATGTCTGCGTTATTTCTCCCTATAATATTATCATCAGAAAACATATCAGATTTTGTAAGCCCAGCTTTATAAGCATCTTGGCGATCCTTTCCAACATAAGCAATCACATCACTAACGCGTACTACACAACCTTCTAATGTACAAGGGTGTAATGTATCGATAGTATGAGGTTCCGTATAGCATCTTTCAAAGTTAGCTTCGAATTCAGGAAAAGTTGATAATTTGTGAGGATAATATTCCCCATACACTTTTTCTCCGCAATGGCACAATATACCGTCATACGTTTGTAATGTCAGGTTACTGTTTGTTATTGTCATGAGTACGCGTACGCTATGAATATTATGGCGGAAGTACCTGCCACAATGTTCAAAATACAATTCACTTAAAAATTCTTCACCTTTATGACCAAATGGAGTATGTCCAATATCATGTCCTAAAGCAATTGCCTCGACTAAATCTGTATTGAGTTTTAAAGCTCTACCAATAACATAAGCAATTCGAGATACTAGTTGAACATGTATTGCACGTCGGCTAATATCATCATTTTTGAAAAATGAGAACACTTGTGTTTTATCGGTATACCGATTATATAAAGGGTTATGTAATATTTTATCAACATCAATTGAAAAATCAGACCGCAGAAAGTCAGAGGATTTTTTACGTGTATACTTACGAACCGCCGATTTGCTAGATGTAGCGAATGATGATAAATGAGACTCAAACGAATTCAACTGCTCTTCTAAATATCCCTTATGCTCTTCAGAAAAATGAAAATATCTGTCCATTAACTAGCTCCTCTTGTTAAATATGTTAGAAATTCAAGATAATTATATCATAATAACATAAAGGAAGTACGCTATCCCCTATAGCAATCGACTTCTTTATAGTTAGACCGACATAATTGATGAAGGGAATCCGAGTTGAATCAAAGTGTAATTTCACTTCCAAACTCACTTGAACAGTTTCTGCACTCTGGTATTCCGTTTCACAATATTCTGTAGCGGGCTTGCCTTCTGATGCTGCTCCTTGAGATCATTCATCGACAGTCCCAAATATCGCTTTGTCATTGATAGATCAGCGTGTCCCATTGTCTTTTGCAGTGTAAAGGCATTCCCATTATTCCGTAAATATAAAATGGCAAAAGTATGTCTTAAATCATATGGGGTCACCTTAACACCTGCATTTCAACTGTAATACGATAGCCGCTTGTCAAACATACTCACATGCATTGGTAAGCCTTCACAACTACAGAAAACAAGGTTATTATTCCATTCTGGAGGCTTCACCTTTAGTATCCTCTGAATCAAGTCAAGAATGGTCTCGGACAGCGGCAGCACTCTTTCTGTTCTTGTCTTTGCATTTTCCTTTCTGATGGTTAACTGACCACTTTTGAGATCTATATCATCCATTTCAATTCTAAATGTCTCACAAGGCCGTATGCCGCAATCCAGCATCAACAGAATTAATGTATAATCCCAAAGTCCCGCATAGGTTTTCAAGTCTATTTCATTTAGCAAAGCCTTGATATTATCCTCTTCAATACAACGTATTCTTCCGTCATCCCGTTTTTTCTTTAAGCCAATCGCAAGAAGCGGATTATATTCCATTACATTCTGCTGGACAAGCCAGTTGAAAGAGTATTCATATTGCTGTACGGTCTGTTGAACTTTGCAGGTGAGCCACTTGAAAGAGGTGTCAAAAACGTAAGTAATTCCTGTTTCAAGGTATCCATACTTGTAGAATTAATAGACACCCTTCTGAATTCCTTAAATATCCTGGAATAGTCGTTCATGGTCAGTTCTGCCATTCCCTGAGCTGTCTTGAACTTTATGAAATCATCCATTGCCTCTTGAAGCGTACTGTAGTGATTTGATTCCTCTGAAATGAATTTAATGCGTTTCCTTACCATAGACCTTTGCCCTCAATCTTCAAATTTAACTTGAAAGTTAAAGAGTGGAGACCTTTTCCCCAGATTGATTCGGAAGAAAAGTAAAAAGCCCGTAGAACTTTCATTCTACAGGCTCTGGAGGCGCCACCCAGATTCGGACTGGGGGATAAGGGTTTTGCAGACCCGTGCCTTACCACTTGGCTATGGCGCCGTATCTCTTACAGCTAGTATATGATAACATGAATGCCCCGATGCTGTCAACACACATAAAATTGAAAATGTACTTACTCTGTCTGTATATATAGCGATAAAACAGCATATGCCGTAATCATCTGTTTGTGATAACGGCATATATGCTTTCCAACTATTAAACTAAAAATCCCTGTTTGACTCTACAAGCTTTTTTTAATCAAATCGAGTGTTTCCCTGGCAGGTGCTGCATGTACATGAAATGCGCTAACCTTCTCACACGAATAATCTGCGCAATATGCACAGTTGACTACAGATTTTCCTATTCCGCATTTGCGGATCTCACACATTGCACAATACCCGATATGACGTCCATTCCTGGAGAGACATCCGTCACAGTTCACGTCTTCCGGTTTCATTTGCATATTAAACTCCTTGCCCCATTGTTCCGCCAGCTTTGCCCTTGCAGCATCGTCATTATTGACAGTGGCAACATATGCCGGGCAGACACTGCAATCTAATCCACAGAATGCAATTATTTTATCCATATAAACCCCTCCATACTATTTTACTAATATCGTACAGGAAGGCAGTGACAGATGTATGTCCTATTTGCAACAATACTAAAAAACATTCCGTATCACTCACCGGTCAGCTTCATAAAAGCGCAAAAAAATAAAGCGCTTGTGCGCTTTATTTTGGAGCGGGATACGAGATTCGGACTCGCGACTTTCACCTTGGCAAGGTGACACTCTACCACTGAGTTAATCCCGCATACGTGCCATTGGGTAACCCCAATCGGCACAATCCGCATCACATCGTGATGCTCTAAAAAAATAATCAACCCGACTAAGTCGGATAATTATTGGTGCCCAGAGCCGGAATTGAACCAGCGACACGAGGATTTTCAGTCCTCTGCTCTACCAACTGAGCTATCTGGGCTTGTAGAGTACAGAAGCTGAATTAATCCAGCTTCCATACCCAAAGTGGCGACCCGGAAGGGGCTCGAACCCTCGACCTCTAGCGTGACAGGCTAGCATTCTAACCAACTGAACTACCGGGCCAAATAATGCAGAGATTAATCTCCCTGCAAAACAGGATGCCTTACTTTCGCAAGACCCCTTACAGTAAATTATACGTCTTGTGAAAAGCGTGGCTTTCACTATACGGATAATTATTGGTGGGAACTATAGGGCTCGAACCTATGACCCCCTGCTTGTAAGGCAGGTGCTCTCCCAGCTGAGCTAAGCTCCCAAGCATCGCTCTTGTCGAGCGACAATAAATAGTATACAAAAAAGCCATTTCAAAGTCAATAACAAAATACGTTTTATGCGAAGATTATCCTCTGTGTTCTATGGATAGCTGTGTTATACTCTTTCATACTTGACTGGATCAACTTTCTGCATAATGTCCAAAGGTAGCTTACGCCAGTGCTTTTAGCTCTTCCTCATTAAAATAGTATTTCTTGCTGCAGAAATGACACTGAAGCTCCGCACCATGTTCTTCTTCGGCCATCTCCAGCAGTTCCTTTGCACCAAGACTGATCAGATTGCGCTCCATACGGTCTCTGCTGCAATTGCACAAATATTTGCATTGCAGGGTTTCAGTAATTTCAAGTTCCTTCTCCCCAAGCAGCCTTTCCAGAACTGCTGACGCATCAAGGCCTTCTGAAAGCATATAAGTAATGGAATCCGTTAAAAGAACCTTCTCCTCAATGAATTCCACCAGGCTTTCCTCCGCCCCGGGCATTAACTGAATAATATAACCGCCCGCAGCTATAATACTCTCATCCGGCGCAACCAGCACCCCTAACGAGACTACTGTCGGGATCTGTTCCGAATAGGCATAATAATAGGCCAGATCTTCTCCGATCTCTCCGGAAACGAGATCCACATATCCAACATAAGGTTCCTTCAGCCCAAGATCCTTTATCACATTAAGATACCCTTCTTTGCCAACTGCTGAAGCCACATCGAATTTTCCCGTCTCATTGAGCGGGAGATATACCTCCGGGTTGTAAACATAGCCTCTGACATTGGCCTGATAATCCGAAACGGCTATAATACCGCCAAGCGGGCCATTCCCTTTTATCTGTATGGTCAGAACATCCTTTTCGCTTTTAAACATTCGTGCCATCATGGCTGCCGCAGTAAGCGTCCTGCCAAGCGCAGCGGATGCAACTCCGGACGTTCCATGGATTTTATGCGCCTCCTGAACAATTCCGGTGGTAACGGCTGCAAAAGCCCGCACTCCACCTGAGGCAGCTGTCGCCCTAACGATTTGATCCTGCATAGATGCTCCTTTTCATTTGCCTTTAACTTCCTTCTATTGTTCAGAAACACTTCATTCTTTTATATACATTCAAAGTGTTTCAAAGACCCTACATTGATTATTGTGGTCTGCATGCACAAGTTTTAGCTGTTACAGACCACTATTGCAATTCATCCCGCAAACGCTATTAAGTCCCTGGGTCTTCAAGCCCTGTCAATTTTGGTATTTACTTCCGGATTCCTTGTGACGCAATTCCTTTTACGAATTCGTCCAACAAAGAAATTTGCTTAGATCCACAAAAGAATAAACCCCGATAGTTGATATCGGGGTTTGTTTTTTGCTGACTAGCTTTATGTTAAAGTTTTTAGAACTTTAATTACATAGCCCTAGATACATTTGCTGCCTGAGGTCCCTTTGCGCCCTCAACTACATCAAACTCTACTTCAGCGCCTTCTTCAAGGGTCTTGAACCCATCCATAGTAATTGCTGAAAAATGAACGAACACGTCGTTACCATTGTCTCTTTCGATAAAACCAAAACCTTTTTCAGCGTTAAACCACTTTACTCTTCCTCTTTGCATTACTAAAAACCTCCTGAATTTAACTTGGATTTAGCCACACGTTGTGCTTTTTTGCCAAACCTTTATAAGTTTAACACAACACTTCACAGCTTGTCAATGGTATGGATTACATAATTCTCCGCTCTTCTCCTTTAATTCCTTTGGATACTAGTTTCCATAATAATCTTATGATAATATATTTACCACATTCACAATTTTCTATACAAAACGACTGCTTGCAATTTTATCCTTCTTTAACACAGACAAAAAACAGTCTTTCACATTTATCGAACGGTTTTCCAAATCCAAATCCTCCATAGATGGATTTTACAGAAAGACCGGCAGAACCGAGCATATCCTCCAGTTCACTCCGGGTATAACACCTTTCGTAATGTACTTCATCGAACCTCCTGTAGAGTTCCTCTTCCTTTACAAAGAATGACAAATCGAATCTGCATATCTTTTTTGATCTATCA
This sequence comes from Bacillota bacterium, assembly GCA_023399355.1. GTDB lineage: Bacteria > Bacillota > Clostridia > Acetivibrionales > DTU013 > UBA1305. The sequence goes on along the minus strand of JAEWQC010000074.1, from coordinate 29,183 downwards.
TAATTATTCTGCCATATATACGATACATCCTCATCCGTTTCATAAAAAACATTGGACGACAGTATATTCTCAAATTTATAAGAAGAATTTATGTCAAATATAAATAATCCCCCCGGATTGAGATAGTTCTTCACGAGTTTGAAAAGTCGTTTCAGATCGCTTTTGTAAGTTACATAATTCACGCTGTCCATAAGGCTGGTTATTACATCTACTGTGCCATAAAGTTCGAAGGAGGCCATATCCTGGTTCAGGAAAAGTATATCGGCTTCTGCCTCTATTGCCTTCTGCCTTGCGCAGCTAAGCATTTCGGCAGATTGATCGATCCCTATCATCTCATAACCCTTTGCCGCCATATTCAAACAAAAGCTGCCTGTTCCACAGCCGAGATCGGCTATCAGTTCAGCTTCAAGCCCATTTCTTTTAATTATCTCTACGATATAATCGGCCCATTGCATATAATCAACATCCCGCATGAGCCTGTCATAGTAAAAGGCAAAATCGCCGTACAGGATAAACACCTCCTAACTGCATAAGCTTCTTCCCCTGCCATTGTACCATAATACGGGAGTGATACAAGCGTAAATAAAATTGCTGGGGCATATAGCCCCCACAATCCGAGTCGGATTTTTTACTTCATAAATGACCCGTGATAAAAATAAGGAGCTGCTTCATCTGCAACTCCTTTGATATTATGTCTGTCCGGTTTCGATTTCCTGCATGGATTTCTTCCTTTTGGAAACCAAACCTCCAATCTTACCCGTCTCCTTAGCAGACAGGCTCTTCCATCCGAATTTAAGTACTTTTTCAGCAAGCCCCAATTCATTGGCGACTTCAAATTTTAACATATCCTGTTTTTTCTCCACCCTATACACCTCCAAAGGTATTTTGTGGAGAAATCCGACTTTTATTCGTTAATATCTATTTTTGAGCCATTTTACCCTTAATCGCTTCAATAGCTGATTTCAACTGAATATCCTTGTTCCTTGGTATCTGTGAAACAGGCATATTCTTAAATTCGGCCGGTACGTCTATCTCAATGTCCGGCTTTATTCCTATCCCTTGAATACATACGCCGGACGGGGTGAAATACCTGGAAATGGTAACTTTGATTCCTGAACCGTCGTCAAGCAGTTTCAATTCCTGTACCAGTCCTTTGCCAAAAGTTTTCGTTCCGACAAGTGTGCCCCTGCCGTTATCTTTGATGGCACCGGCAAGTATTTCCGAGGCACTTGCACTGTTGCCGTTTGTGAGTATGACGATCGGAAGATTCAATGCTGCTTTGTTGGATAATTTAGTCTGCTGCTTCCCGGCTCTGTCCTCCGTATAGACGATTGTCCCCTCAGGAAGCAACCTGTCTGCTATTTCGACCACCTGCTCATAGGATCCGCCCGGATTGTCGCGCAAGTCGATTATGAGACTTTTAATCCCCTTGGAAAGCATATTATCAAGATCTTTTTTAAAGTATCCCGCGATTTCACTATCAAACATCACCAGCTTGATATATCCGATATTCCCTTCCAAGACTTCACTTTTAATGTTCGAAGTCTTGATCCTTTTCCTCAGGATGTCAAACTGGATGTATTTATCCTCAGAAGGCCTGTAAACGGTTATTTTGACTTTGGTATTCTCTACCCCCTTAATCATGCTGATGATCATGTTTTCGTCGCGAATAGACGTAACATCGGTATCACCCACCTTGACAATCTTATCGCCCTGCTTCATTCCTGCAAGTTTTGCCGGCGAATTATCGAACGGTTCAATGATATTAAGAATGCCGTTCGCATCCGTATTTACCGTTACCCCTATGCCAACATAACTTCCTTCCGATTTTTCCATAAAAGCCTTCATTTGATCCTTGTTGAAATACACCGTATAAGGATCCTTCAAGGAATCTGCAAGACCGCTGACAGCGCCCTCGACGAGTATATTCTCATCAACATTCTTGTAATAGTCGTCCTTTAGGATCTTACGCACCTGGTTGAATTTATTAATGTTCTCAAGACTGACCGATTTTGAATCAAATCCGATAAAATACCTTGTATTGTATGAATTCACCATATATATGACAGATGCAGTTACTGCAGCTGTCAGTATAACTACTGACACAACTGTCACAGCCAGTTGCCGGACTGAGAATTTTCTTTCCATCATGCACTCTCCTAAAACTATTCGCCTGTCTGAGATTCTATATATCTTATGCGGCCACTAAAACAAATAAACCCGGTTTTTTCAACCGGGTTGGTTAAGCTGAAATTTAATTTCTCAAATAACCTTTAAGCGGATTCACCGGATTACCGTTAACCCTGACTTCAAAATGCAGGTGCGAACCTGTGGAGAGGCCTGTGCTTCCCACCTTGGCAATCACTTTACCCGCCTTTACCTCATCTCCCACACTCACGAGCAGTTTGCTGCAATGCGCATACAGGGTACTGATCCCTCCTCCATGGTCTATAACAACCATCCTGCCATAACCGCCGCTGGTATCATACTGTGCCATGATAACCGTACCCTTGTTTGCAGCTACAATCGAATTTCCGGTTTCTCCATCAATGTCGATCCCTGTATGCATTTTATATTTTCTCAGGATCGGATGTTTCCTCATTCCAAAGCTCGATGTGATGGTATATGAACTCGGAAGCGGCCAGGTCATGGTTCCTCCGGCATATTTCTTTGTATTCCTTGAGAGATTCTTTATAACACTCTGGAGTCTTTTCGACTCTGCCAGAAGATTATCCTCTTCCGTTTCCAACTTGGCAAGCTCCGCCTTGCTTCTGGAGAGCTGGTCCTCGAGTTCCGCCCTTGAGTTTTTCAGCGTTGTGAGTTTATCCCGCTTGTCGTTTGTTTTTTGTTCAAGAAGAACTTTGGCATCCTGCTGCATTTTCCTCTTATATTCCACATCCTGTTTAGCATCATTCAAATCCTTGATAAGAGTGCTGTCACTTTGAGCAATGACGGACAAATATTGCAGTCTTTCATAAAATTCTATCACGCTCTTTGATTCCAGCAAAGTGTCCAGCATCGTAGCACTTGAATTCTGGTACATGACATTGAGCCTTGTTTTCACGAGCTCGCGCTGCGAGTTGTAATTTGCCACTGCATCAGCCAGTGCTGTCTCTGTTTCTCTCAAATGCTCCTGGGCATCGTTAAGCTGGCTTACAAGTTCTTTATATGCATTACTTTCAGCCGCCTGCGCATTTGCAACCTTCTTTTGCTGATTTTCCAACTGCACCTTTTGTGCAAGGACTTTCTTTTTGTTCGCATTCAGCTTGCTGATTCGACTGTCAACGGTTGATTTCTCATTCTTTGCAGTTTTTAAGTCAATAGCCTGTACCGGTGCTATCGATGTAAATAAAAAAGCAAAAAGAAGTGTTACAATCGCCAATCTCTTCACACTAACAAACCTCCAACTCATAAATTTATCGAGAGATAGGTATGCAACCTATCTGTAATTCTTGCCAGAAGAGAACTAGCTCGGCATACGATACCGATTACACGCGTAAATGCTTGCGAATGGATAAAAAGCTTCCGAGTGAGCCGACTATTATCCCTATGGCCATATACGATACAATCAGCTGGTACCAGATGTCTTTGATTTTCACCATTTTAATAAAATTCGTTCCCAATGCAGTTATGTCATGGCTAAACTTTCCTTCAATGGCATTATATGCGTAAGCAGACAGAATAAAAGCCATTATTGCGCCAACTATTCCAATTATAACACCTGCCACCACAAAAGGCCAGCGAATAAACCAATCTGCTGCTCCGACATATTTCATGATATTAATTTCCTTACGTCTGGCAAATACGGTCAGTTTGATCGTATTTGAAATAATGAACACCGATACCACCAAAAAGATCACAATCATAAAGCTAATGATGAACTTAGCCCAGTAGGATATCTTTACAATAAAATCAACAACACCCTGCGAATAACTTACAGTATCTATCCCTGTAATTGATTCAAGGGTTTTAGCCATTTCTGCGCTTTGCCCATTATCCTTGAGCTTTATTTCGAAAGCAACGGAAAAAATGCTTTCATCAAATCCATCAAACATTTCCGATTTGTTTTTTCCAAGCCTTTCCTTCATCTTTTCCACAGCCTGTTTTTTTGAGATCTTCTGATAACTGGCAATTCGGACATCGTTCTTTATTTTGTCCTCGACCGACTGTACCTGAGTATCATCCAGTTCCTTAAAACAAAACGCCACTAATTTAGGCTGTTCCTTTAGCGTGGTCAGGTTAATTTCAATATTATATGCCGCCAGCAGAATAAAGCCAAACAGCATAAGAGTCACGATTACAATGATAACCGATGCCAGAGACATCAGCGTATTTCTATATGAATTAACCGCACCTTCTTTAATAATATATCTGAGTGTTCTTATCTTCATCCTTGTAAAGTCCTTTCTCCTGGTCCCTCACAATTAGCCCTTTGTTTATTGACACAACACGTTTTTTCATTTCATCCACGATGGACTTTTCATGCGTTGCCACCACAACGGTAGTTCCCCTTTGATTTACCTCGCTGAGAAGTTTGATAATTTCCCAAGAGGTCTCCGGGTCAAGGTTACCGGTAGGTTCATCCGCAATGAGAAGCGCGGGGTTATTGGCAAGTGCTCTTGCAAGTGCCACCCTCTGCTGCTCACCGCCCGAGAGCTGATTTGGAAACATATTTGCCTTCCTGCTGAGGCCTACCAGAGCAAGTGCCATTGGAACCTGTCTTCTGATTTCCTTTGGCAGCGCTTCGGTGATCAGCATCGCGAATGCAACGTTTTCATAAACGGTTTTAGTAGGCAGTAGTCTGAAATCCTGGAAAACAACGCCAAGGCTTCGTCGGAGGTAAGGCACCTCTGCTCTGGTCATGGAGGATACTTCATATCCATTAACAATAACCTCGCCCGCTGTTGCATCTTCTTCCTTCAGCAAAAGCTTCACGAGAGAAGATTTACCCGATCCACTGGGACCAACCAGAAATATAAATTCACCCTTTTCTATTTTCAAGTTCACATCCCTGAGGGCAACCGTCCCGTTGGGATACTTTTTTTCTACATTTTTTAATTCAATCACTGCAACTTCCCCCAGTTCCTGTTTTGCTGCATTATGTTTTATTTCGACAAAAGCTCCGAAATTCCTTCCTTTACAGATAATACGGTAAAGGTTTTTTGCACTTATCCTGCAACTGGTTCATAAGGATTGCCAGTAAGTTTATGCCGGCATATATTATGATATCATTTTTACAACTCCGTTTTGCGGCAAAAATCAATTTTCAAGTCTTCTCCACCCTGTCAAGGTATTTCTTGACAAGAATTGCGACTTTAAAAATAATTGCGTCGTCAAAGTTCCTGAGGTCCAGACCTGTTATCTTGTAGATTTTGTCCAGTCTGTAAACGAGCGTATTTCTGTGCACATAGAGCTGTCTTGAAGTCTCGCTGACATTCAGATTGTTTTCGAAAAATTTCTGGATGGTTAGCAGCGTTTCCTGGTCAAGCGCTTCAAACGAACCTTCTTTGAAGACTTCTTTCAGAAACAGTTTGCATAACGTTGTCGGGAGCTGATAAATAAGCCGGCCTATGCCAAGACTGTTATAGTTAATGATTGCCTTATCGTTTTCAAATATACTTCCTATTTGGAGAGCCGTCTGAGCTTCCTTGAAGGATCGCCCGATCTCCCTCACATTTTCAACGATTGAGCCCATACCGATCTGTGCTTTTACCATCAGTTCGGTATTAAGTGTATCTACAATTGCTTTGGCTGTCCTGTCCATCTCCCTGTAATCATCCGAAGATTTGAATTCTTTTATGAGAACCGTATTTTCTTCGTTGACAGCAATGATAAAATCCTTCTGCTTGTTGGGAAAAAGACTCTGCATCACTTCATGGGACTGAACGTCCTTTGTTTTGTCGATTCTTACAAGCAATACAGCCCGAAATACATTAAACGGAATATGAAGTTCCTTGGCTTTTAAAGAGATATCTCCCGGCAGAATATTGTCAGTAATAATATTTTTGAAAAAATTACCCTTGTCGAACTTTTCTTCATAATAGTTTTTGACATTTAAAACATTGACAGCAATCAAAGAGAGGTATTTTCTGCTGTATTCGCCCTCCATATTGATAAACACAATGAATTCCAGCTTGTTCTTTACATAGACTCTTTGAAATAGCTGCCCACCTGCTTCAAAAACAGTACTTTTCGAATTCAATACTTCAGTAACTGCCGGATGAACACTTCCGGTCATCATTTCTTTTGAGCTGCCTAAAACGAGTCCCGTTTCATCCATGATGCCGAATTCCGTGTCTATAGCTTCACGCATTTGATTCACAAGATTCTGAAATAATTTCAAGTTCATTCCTCCCGCTATATAATGCAAAATATCTATATCATAAACTTTTTTTGCACCCATGTGATCTTTTCCATATGCTTTGAATTTCTTTGTAACATATATCTCATAAGCATTCCCTAAAGAATTATACGGAAATAATTATACTATAAAAAACGCAAAAAAGATACGAAAAAAGAGGAAGGCAAAATGCCATATAAATTGTAGGTTCAGTAAATTGAACTATAAATGGACTCCTTAAATGGGAAAACTTCTACAGGAGGGATGGTAGATGCATACCATGCATTAAAATACTCCGAGAAGGACATCCTCAGTTCCTGCAAGATTAAGACAAATCTGTCCGCTACCAAAGGGAAAGATAACTGGTACAGATTCGATAGACTGTAACAATGAAAATTTTGTATTGAAATGAACAAATGTGTCGGGTTCAGCTTGACAGATTATTCTAGTCTGTCAAGCTGATTTTGTATATGTACCTTTATACTATATGCATATATTTTACGAAAATAATCCAGATCAAGTCAGTCTTAATAGTGATTGAAAGGTAAAAACACAAAATAGACAGACTCATATCTAATCCCAAATGGCAGGTCAAAAATCGGCATAAAAATTATGTAAATGCTTTGCCAAAAATCCCGCGAACTCTTCTGTTCAAGCAACCGAAGCTATTATTATATCTATCTAATTCTAGCCTGAATAAAACTGAAAAGCTCATTTACTCTTATAACATTTTTCATATCAAGATCTTCGATAGAAAAGGTAATCCCAAACCTGCTCTCAATATTAATTATCATTTGCATCAGGTCAATGGAATCAAATCCTAAATCACTTACCAGATTTGTTGTCACATCAATTTCATACCCGCTTGTTTTCTTATTCTCCCTCAATAATTTCACTAAATCTTTAAACTCAAAATCAATGTTCATAAATAAAACCCTCTCTAATTATTTTCCCACTATCTGTCTTCTCCAAATGATTTACAATGTTAATTTCTCGTGGGATCTTATAGTCCTCCAAATTGTTTCGCAGGTGGGTCCATACTGCTTTTAAACTGCAAGATTGATTATTCATAACAATATAAGCAACAATTTTTTGTCCAATAAGTTCATCCGTTTTGCTTTTTACCAGTGCTTCCGATACTCCTTCACAGGAAGTAAGTATTTTCTCGATTTCCTCAGGATAAATGTTCTTCCCGGCCTGAATAATCATGTTATCCATACGCCCAACTATATATAAATATCCTTCCTTATCCATATACCCCAGATCTCTTGTATGCAAGTACCCCCCTTTTAATATGTTTTCTGTTTGATCATGGTTTTTGTAGATACCCAGCATTACATTTGGACCTTTAACAAGCACTTCACCAATAGAAAACGGCTCCGGATTACCTTCTATAAAAACTTCAACATTCCTTATCGCTTTTCCGCATGACTTTTTTCTGGTAAGGAGATCATTACGTTCTATATAAGTAATACGTGGTGAAGCTTCCGTCTGACCATACGAATAGATAAGGTTTACTTTGTCAAATTTTTCCGCTACCTTTTCCAGAAGATTTTCACTTGCTGGTGCACCATAAAAATTCATAATCCTTAAACTTTCTATATCGAATTTTTGATTACTTAAATAAAAAGTCATCATGCTCAAAAGAGTAGGCACTACAAATAGTACGGTTATTTTGTTCTGCTCGATCAAGGAGAAAATCAAGGAGGGAGTTACTACTTTCGTGCTCATGTACAATGTGCATCCATTATATATGGATACAAGCATTTCTCCAACAATACTTGATATATGATTAAGACTTTTTATTAATAAAACCCTATCTTCTTTATATAACCCAAGATACTCTGAAATACTATCTACATTACTTTCAATATTTCTGTTTGAAAGCATAATACCTTTTTGTTCGCCTGTTGTTCCACTCGAAAGTAAAATCATGGCCAGATCATCTTCTTTTTGTTCTATACAATATCTGTCGGAAATCCTTTGATACTCATAGAACAAAGTATCATTCTTCATACTGACAATTCCCGTGAGTGCTGTACAGCTTGCAATCAGCGATAAATCCCAGTCTTCAATTTTTTCTTTTTTCGTTATTATGTATTGTATATCATAAAATTTTGCCAACTCCATAATCTTTTTTTGTGGGGTGTTAAAATATACAGGAACGATAATAGCTCCATACTTATTTAAAGCAAAAAAAGTCTTAACGAATTGAATAGAATTATCAAAAATGAGCATCTGATTGCATTTCCTGCAAAAGGCTTTCTCTTTCAAGCTGTGCGAAATTATTTCCGATGATTTTAAGAGAGCGCCATACGTTATACTCACTCCATCGCAATACACAGCTACCCTTTCTCCCCATTTGTTTGCAGCATTTCGCAATATATCCCATATCATAAAATACCCCCGGAAACATCTTTTTTTGAGACATATCTTTCTGCTTGCATATTAAATAGCCTGGCGTAATACTTATTGTCTTTTAATAGTTTTAAATGGTGACCTGATTCAATAATTTCACCGTTTTTTAACACGAGTATCCTATCGGCTATTGTAACACTGGATAACCTATGCGAAATAAATACAGCAATTTTCCCTTTACATATATTTGAAAGTGCTTCAAACATTGCATACTCCGCCTCTGGATCGAGGGCTGATGTCGGTTCATCCATAATCACGCATTTCGACGGGTGAAGGAATGCTCTCGCAATTGCAATCTTCTGCCATTCTCCTCCGGATAATTCCTGACCATTCATGTCAAATTGTTTTGTCAAATATGTATCTAAGCCATCGGGAAACCTGCTTAATAGTTTTTCTAGTCCGGCAGAATGGCAAGCACTATAAATGACATTGTCGTCTTCTATACTCTTCACATCGGATATTGCAACGTTTTCCCTAAGTTTGAGCGCGTATCTGCAGAAATCCTGAAATACAATACCGAAACTCTTTCTAAGATCATTAATATCATATTCCCTTATATCGATATCATTAATTAGAATCGTTCCCTGGGTAGGATCATAAAGCCGAATCATCAACATAATAATTGTAGTTTTACCGGCGCCATTCAGACCTACAAGGGCTATTTTCTCAGACTTGGCAATCTTGAAGTTTATGTTTTTTAAGATATATCGATCTGTTTTGGGATATTTAAATGATACATTTTTAAATTCAATGGTCATAGGCGAGTTCACTTTTAACCTTCCGTTCGTCCCCATGATTGGTTTCCATGTTAAAAAATTACTAAAGTTCGTTAGTTTCATTTCATATTCATATATTTTCGTTAACGCTGAAAATACACTATTTACGCCGGATGAGAATTGCGTAATCATACCGCTGTAAAAAGTAAAATCGCCAATAGTAAGGCTGTTACTTAGCACCTTTATCCCCACATAAACAAGAATTAGCGTTGACGCGATCTGTGGTAGAATCATCGAAATAGATGAAAATAAACTTCTAAAAAAAGCAATCTTACTTTTTTCCTTAAACCATTCCCTCCAATAATGCGTGAATTCATTGGTAAAATACTCTTTCAATTGTAAAACTCTAATCTCATTTGCAAAATTCCTTGCGAATAAAATGTTTTTAACATAATTCATTTTTCTTTGTTTACAAACAAAATTACGTTGCCAGCTATAGTTCTTCTTAATATATCTTTTTTCTATTATCATTGATGGTAATGTCAAAACAACAATAATAATAGGAATCAGCGGATTCAGGTAACTAAGTATGAACAAACAGGCTAAAGCCGATACTGTGCTTCTCACCAGCCCTATTACAGTCCATGTTAAGTCCTGGAGAGCCCTTGAATCATTTGCTGCATTAATAAGTTCATCATTAAATTTAGGATTATCAAAATACGAGATATCCAAAGTATTTACCTTATTGATAATTTTTAAATCGATATTGTTATTTATAATATCTTGATGTTTTTGTGCACAAAAATCTTTTATTTTTTCCAAAACAATATTAGCCAGTTGTAGAAGAAAGTAAAATATAATTACTTTTATGAACATATCTATATTGACTTCTACATTTTTAAATGTCTTCGCAGATAGAAAGTTAAGCATTATTTTCATCAGATATGCCAGAAGGATCGGCAATACTGCCAAGGTAATTTCAAGCAAGATACGAAGAAAAAATAAAGGCCTGGATGCATTCCATGACATTTCTATACTAAGAATTATATTTTTAAACATGTTAAGAATTTTTTTTAATATTAAATATTTACTTTTATTTTTTTTCGTCATCGCAACTCTTCCTAAATATCTCTCCGTTTTTTTCACTTTAAGAAAATTACACTATACCAGATCTTTCTTGCCGTAGTTATACGAAATAGACATTACAACCCAGAAGATCACCGTCAATGCTAAAAATAGAACCTTATTTAGTATCCACTCTATTGAAGGATAAATACTTCCTGTGCCATATAAGCAAAAAATCCATGCCCACTTTGGAAGATGGTTTTCCGTTAATAGTTTTAAGAATGCTGCCTCTATCAAAAAGACAATCATTCCAACGCCATACGCCACATAACTCGTTTTTGTAAAATAAGAAGTTAATATGCTTACTGTTGAAATAAACCCAAATATCACTAGGCAGTTCATGTCCATTATGATTAGTTGACCCAAAAGGAATTCCGGACTGCTTATACCACGAAACAATTGGATCACAAAAGAATAGATATTTAAAAAAATAAAAAGAGAGGATAGTATGATTGCGAACTTGGCAAATAAGTATGAAATAAAGTTTCTGGTACAACTGATAATAATCTTTTCGTCACAATCGCCATAAATAAAATCTGCACTAATTAAGGCAAGGGTTGCACCCAAGAACCCCTCAAAAAACAATACAAAATTTATGTTTAATTTAATTACAATAGAATATAAAGGAAATAGAAACCATATCCCCAGAGCATATAAATATCCCCTTTTGATAAGCCTTAGTTCCTTACAAAAGAACGACATATACATATCACACCTTTCCCTCACGTCGTTCTATTTGAGACGAGCGGTCCATCATTTACAACATTATGCCTGTATTTAACCAACCCCGTAATGAATATGGCAAGTAGAATACCTACAATACATAGAAATGAGATTAACGCTTGCAACAAACTCGGTGCTATTGTATGCTCAGGCATAAAATATTCAGAATAATATGGGTCGTAGGTCCAGTAAACATATCGTAATAACGTGATTATCCGTGAAGGCATGAGTAACGTTAAAATGCTTAACGATACAGGAATAAATAGAACCAAGCTCTTTTCAAAAAATGAACTAAGTGCAATTGGCAACACAACACCGTATGCAATCGCTATGACCGATTTAGTAATAAAACCTAAGACAAACCAGTATAACATGGGATGACCTGCTGGGGTATTGAGATCAATATGCCACCCGGTTATATGGAAAACAGAAATATCCTCTGCTAATGTTAGTAGTGAAAGAACAAAAAAAGTCGGCAGGTAAAAAAGAAAGCTACCCAAAGCTCTGCCTATATAATACTGCGTACTACTAGTATTAAGAGAATAAAAAATATCGATTTCCCGGCTTCTAATATTCCGGAACATGCTTTCTGCACAAAATATAGAAATAATCAAAGAATATAAATACGGATTAGAAAGCACACTTATTATCCTATCATAGATATATACCTCGGTCGAAACTCCCATGCTGGAATAGGAGAATAGATCAAGGGCAAATTTTAATGCCAAAAATAGAACAAGAACGAGAAATATTTTTGATCTTTTATGATTAAGAAATTCATTCAATGAAATAATCCATATTTTTCTCATCTTTGCATACCCCCTGCGAGGAAAATATAAGCATCCTCAAGTGTACCCTCTTTTTTTTCAGATAAAGAGGTCACTTTTTCAGCAGAAATATACCTTATTTTTATCAATGGGTTATTATATGTGATTGCTGTTACAATGCCCTGTTTCTTAATTTCTTCTATATTCTCCTCTTTTTCAGTGTCTACCTCCCATGTCATGTTATCAACTGTCCTTATTAAATTGGAAGTGTTCCCGCTATACTTAATTTTCCCCAGTTCCAATATAGCCAAATTATTGCATATATCCTGTATATCGCTGATTATATGCGTAGAAAGTAAAACCGTCTTTGACCTTCCAATCTTGGACAGCAAGTTCTTAAAGTATAATCTTTCCTCAGGATCCAAGCCTGCTGTAGGTTCATCAATAATCAGAAGCTCCGGATCGCCCAAAAGCATTTGCGCAATTCCTGCACGTCTTAACATTCCACCCGAAAATTCCCGCAATTTTTTCTTCCTACAGTTCTCCAGTCCAACAATTTCCAAAGTGTATTTAATCTGCCTTTGTCGTTCTTTTTTATCTTTAATCTCTTTTAGTAATGCGATATAGTCCAGGTATTCATATACTGTAAGGTTTGGGTGCAGGCTTGTATTCTGTGGAAGGAAACCAAGCCTGCTACGAAGCTCTGCACCGTCCTTTTCAACCAGCTTGCTATCAAACAAAATTTGACCAGAAGTGGGCTTAATAATGGTAGCCAACAAACTCATCAAAGTAGTCTTACCTGCACCATTCCTGCCAAGAAGCCCAAAGACCCCGTTCCCAAAGCTGAGGTTTACATTGTCCAATGCTAATGTTCCTCTTTTATATTGTTTCGATATATTCTTGAATTCAATATTCATTTGAATCAACCCCTCTTGCTCTATTTTTCTACCTACCGTTAGAGAAAAATATAAATAAGCTATGCAAAGTTAATTAGTTCTATTCCAAAATATATTTTACATAATTACCATGCTATTAACAACTGATATATTATTTTCTAGTTGTCCCTACCGCACGAATCCCAAGGGCTAATTCCGCATCCTGCATTATCAACGTTACAAGCATCTGAAATGGAACAGCTGGTATCATTATCCTTGGTTATACAAACATCACCAGTTATGCAACCTTTTGCCGAACGAACAGTAAGGGACTTTCTTTCATCATTGACTAATTTTAATATTCTTTTATTCATATTACTTCGCCTCCACTTTTAATAATTTATTAACCATGCATAGCATTATTTATCCTATTTAATTGTACTGGCTGCCTCGCTGACTCTTTCTAACCGCTTTCTAAATATGTCATCATCCCAGTTTTTCAGTTCCCAATATATATATAAAATAATTTCAAACATACCTTTATATAATTCACAGTAGCACTCTGGAGCCTTATTGATCATCCCAGTCTGCTTATAGCACGTGTGGCTGCAGGCACCTTTACAAAGAAGCCTTGCCCAGCACTCGGAACATGAGGCTTTGGTTAGAATACTGGATTCCATAAATTGATTACTTATTTCTGTTGTAATCCCCGAGTATACATCCCCCATGAGAAATTCCTTCTCCCCCATAAATCGGTGACAGGGGTATATACTTCCTTTTGTGTCAATTGCAATACCAGTAACACCTGCGTTGCAAGCATTCAATCTGGTCTGCTTAAAATACAAATCCCGCAGCATGCTGTCAATCACTGCATTTCCAAAAGGCTTTTGGGCCTTTACCTTTTCAACATAATCATCCGAAAGTCTCCAGTAATTTTCACTAAGTTCAGCAATTTGCTCCTTGCCGATGAATAAATCCGACGACTCATCCGTATCAACATTGCATAAATTCACTGTTGTAAATCCTAATCCCAGCAAAGAATTGCTAATATAGGAAAGATCCATATTGGGTTTACATATCGTTGAACGTACAGAAAGTTTACCATTTTTTATATCAAGCAGACGTTTCATATTTGGCAATATTTTTTGATAACTGCCTTCCCCGTTTACAAAGCATCTATAATTGTCATGTACACACTGAGGACCATCCATGCTGATCATAACCGAAATATTCTTTTCTTTTATATGGTTCAAAATCTCCTCATTTAAAATCGTTCCATTTGTTGTCATTGAAAACCAAAATGTTTTATTCGTTTCCTGTCCTCTTTTTTTACAATATTCCGTTATTTCCTTTAAAACTTTAAAGTTCATTAAGGGTTCCCCGCCAAAGAACGTAACAAGCAGATCCTTTAAATCGCCACTCTTCTCCAGGAAAAACTCTATACCTTGAATAGCTGTTTCATATGTCATCAAACCTCTTTCCCGTCCATAACTACCACCATCTCCATAACAATATTTACAGTTTAAATTACAATCATTGGCAAGCTCAAGAACAATATTTGTAAGTTGAGGTTCTTCGCAATTCCCCAAGACCTCAGCGCTTATTGACTCCTGCTGATTCTTTTTTGAGGAATTGTTTGCCTGTTCCTCTTCAATACAGGCCACCATTCCTTCCTTGACTAATTCATTTAAGAGTTCATCACCATTTTGCTCAAAAAAATTTTGATGCCCCTGATTATTTTTCATTTGCTCCAGTTCTTTAAAAGTGTCCTTATCCACCTGATAGAGATTTAGCTTATCGGATACAAAAACAAAATACATGCCACGGGCATTGAATAAGTGCCATTGGTATAAACGATAGTTTTTTTTCATTTTGCACGCTCCTCGTTTGATCTTTTTATTTTCATTTCAGATTCATTTAGGAAACGATTCATTTTTTTTGATAGCTGCAGAAGTCTCTTCTGAGTTTTATTATAATGAGCATACTTTTCACATATAATAAATAGGTTCCTAAAAGTATGAACTATAATTACAAGCCAAACATCATAAGTTGTCACTTGAAACAATATTGTTATAATTATTGAAAATCCCATTATATCCATATATTGTATTACAAACCTGTCTATTCTATAATGACAGGCTGCAAAATATATGGCAGATATAACTATTGTAAAGTAAATATTATTAGTTATCGTATATACCGTGTACTGTATAACTCCTCTATAAATCAGTTCTTCGCTGGCGGATATTTTAAAGTTAATAAATATCTCTTTAGCTAGTAATTTTTTTGTCTTTTTGTCGAAGGTCTTTAGGCCTGCGAATAGCAAACTTGATTTTGAATACTTTGTGCCAGCAATAAAAAGTGAGATCAGATAACTAACATAGGCTAAAGGAATAGCTATTATAAAATGAATTATTTCCAGTTTTTTGAATATAAGTTTTGTATAGAATAAAGAAGCAACACCTGCTACTACCCCTAGATAAAAAACCACTCTGATCATGGTCCTGTTTTTTACATATACGAGGCTTATAGCAGATAAAATAATGCATACACAGAATAGAAAAATTAATATAATAATTCACTTCCTTTTAGCACCAGTTCCTTCACGCCAGTCTCAATATCCCGATTATCTTAGTACTATAGTTCTCATAGCTATAGATAAATGTAAATTGGATATTTGATAGTCCAAACTTATGCATAATTTTTATAAAGATATTATTAAGCATTTTTTTTTCGAAATTGTTATTATGACTAAAGTAGAATGTAACTTGATAATTCTTTAAATTTAAAACGTCAATTTTAAAAACAACGTCCGTATCTTGTATATGAATAAAGTTCAGAGAATTAAGAGGATAAAATATTTTACCTTCCTTACAAAGATTAACATCATCAAATAATAGCATGGCCGGCAATCTTGTATATAAGAGCTCAAGAATGGGGCTATTGTTGCCACACATGCACATGCTGCCTTTACGCATAATAGCTTCGTCATCTAGTCTGTATCTGATCATCGGCATAAGTCTATTATGCAGCCCTGTTACACAGACATTTCCTATTTGATCATATCCAAGGGATCTCTTATCATCTACGATCTCAACTACAGCATTATCTTCTATTACATGCAGATTTCCATTGCTACACTCATATGCAATTCCATTCGTTTCAGCACAACCATACATGTTAACAGTCCTGCAATTAAGATACTTCTCTATAAATTCTTTATAATATGGTAATAAAGGCTCTCCAACGTATTCCACATATTTTATGGAGGATGGAAGTGAAATGCCATTTTCGGCAGCTATCCTTAGAATAACAAATAGCACACTTGGTTGTATATACAACCACTCAGGCCTAAATTGCAAAACACCATCAAGTATCAATAAAATATTGTTATAGGATAAAGCCGCATTATTTATGGTAATTATACTGTCATTGTTACTGGGTGCAAAAGGCTTGTCGCTTTTATGGTAGCCAATATTGGAACACTTTTTACTTAAAGTGGAGATACCGAATTCTTTTTGTCTAAATCTCCAGTGACTAAACATAGAAGTATAATAATCCGGATTCAGCCAGGGAATATCCATTGGTTCGCTTGTAGTTCCCGAGGTTCTTTCAATCCGGATATCTTTCCTTATAAATCGATCGTTTACTGAGTCAAAATACTCCTGGGATACGAAATTCTTCCATCCGTATTGTTTTATTGTTTCCTTTGTGAAAACGGGCAACAAGTTCAAATCATTCGCACTTTCTACTTTTTCAATATTAGCATCCCGTTCATTAACAACATTGTTGAAGTATGGTACGTTTTCATAAGCATAAAATATCAGCCTGTTCAATTTGCTAGGTTGATCCTTCATATGAATTTCTCACCTTTTTATCCTAATTGGAATTCATGAATTGTTAGTTTCATAACGTACTAAAGAGGGATTGATAACATCAGCTATTTTTTTGCGTACTCCGTGCAACCTTTCTGGATTATTGTATATAAAAAGAACAAATACTCTGCCTGCATTACCATTCTGAGGCTCTGTCAAGGAGTAAATGATTATACCCTCTCTAATTTCTGTGGAGTACCGGTTTCTCTCAAACTCACTTAAGAATGCATCAAATTTTTCTATATCGGATATATTGAAATACTCACTTCTATAGTACTTGTCACAACCTAATTGATCAGGAATAAATGATATATATGTAGATAGTGTAAATCGTCCGTTAATTTCAATAAGCGGGTATATATCTCCACTCCCTGATATAATTGCATCAATACCTGCAATGCCCCTGTAGCCTTCTTTCCAAAGCTTTTTACCAGTTACTGCAGCGGCATCTTCCAGCAATTCCATTTGCCTTATATTTAAATAGTGCCGGGCAGGGTATTCACTTCCAATGTAGACACCCTGATTCATGATTTGTATTTTGGGTGGAATGTAAATAATATGCCCATCGTCCCTGACAAAGATTTGATAATTTATATTTATAGAATTCTTATACCATCTTTCTACTATTACTTCCAATTCCGAAGATTTTAAGTGCATTTTCTTTCTATCCAGAAATTCAAGAAAAAAATCAAAGGATTTTTGATTGTCAATAATGTATAAGCCTTTTCCGGACGCACCATAAGCATCCTTTACAACAACAGATGTACCATATTTTTTTTTCAGTTCATGCAAGGAAAAAACTATACTTTCAACATCCCTGCAGACTAAACCCTCCGGGATAGGCAATCCTGCTTGTTGAGCTAATTTACGTGTATTAACCTTGCTATTGATCCATTGGGATATTTCTTTTGGCGGACCGATCAGTTTACATCCCGTTATCTGAGAAATCATTTCTTCTGTTTGAGTCACAGCATATGGTACCAGCAGGACTTCATCAAATTCTTTCTTATACTCTTGAATTAATGATATGAGCTGGTTTCTTTCACAAATAAGTTCTGAAACCGATCTGTTAATATCAATAATTGACGGGGCTAATAACAGAATCTCCGGCTTCTCAAGCCCTAATGCATCCATGCAGGCTTCCACTATCGAGGAACTATTGTTTCTCATTATTACAGTATCATTACTGTCCGCAAACAGAAAACATAATTGCTCAATCCCGCCAATGATACCAGAAGTTCCATTAAGTTCTACTCTTGGTACAATTCCTTTTGAGGATTTTTCCCATATTCTTTCTGCTCCAATATTCATCCACCAAATGCACTTTACTTTTTCACAGCCAATCCCCAGTAATTTCCCCTTAAAATAAGATATTTTTTTCATATGCTTATTTTACTCGCAATATACCGGACAATGCTTCGTATATCCTTAACCGTCTCTCCAACCAGGTCTTCTTCAGAGAATTCGAAACCAAATTCATTTTCAATCGCTATAATCACCCTGACTGCACTGATTGAATCCATACCCAGCATAAAAAGATCTTCATCGACCATAATTTGATCTATCAGCGCAAAATTATCAACACTTTTTGCCAGTATACTTTTCACTTTTTTTTCAATATCCATTGTGCTATATATCCTTCCTTGGCTCTATTGAGCTCTTCTCAAATAAATTCTTCTTTATTGCCTCTTTCTCTTTTTACCTTGTATGAATCCTGATTAATAATTACTAGTTCAGCAGGCCTGGGGTGGCTCAGAAAATTTATCATGCTGGCTGACAGTCCATACGCCCCTGATCTATGAATTATTATAATATCACCTTCTTCCGCAACAGGAAGTTCAATGTTTTGAGCCAATACATCCGTAGGGGTGCATAAAGGTCCCACGATATCAACCTTCTCAAGTCTAGTTTCAGTTTGTATACCCATTTTTACAATGGAAATCGGAAAATTGTTACGTACGAAACGTCCCATCCCGGCAGCTGAAGAATGATGGTTGGAGCCTCCATCCACAACTAAAAAGGTTTTGCCCCGGGAACACTTTTTATATAAAACCCTTGTCAGAAAATAGCCGCATTCTGCTACAAGAAATCTGCCAGATTCTATAATAAGACTCATTTGGCTATAGTCAAAGTCATTTTTTCTTTCTTCAAACACGCAATGAATTCCTTCGTTCAGAACATTTAAATCCAATTCCTTGTCACTAGGAAAATAAGGTATTCCAAAACCACCTCCAAAGTCAATAAAATTGAGCTTTACCCCATATTCATTCTGTATCCTTTTCGCTATGTCAAATATATTTCTGAAACCCTGTATCAATACTTTGGCATCTGTAATTTGTGTGCCCATATATACATGGATGCCTTTAAAATAGATATTGGGATATTGATTTAAATTCGCCAAAATAGTATTGACATTCTCTTCATCAATTCCAAATTGCTTAGAGGCACCTCCCATCTTGATTCTTGCTCCTATTAGTTCATCTTTCGGGTTAATTCTGATAGCTACAGGAGTTTTTTTCTTCTTGGCACTTGCTATTCTCTGGATTTGCTCCAGTTCTCTTACAGACTCAGCTACAATGCAGAAAACATCTTGTTCTATAGCATACTCAAGTTCTTTAAAAGTCTTTCCAGGGCCGACAAATATAATATTTTGTGGGTTAATACTACAATGCAGAGAGGCAAACAATTCTCCTTCAGAGCAAATCTCAATACCGCTGACAAAATTTTTAATATAGGATAGCAGGCTAATATTGGGATTTGCTTTCATTGAATAATATAGATTTATATACTCAGGAAAACATTTCTTAAGCATTTTTATTCTATCTCTGATGACGGTAAGATCATACAAATATAAAGGAGTTTCTTGCTCGTTACATATTTTTTTTATTAGTGAGTAATTCAGATCGTCTTCCATACGCCCCCCAATTATTGACATTCAAAACTTAATTTTTCATAAATCCGATGGAGAATATTTTCTTCTTCTTCAACCAATCCAGAAGCCATACGTGATAGATTGGTCAACTCATCTTGCCTTTTTAATATCCCTACCCTGACAAGCACAAAACATATGCTGTTCCATTTCTGAATGATGCTCTCTAATGAATTACACTCCTCCATGAAAATCTCTTTTTCCCAATCGCGGTTTATACTCACCAGAGTATCAAATAAAAGTTTTCTACTCGCTACTACTCCATAAATTTTCAGTTCATAATTTAATTTAAATATTTTTTCTGTAAACTCCTCACCAAATAAATCCATAAGCTGGCTTATATCTTTAGTAAATTGTTTCATCGCCTCATTACCACAATAATGATTATCCAACTTGCCTCCGTTCAAATATTCCAATATTTCGCTTCTAATCATCTGAATAATGAGAAGATTTTTTTTCTTGCCCATTACCCAATTATAATCAACCTCTTCCGTATCTATTTCCAAGTAAAGATTTTTCTTGGGTTTTCTGGCTTTTCTGATAATATCACGGCAACACCATCCCTGATAAGTAGAAGGCGGATATGTAGGAATAAAGCCATCGCTTATTAATAACAAGTTACTGCCCTCATCTACACCAATCACATTGATAAAATGAGTTAGATTAAATCCTCCACTTAAAGCAAAACTATATTTCAAGTATCCCGGATCAACCTGGATTATTACAGGTTGATCCATGGAAATTTTATCATCCAATATAGAATCTGATAGCTTATCATCCTCATTTTTAATATAGGTGATCCTTATACCTACCTTTTTAGAAAATCTTGCAACAGAATCATGAACACCTGTTGCAAGATTCAAACTAATTCCTTCATTTAAATCAAGTTTACTATATTGGGTTTTAAGCCCGCCACCAATAATAAAAATATCACTTTCACTAACACCGATATCTTGATAATTGCAATAATTATAAAAACAAGAAAGCAAACATTCACTACCACTGAGTGTCAAATAATCATCAATCTTTTTCTTCATATAACCTCATTTTTTAAGATTTTTCTCAGAGGATATAAAAGGCCGTTCCATTAGGGCATATTTATATATGCGAGTTAAGTAAATATTACATTAAGAGAACCTCGTACTAATACAAAAGGTTTATAAAACTTTATTCATCAGATTAGGGATTCCAAAATAATATACTTTGGATATATCGACTTTGAATCTTTCAAACCCATTTTAAATATTATTCCTGCTTGAGAGACAAATACTATAGATTTTTCTCTATTATACAACCTCTTGATAAACTCACAAGCCCTATATTCTTTTCTCGTGTTTGCATATGAAATAAAAACCAGTTATTCATTTAAAAATTTTCCCTGTCAAGATACAGCTTCGCTCTTTATCTATTGGGTGTCAATAAACTGTAAAAGTTTTGTACCGTATCATCCTTATTGCCAACTAACGAGCAGCGCTACGATTACTTCGCAATAAGTGCATTTTCGAAAAGAACCGAATAATGGTATTATAGCATAATGTATATCATTGGTCTATATGTTATTTTTATTATTTTTTATTATATTTTTGTTATTTTTGTAATTTTTTGTCGAAAATAATCGGATTTCATGACATTATAAAAATCAGGACAAACAACGTAATTGAATGAATTGCGAAAGGCTGGTTGGCAGTTTCCTTGGCGGTAATTCAGCGCTAATGCCTGAATGCGATCACCCCAAGGGTGTCCATGAAAATGAACACAAATTATTTACAGATGGGGGTGCAGGCATAAAGTTGGACACTATTGATTTTTTATGAAACAATATTATTTTAGATAAGTATATTGATTTAATATTTCTTGTTCTTTTATTTCTATACTATTTAGCAAAACTACTATCTTCTTTATCAATTCATCTGTTTTTAACATATTGTATTTAATTAGCAAATTTATAATAGCTTCCGTTTGCTTTTCAATATTATAGAAATGATCAATATTTTTATGATAATTCTCCACAAAAAATCCTTTTTTATAAAGGTATTTTATTCTTAATGTCATGATCTTTTTATGATCGTAAAGTAAATAAAATGGTCTAATATCAATAAAAGCTTTATGATACATTTGTTTAGCAATATAGTTCCTCAAAGAAGCATATATTTCGTAACCAAAAGCTATATTGGATTTATTATCACTATTATACATCAGCCAATATTCAGAAACAGTAGCGTTTAGATAGGCTCCTATTGAATATGTAATATTATTGATATTAAATTTATAATCACATTTTTTATTAATACTATAGCAATATACCAAGTTATTCAAATAATCCAGATTAGTTGTAAGGTTATTTAATAAATAGGCCTTCTCAAAATCACAAAATGAAATTTCCTCAAAACCATATTTACCTTTGTGAAAAAAATCTGAAACGTAAAATACCTTTTCAATCAAATTGTAACCATAAATTAGTATATCATGATGTAAGTGAGCTCTATTAAAACGTGGGCTTACTGGTACATAGAAATAATTTATCATTGTATGTACATAATTATCGTTATTTATATACTCAATAATAAAATTTATTATTGAACCCCACCTATTCAATATTAAGTCTCTATCTATTTTTTGGCATATAATCCATTTACACGTATCAGAAGGTCTTGCCTCATATGACATTGGAAAATAAAAATCTCCCCAACCTGGTTCGAAATCTTTATTAATAAATAAGTGTATATAATTACTAAATATCCAATCGTAAGTAAAATCATAACTTGTAAGGATCGTTAATAGATGAGCATGCTGAGTATATGTGGTGATAATCGGGTAATCTACTTGTAAAATTTTTTTATATTCTTTTTCCTCAATATCTGTCTTAATAATAATGCCCCCCTTTCTATAATAAAATGTCTTATTATACCTATTTTTAAAAATTTTAATGAGAAGATATGTTTTAAACTAAAGTTATTAATTTTCAATTAAGGTAAATAAATTGTAATTTTATTACTTATTTTATTTATTGTTTTAATTTTACCACATTACTATCAAATTGTCGTTTTACCTCCGATATTGCATAAGATTTTACTCCACTCCATCAATTTTTTAGAATTTGTGTCATGAATTTAGAGTTGCTACAACGCCTATCATATTGTTATAATCATTATCATTTTAGCGTTTTATATATTATTCGACTATTAAGTCAAAATTCCTTCATATGTAAACTTTTAAGCTAATTTCATCCATATATCGTGAAAAATTACTTATGTCTGGGTTTACTGTTAACATAGAGCATACGAATGCCCTAATTTGTTTAATACCGACAATTTATATTTTTCTGAACACTGCCGGTTTTGGCTTGCAGATTTCTGTAAATGCAATATAAGTGTCATGAACCTTTTATCGATATTGTTCGTGCTTTCTTACTCCCTGCTGCAGTTTGTCCGGAATATCCACCCATTTGTTCACCAACTGTATTTCCAGCCATATCTTTCTCATTGCGTCATACAAGAGACATCTAGTCCTGTAGCCAAAGCTGCAACCATTGAATTCGTCAGACCGAAAGTTTACTCCGGCTTCTTTCAGATTCCACCTCGCGATAAACACCCTGTCCTTGGCTATGTGCTTTGCATTAGCTTTGCATTATAAACCCGTACTTGGGACTTTCACCCGTGAGATTGCACCTATGCTGGGTGCACTACAAAAAAAGGGCTGTCTCAAGATGAGGCAACCCCTTTAACGTATCTTTATTTCTATATTTACTACAACCAGCTAAGAAAAGCCTATATCAGTTCACTATGGTCTTTTCTGTTTCCTTGTCGAAAAGATGAACTCTATTGGTGTCGATTGCGATCTTTATGGTATCGCCCGACCTTGTCTTGGTTCTCGGGTTAACCCTGGCCGTACAGCCGATATCACCGATGAACATGTGCAGTAAAGTTTCAGATCCGAGCATTTCAACAACTTCAACCTTTGCAGTTACGATACTGTCAGGCATGGATTCAAGGAATGCGGGTTCATCATGCATACTTTCAGGCCTGATTCCCATAACTACTTCCTTACCTATATAATCTGTGCCTTCCAGTTTCTTTGCTTTGCCTTCGGGAAGTTTGATATCATTCTCGTTGTACTTGAGATGGATCTCTTCTCCACGTTTTTCAATCTGTACATTTATGAAATTCATTTGCGGGCTGCCTATAAAGCCGGCAACGAACATGTTGTTTGGTTTGTCATAAAGTGAAGTCGGTGTATCAACCTGCTGAACAAGTCCGTCTTTCATAACAACGATCCTGGTACCCATTGTCAAAGCTTCCGTCTGGTCATGGGTAACATAGATAAATGTGGTATTGAGTCTCTGATGGAGCTTTGTAATTTCAAGTCTCATCTGAACCCTCAATTTAGCATCGAGGTTGGAAAGAGGTTCGTCCATAAGGAATACCTTGGGGTCACGAACGATGGCACGGCCAAGAGCCACCCTCTGTCTCTGACCGCCTGAAAGAGCCTTCGGCTTCCTGTCAAGCAAATGTTCTATTTCAAGAACCTTGGCAGCTTCATGAACTCTTTTCTTTATATCTTCCTTTGGAGTCTTTCTCAATTTAAGACCGAACGCCATGTTGTCAAAAACTGTCATATGCGGGTATAGAGCGTAGTTCTGGAAAACCATTGCGATGTCTCTGTCCTTTGGCTGAACGTCATTTACCAGCTTGTCGCCAATATAAACTTCGCCATCGGAAATTTCTTCAAGTCCTGCTACCATTCTTAAAGTCGTCGTTTTACCACAACCCGACGGTCCTACAAGGATGATAAATTCCTTGTCTTCTATGTCCAGATTGAAATCGCTTACGGCTGTAACTCCGCCTTCATACCTTTTGTATACATTTTTGAGCTTTACACTTGCCATTTTTTTCCCTCCCATATATTTATATACGGTTCACAATATAGTTATACTATACCATGCGGCCTGACAAACTAACTAGTACACTTTTTAACAAAATTAAAAATTTGTATTTAGTAACTTTGCATAATGATGGCATGTGTAAATCACTCAATGCGGACCGCTGACATCTGTGCCTTTACGCACAGCTCTGCAGCCTTGAAGGCATGTTTCTGCGTCATTGCGGTTTCCGTCCTGTTCAGGCAGTCCAGAATCAGCTTCCCGAAATACGGATAGCCGACCTTGCCTTTCACAGGTATATGAAGCACCTTGTCATGGTTGGCAAGGTATACCTGGTCTCCATCAGGATCACGGGCTATATCGAGGCTCTTTCTGACCTCTATATGTCCATCCGTGCCCAATAGGAACAACCTGCCGTCGCCCCATGACTCGAGAGCATCCGGAGTAAACCAGTCTACTCTGAAATAGTTGGTGGCGCCATTATCAGCGACAAGTGAAGCATCACCGAAATCCTCGAAATCGGGATGTGTCTTGTTGTTGTAGTTTGCAACCCTGGCAAATTGTACAGTCGCATCTTCTGCTCCGGTATAATATAAAAACTGCTCGATTTGATGGCTGCCAATATCACAAAGGATACCTCCGAACTTCTCTTTTTCATAAAACCAGTCAGGCCTGTTTTTGCCATGGCGGTGAGGTCCCATGCCTATCACCTGCAATACCCTGCCAATCGCTCCTTCTTCCACCAGTTGCCCTGCAAATATTGCACTTTCCACATGAAGCCGTTCACTGTAATAAACGGCATATTTCCTGCCGGTCGCCTTCACCTTTGCCTTGGCTTGTTCGAGCTGTACAAGTGTAGTCAGCGGAGCCTTGTCTGTAAAATAGTCCTTCCCTGCATCCATGACGCGCATTCCAAGCGCACAGCGCTCCGACGTGACTGCAGCACCCGCTACGAGGTGGACTGACTTATCGCTGAATACTTCGTCTTCACTGCGTGCGACCTTTACCAGCGGAAATTTTTCGCAAAACATTCTGACTTTTGCCGGATCAGGATCATAGACCCATTTCAGTTGACCGCCCGCTTCAGTCAAACCATTGCTCATCCCGTAAATATGTCCATGATCAAGGCTGACAGCGGCAAATATGAATTCCCCCTCTTTGCAAACCTTGTTCGGTT
Organism: Bacillota bacterium; assembly: GCA_023399355.1. Taxonomy (GTDB): domain Bacteria; phylum Bacillota; class Clostridia; order Acetivibrionales; family DTU013; genus UBA1305. The sequence goes on along the minus strand of JAEWQC010000074.1, from coordinate 3,359 downwards.
TACCCTTTGGAGCATAAAACATTCCATTCTCTTTCGACATTTGAAACCCTCCCTTAATAAGCTCTCTCTGATCCTTAAATCGCTTTATTCCTGTAATCTGTTAAAACCTGCACAGTGTCTGACTTGATTTATAGATTCCTGCCCATCGTTATGTTTTCGTCTCCAAAATTCTCTACACTGGCTGATTTCTCATGGAAATGCGGCGCATTCGCCTGTATGCCTTCCACTGTATAGAACGGATCATCCTTTACAAGCGGCAGTTTTACAGGTCTGCGTAAAACGGAAGACTTGTAAATCGCAGTGATCAGTTCTACCGTTGCTCTTCCGTCTTCACCGGAAATCAGAGGCTTTCCGCCCGTCTCAATTGCATTCAGCACATCCAGCAACAGCGGTGCATGGCCATTGTATTCCTGTTGGGGAAGTGATTTATAAAATTCCCTTATCTTCCGTTCAAGCTTCCCATTTCTTTTCGGGAAACCATTCTCCTTTGAAATAGAGGCATATACCTTCCAGGGTGCCGATATTCTGGCATCCTTTCCTTGAAAAACCACCTGCTGCTCCTCTCCATGATGAACGACGGAACTGGTAATCTGTCCGAGAGCACCGTTTCTATACTTCAACAGTGCTATTGAAAGATCCTCAACCTCCGCATTGTCATGTGAAGTATTGCTCATAATGGATTGGATCTCCTCCGGCCTGCCCATCATCCAAAGCATCATATCAATGTGGTGTACTGCATGGTTGAGTGTGCAGCCGCCGCCTTCCTTTTCCCAGGTACCTCTCCACCAGAGGTCGTAGTAGCTGTGTCCCCTCCACCAGAAGGAATCCGCCTGCGCATGTACGATTTCACCGGCGAGCCCCGAATCCAAGGTCTTCTTCAGATTCATGAAAGCTGTTCTGTACCGGTTCTGCGCTACTACAGAAAAAAGCTTTCCACTGCGTTTTGCGGCTTCCAGAATCTTGTCGCACTCTTCAACAGATGCCGCCATCGGCTTTTCAACAAGAACATTCTTTCCGGCATTCAGGCTGCTTATTGCGATTGCCGCATGTACATAAGGCGGGGTGCAGATATCAATAAGGTCTATATCATTCCTGTCAAGGATTTTCAAATGATTATCGAATATTTCAGCATCCTTAAGATTAAAACGTTCCTTCTTTTCCTGCGCTTTTTCAGGATAAATATCCACAAGTGCCACGATTTTACACTTCTCGGGAAATTCCAGATACCCGGCAATATGGCTTTGCGAAATGCCGCCCGTTCCTACTATTGCTATCTTTAACATCACTGTTACCGCCCTTCATTGTTTATTGTCCTGTATTTCATTCCACCCTTCAAAAATACAAATTAATCATAATGCAGCTCTTCGATATCCGCCATGAAATATTTGATACAATTTGTACTATCTGATTATATTTTAATGGTGTATAATTAGGTCAGATAGAATTTCGCCGCGGTTCAGCCGGGCGTACCTGCCGTCCCTGTACCCTTTGAACTGCGGCAAGACGTCATTCTCGGCCACACCGGAATCGCAAACGTCATGTTTGCATTTTATAACTTTTATTAAAAGAGAATTCGAGGGAGCGAATGGAGCAGATTCTTCTAAATGACCTGAAAAACATCTTCCCGGAGTTGCTGTATATCATTGACAGAAATGCAACGGCCTCGTGGAGTCTCTACAACAGTAAAATGAACAACCACAACCTCATGCTCGTGTATGGCGGACAAGCCGAGTTTTTTTGCAATGGCGTCAGACACCTTGCTTCAAGAGGGGATTTGATTTACTTCAAGCCAGGTGATTACAGGATTGCCCGAACAAATCCGGTCATGCCCGTAAAGAGCTTCGCTGTGGATTTCGTATACACCTGTCCCGTGTTCAGGGATGGCGAATGGCTTACAATCGAGGCTGATCTGCCGTTCCAGTTTTCACAGAAAATTACGGATGATTATCTTTTACATAAACTAACGGACCTCTTCTCCTTATTAACAAAATCGGCATTATCTGCGGGCAACAGAACAGAAGTCAAAGGCAGGGCGGTCTTCATTGAAATATTAATGCTTCTTTTTCAGTTTGTTCAAAGGAACCAATATAATTATTCCAGTATCCGTGCCGTTGAGAGGGTCATAAGCCACATGACAGAAAAGCATGCCACGAACCTGTCGCTGACTGAACTGGCTGAATATGCCGGCGTCAGCCAGTCATATCTGGGCAGTATTTTCAGAAATGTCACCGGCAGGTCGACTATCGATTATCTTATCGAGATCAGGATCAACAAGGCAAAGACCCTGTTGAAGGACGGGTGCTCTGTTTCAGAGACTTCCAGGCTTGTAGGTTTTAACGATATTTACTACTTCAGCAGGGCTTTTAAAAAGTATGCAGGCGTATGTCCCTCAAAATATACGGGATTGTCGGAAATTGGGTGAAAACGCCCTGAATCCAGTCCAAACTTTCTATAGAATTCATCTACCCCATCCTCTTCATTCATCAAAGACCGCCCCAGCATGGCAGCACTTCGGGCAATATCCTTATCTCCTATTACCTTATCAATCAATGCAAGCAGTGTTTTCCCATTCAGACCTGAATATCCGGCCGGATATCCCGCCCCCAGCCTGAGGATCCTCTCACCCCAGTAATACTGATCGATCATGTGCGGAACAATAATCTGGGGCTTACCGGCTCTGGAGGCGGCATGAGTCGTACCGGCACCTCCATGGTGCACGATGACCGCCATCTTTTTGAATAGTTTGCTGTGAGGTACATTGTTCACAAGCATGATATTATCATTTTTTATTTGACAATCCAGTCCGCCCCAGCCTTTCAGAATAACAAAGCGAAGATCCTGCCTGGCTGCGATAACTTTCAGAATCCCATCCATGCAGGACTTCGTCGGGCCGGCCATACTTCCGAATCCAATATAGACAACGGGTTTCCCACAATTAATAAAAGTTTCCAGATCCGGGCTCAATTCGGTATTATCCTCCAGATACCAATATCCTGTACGGATATAATCGGTTTTTACATCTGCGGGGATACCGGCCAGGCTGTCGTCAACCGACAGCACGATTTTGTCATAACAGTGGGAGTAAACATCATCAATTCTTTGCAGTCCTATTTTCTGTCTTTCATGATTCAATATCTTCCTGAATACGATATTGAATAAGAAAAAGGTCAGCTTCCAAACAATCAGATTTACAAAACAGGGAAGCTTCTGCCACGAAACGATTATTGGCGCATGATGCCTCGAATAAAGCATTTGCGGAATATGAAACACATGATGATAAGGAATATTATAATATTCTGCTACTGTTTTACCAACCACCAGATTACCTGAACCAAACAGATAATCGGCGTCTATACAGC
>JAEWQC010000337.1 GCA_023399355.1 Bacillota bacterium | reverse complement strand
GCCTTGGACGTCAATCCTTTGCAGATCCGTTAACCCCGCTGAAGCTTGAAGAAAATCGGGAAAATGAGATCAATTACTGTACTCAATGCATGAACTGTGAAGAGCTGATGATCCGCCAGAGGCCGGTAGGCTGTGTCTTATACAACAAGCCTTATACCAGGCTGTTTCAGGAAGTCCGCAAAGAAATGGGCAAGCTTGAGGAACTGCATACGTAATATCCCGATAAAATGAAAAGCTTCCGGCAATTTTTGACGCATCGGTTCAATGAAAATTTCTCGATCGCAGAAAAATTTTCTTACCTCTGCGTGTTTCAACGATGCGGGAGATATGCTCCTCTCGTGAAAACCGGAGCAATGCCCGCCACCTGCAGAAGCAGCGGACATCTATCACCTCGTTATATTCGCCGGAAATCGATTCATTTATGTAAGGAAGGGGGATTTTATTAATCACATTTCTATTTTGAATTTTTCTTCTTCTTTAAATGTGTAGAAAGTCACGTCGTGTGCCCAAGTACGGCATGGCATAACAAGTAGTGTATTTACAGGTGTTTTGGTAGTATAAGGTGTAAAGTGCCATACGCCTGGTTTGATGGTAATCAGTGTATATTTCGGCACATAAAAAACTTGCATTTTCTCTACAGGACAGTCACCGGCTGTAGGACGCCCAACGTAAATCACAACATCGCCATCCAGGGGTAGAATTCCCTGACCGGTCCAATCATGGCACTCGCTCATTGGCGCAATAATTTCTTTGGAGGGCATGACGCGCAGCATGGAAAAGGAAACATTTTGATAAGGACGTCCCATATCAAGATTTATCTGATCCAGATTCGCATCCGGCATTGTCTCCGGCGTCAGGTTGCAATAATCACCATACGGGTGAAAGGCTTCTCTCGTTAACTTCTGTGCTTTTAGTGTTTTCATGATAGATCTCCTTTTATATGTTTAGTAATTTCGAAAACTCAAAAATAATAATTCCAGTGAATATCTCAGGAAAAATTCAAAATATTGGGACCTTCTCCCTGCCCTATTCGTTTTAGCCAATCATAAATAATGAAAATGCCGGTTACCATGGCTGCTCTCTGAAAAAGCGGTCACGCATTACAAAACGATTCTCATCAGAATGGACAAACGGTTGAGTCGAATCAAAACAAAAATTCATACAGATATATTCTCCGGCACAAATACCTCCATCATTACATTGCGGATCAATGATATAACCGCGCATTGTAAAACCCTTTGGCCGAAGCGCATTGAAGAAAAGCTTTGACAACATATTTATTCCTGCCAATATCATATGTTTTGCAAAAGCATCGTTGTCATTACAGCAACTGATACTTGAACAGGGCTCTGTCAGTATCGCCAGCCTTTTCCCCTGTCCTTCCTGTAAAAATGGGATGCAGGCTTCTATCAATTCGCGTACACTATTAATCTTCCTGCTGACAAAATCAGCCATGGAATAATAGTCATGCTCTGTTCCAACCGGACCATCAGCGCCATGGTAATCTGTTGACACCTTTATGACCACCATATCCAGCAAAAGCTGTTCCGGTTTCATCTTCTTTAACTCATTCATGTCTTCATCTGTTTTTTCAATGACTTGATATCCATGGGCCTTAAGCCATATTGCAGTTTCCCTGGCCTCCGGAGTGCGGACATCATAAACAAGTGCTGTTTTCATAATCCTACCGCCTATGTGCCGTTCTGTAATAACTGATTCAAAACGGCCACAATTCATTTTTGATATCTGTCATTACGAGTACATCTTCCCAACTACGCTGCGAAACAAACTGATCATATGCCGGATCAACCGTTTCTTCCGGTTCATAAACACCAACGGTTGATTTTTCCCCTGACATATAGGATTTTACCCAGCCTGGATGATACACCCGGAAAATATAACCCTGTTTCTGCAATTGATTGAACATCAGGCGTATCGTCATATTCATGACTGTTTTCGAGACACAGTATGTAGATCCGCTGTTACGATGCAGCATTGTAATACTGCCGGCTTCTGAAGAAAAGAAACATAGCCGTTTCTGACCATTCTCCATAAGCGGAAGAAAGGCTTCCGTCATACGAAGCACTCCGAAAGCATTGACATTCAAAGTGTTGTAAAGGCCTTCCAAAGTATCCTCTTTTGCTATTCCTGCGCAGTTGATCAGCATATCCATGGTTGTAAAGCATGCCGCGGCTTTCGCTGCAGCATACTTTACAGAATCATTATCTCCAATATCCAGCGGGATACAGGTAATCTGGCCGCGATATTGCTGTAATAACTGATCCAGTTCCTTCCACTGTGGCATATACTGACCTGCCAGTACATGCCATCCTTCCCGGGCAAATTTCCCACAAAGCGCCAAGCCTATTCCCCGGTCTGCGCCGGTTATAAATACAGTTTTCATCAAAAACACCTTATTTCCCACAACACCAGTCAATGGCATTGTGTATCAGCTTTTGATAGTTCTCGTTCTCCCATACCGACAGAGTATGTCCGGGTGTCAGAACACAGATACGCCCCTTGCCTAACGTTCTGGCATATCCGCCCATCTGCGTTCCGCCGGTCTGTGAAGTGGTTGACAAAAACGGCTGGATATCTTCAGCAAGATGATCAATATTATAATGCTCATCCCGCTCTGTAAAATCCTGTACCCCTTCCGTAATCGGGTGCTTTGCGGATACATGCACCGTAACCAGGCAACGCGGCGGGTGTGTCACGAAACTATTTCCGACAAGATCCGAATAACCCGTTCCATCCATAGCAGAGAACGTATTCCCGGCGTGTACGGATAAGAAACCGCCGCCTTGTTCCACATACTGCCTGAACTCCTTCGGAGTCACCTCAGTAACAGTCTCTTCAAACCACGGAGCAGCATTGGCACCTGTTATGGCATTTCCTTTACAATTCATTACAACCTGATAGGAATTCAATAATTCAGGTGTCAGGATATCTTTGGCATCCATGACCAAATCAAATTGGTAATCCTTGTTTTCCAGTAATCGTATTCCTTTTTCAATGATTTCAACAGGATGCCACTTGTCATCACACAAAACCAATATTTTCATTTTAATATTCCATTCTTGCGCTTTATGCGCACTTCATTTTAATAACGAAACATTTTCCTATTGCGAATGGTACTTTCATTTGTACTTTCATTTGTACTTTCATTTGTACTTTCTTTCTGCTACTTCAACCCTGCCACATAATTATCCAGCTGCTCCTGAATTGCTTTCCGTATTCTATCTATACCTGCAGCTTCCATCTTCTCCTTGTATTCCTGCAGTCCTTTAACCTTATCGGTATAACCAAGCTCCAGCGGGTACCAATACTGCTGTTGTGCATTCTGGCAGGCAGACAGTTCTGTTTCTACGGAGGTAAAATCCGGAACAAAAGAACGATATTTCTGAGTTCCTTTCCCTTCCACAACAGAAGAAG
>JAEWQC010000307.1 GCA_023399355.1 Bacillota bacterium | reverse complement strand
ATAAACAGCTTTCTATTGGGAAGATATTCTGCAAAAAAAGCAATTTCTGCACTGGCTGGCGAAGAAAACCTAAAAAATATTATTATTAAAAATGGAGTTTTTAGCCAGCCGATTGTATTCTGTAAATCATGTAATAATATTGAGGTAAGCTTGACTCATTGTGATGACCTCGCGGTTGCAGTGGCATTTAGTGATATGCTTGTTTTAGGAATTGATATAGAAAAAGTCAATCAAGATATACATCGAGGGGTTGATAAGGAGTTAACATATTATGAAAAAAAACTTGCTTACGATGTCCCATATTCTTATGAAAGCTTTGTCTTAACTATCTGGACTATGAAGGAATCTCTTTCAAAGGCTCTTAAAACTGGATTAACTGTGCCTTTAAGTGTTTTAGAGGTGAAAAATATTGAGATTAGCAATGAGTGCTTAATTAGTACATATAAAAATTTTCCCCAGTATAGTTCACTTTCATTTATGATTGAAGACTATATATGCTCCATTACTTACCCTAAAAATGTTAAAATTGATATTGATATTTGCAAAATAAAAAAAAGCTTATACTAAATCACAAAGATTTCTCTATAAACATAAGAAATTTTTTGAACACTCATTCTAAAGTTGATTGAACAAATGGCGCCAGGAGTCCGCTCTAAAAGTCCTGTAAACATCTTTTTTCCATTTTTCCGCCCAAATTCTTTCAAAAAAAGCGTTAAATATCTCTGGATATTCGCCGTTTCTTTGAAAATTTTGGACAAAAAAATGTCTAAAAAAATCTGCATACATTACTTTCCGAGCGGACTCCCAGTGTTTTCTGATTCCCAACAATTGCATAGACAGTAGTTTATGAGAATTAAGAGAAAAATATATTATGGAAAATAAATTGACTGTAGACTCAAGCTATTTAATTTTTAAGCTTAAAGTAGAGTTTCTTAACATAAAAAATTTCTGTTATATTATTGTTGATAAATATAGTAGGGAAGCTGCAATTATTGATCCCGCATGGGAATTTGACAAAATATCAGATCAACTGAATCAGTGTGCTGCTAAATTAACTTCAATTTTCCTAACGCATTCCCATTACGACCATACGAACTTAGCTGAACTTTTAGTAGGACGATATAATTCTAATGTTTTTATGTCAAAGAATGAAATTGATTATTATGATTATAGGTGCTCAAAACTAATTGCACTTAATAATGAAGACTATATTAATGTAGGGAACACGAAAGTTGTATGTATGCTTACACCCGGGCATACATTTGGAAGCAGCTGCTACCTGCTGCAAGATAGTTTATTTACAGGGGATACAATATTCATAGAGGGATGTGGAATATGCAGCGGCAAAGGTGCTTCTGCAGAGCAAATGTATTTTAGTATTCAAGAAGTAAAAAGCAGAATAAATCATGATACAAAAATATACCCAGGACACTCTTACGGTAAAATGCCAGGTCACAGCCTTTCTTATCTCCTTAATGAGAATATTTATTTCCAGATTGATAAGAAGGACACCTTTATTAATTACAGAATGAGAGCAAACCAAAAGAATCTTTTTGATTTCAAATGACTATTGAGTATATGGAGATGGGATGAATAAATCACTTGTCTTTTTGTTTTCAGGTCAGGGATCACATTATTATCATATGGGAAGCGAGCTTTTTAAAAACCTGCCTGTTTTTAAAAAATGTATTCTTGACTTGGACAGCATTGCCAAGGGGGTTATAGGAGAATCAATCATAAGTAGGATTTATGATGTTAATAAAAAGAGGGGAAGCGGATTTGATAGGACCCTCTATTCACATCCAGCAATTTTTATGGTGGAGTATTCACTGGCACATACTTTGATTGAAGCAGGAGTAATACCGGAATATGTTCTTGGAACAAGTCTTGGGGAATTTACGGCAGCAGTGGTTTCAGGGGTCTTATCAGCCGAAGAAGCTTTGCGCCTAATAATTAAACAAGCTGAGTATTTAGAGTGTTATTGTGAAACAGGAGGTATGATTGCTATTCTGCATAATCCGGTTTTGTATTATGAGACGCCATTTATTTTTAAAAAAAGCGAACTTGTATCAATTAACTATGATGAACATTTTGTAATCTCTTCGAGCAAAGCAAACCTGAGTGAAATTAAAGAATATTTGGATAAAAACAACGTATCCCATCATGTTCTGGATGTATCATATGCGTTTCACTCTGAAGGTATAAATAAGGCGGGAAAATATTATACCGAATTCCTGAAAGAAAAACGTTTTAATAGAACACACATTCCATATATGTCGTGTGTGTATGGCGATTTCACTGATATGATTCCAAAAGACTTTTTTTGGCAAGTTGTTAGAAAGCCTATCCTATTCCAGAAGGCAATTGACAAGATGGAAGAAAGCGGGGCTAAAGCATACGTTGATGTAGGCCCGGGCGGGACTCTTGCCGGTTTTGTAAAACGATATATTGGGAAAGGGGCAATGTCTGAAGTATATCCTACAATGACCCCGTTTCCTACAGAGATGAAAAATCTGAATGTCATTCTAGATAAATTTTGCACTAAATATGACAAAGAAGAAAGGCAGGATGAATAAATGCTAGCTTTTGTTTTTCCGGGGCAGGGTTCACAATATAAAGGGATGGGGACAGAACTTTTTGATGAATTTCAAGATATGCTTTTAGAAGCTGATAAAATTCTAGGGTATTCTATAAAAGAACTTTGCATGGAGGATCAGGAAGGCAAATTAGGACAGACTCAATATACTCAACCTGCGCTGTATATTGTAAATGCTTTGACCTATTACAAAAAAACGGGAGAAACGGGAATAAAGCCCGATTTTGTGGCGGGGCACAGTCTAGGCGAATATAATGCCCTTTTAGCGGCAGGGGTCTTTGATTTTGAAACAGGCCTGAAAATTGTTAAATATAGAGGGGAACTTATGGGTAAGGCCAGCGGCGGAGGTATGGCCGCTGTCATAGGGATGAGTGCCGATAAAATAAAACAGATACTGGTAGAAAACAGATTTGAGAGTATAGATGTAGCAAATATCAATACTCCATCACAAATTGTTATATCAGGACCCAAGGAGGATATAGAGAGAGCAAAACCAACTTTTGAGGCTGCCGGATCTAAAAATTATGTGGTCCTCAAGGTAAGTGGTGCATTCCACTCAAGATACATGGAGAATGCAAGGATACAGTTTTGTGAATTTATAAATCAGTTTGAGTTTTATCCTCCTGACATACCTGTCGTTTCTAATACTACTGCAAGACCTTATAAAAAATCAGAGATAAAGAGAAATATGTCAGAGCAAATAACCAGCGCTGTAATGTGGAGTGAAAGTATAAGATACATAATGGGAAAAGGTGATATTGAGATCATACAGGTTGGTCCCGGAAATGCAATTACTGGTATGGTGAGAAGTATAAAAAGAGAAGCTGCTCCGCTGATAGTCGATGAGAAGGATGAAAATTCCCCTTGTGCCGGGGATATTGAAAGCATGCTCGCTTTAACACCTGATGAAGCTGCAACGGTAGAAAATACTCTGCACGAAAATCCTGCACGAATATTGGAGCTAGCGATGGATAGTTTCAATGAAGATAAAAAAGAGAGTACTTATAATAACATGAATAGTCAAAAGCTTGTGTTTAATAGTGACAAGCAAAGTAATTCAAATGAACCTGACTTACGCAATTCAGACGATAGAGAAGTTGAGAGCAAGGCTCAGCAGGATAATGAAAAAGCAAAAGATATCATGGATGCACTCCCACGATTAACAGCACAGTCTCTTGGATGTGAGGAATTTAAGAAAGATTACGGTTTGAAATATGCATATATGACCGGTGGAATGTATAGAGGGATAGCTTCCAAAGAGATGATAGTCCGAATAGGGAAAATGGGCATGATGGGATTCCTCGGGACTGGAGGATTATCTATAAATGAGGTAAGAGAGAATATTGACTATATCCGGAGGAATCTGTCAGATGGCGAGCCTTATGGCATGAATCTTATTTGTGATATTGCAAATTCACAAATGGAGGAGGATATGGTGGATATTTTCCTCGAATGCGAAATAAAAAATGTAGAAGCTTCTGCATATATGAATCTTACACCAGCTATAGTGCGTTATAAGCTTAAGGGCTTGAAAAAGGATAGTGCCGGTCGAATTATCTCAACGAATAGAATAATTGCAAAAATATCAAGGCCTGAAGTGGCTGAAGTTTTCATGCGCCCAATAAATGAAAGCATTTTAAAAAGTGTACTTTCTGACAGGAGAATAACCGCCGAAGAAGCTGAAATGGCTAAAGTAGTGCCAATGGCTGATGAGATATGTGTTGAAGCCGATTCAGGAGGCCATACAGATCAGGGCGCGGCATATGCTTTAACGCCTGCAATAACAAAATTACGTGATGAGATGATGCAGAAGTATGGTTACCATAAAAAAATAAGGGTGGGAGCGGCAGGTGGAATAGGAACTCCTGAAGCAGCGGCAGCTGCGTTTATTTTAGGAGCGGACTTTATACTTACAGGCTCAATCAATCAGTGCACAGTAGAGGCGGCAACTAGTAATTCTGTCAAAGAGCTGCTTCAAAAGATGAATGTTCAGGATACTGATTATGCCCCGGCAGGGGACATGTTTGAAATGGGGGCAAAGGTTCAGGTCCTGAAAAAAGGATTGTTTTTCCCTTCACGGGCTAAAAAACTTTATGACTTATATCGTCTTTATGATTCATTGGAAGAAGTAGATGAAAAAACAAAAAAACAAATTCAGGAGAATTATTTTAAAAAGAGCTTTACTGAGGTATATAACGAAGTTTTGAAATACTTACCTCCACAGGAGATAGAAAGGGTAGAAAGCAGTCCAAAGTATAAGATGGCATCAATATTCAGGTGGTATTTCGGATATTCATCGAAGCTTGCTATTAGTGGAAATGAAGAAAACAAAGTGGATTATCAGGTTCACTGCGGGCCTGCACTGGGTTCCTTTAACCAATGGGTGAAGGGAACGCGTATGGAAAATTGGCGAAACAGGCATGTTGATGAAATAGGTGTGATGCTTATGGACGAAACAGCAGAGCTATTAAACAGGCGTTTTAAAAAAATGTTTTCAATAAATTAATAAACATAAAGTATTTAAGGAGTTATTATGACAAAACAACAGATATTTGAATTAATCAAAAATAGTATTAGGGAAATCGTTCCTGAGATAAACGCAGACACTGTGAAAATTGAACAAAGCCTGAGAGATCTTGGGGTAAACTCCATAGACAGGGTTGATATTATTATTATGACAATGGAGAATTTAAACATTAAGATGCCTCTTGTCGAATTTGGCAAGCTTAAGAATATAGATGGCATTGTAGACCTTCTATATGAAAAATTCAACGGATAAAGGTGAAATATGAACCGTATTGCAGTAACAGGTACTGGAATTGTAAGCTCAATCGGGCATAATGTTTCAGAATTCGAACAATCTTTGAAAAATGGAAGATGCGGAATTGAGTCTTTAGCAAATATCTGTGGAAATAAGCTGCCAGCGAATACTCTGGGAGCCCTGATACGTGATTTTTCATTGATTGGTGAATTAGAAAGCTGTATAGAGCTTGATACAGAATTTATTTCAAAGTTTAAATCCAGCATAAAGCGTTCGACAGAAAGTATGAGATATACGGCAGGCTCAGTTCTGGAGGCTTGGAGATCAGCTCGCTTTGAGGCAGGGAGTGTGCTGCCTGAGCGTATAGGAATTGTTACAGCAGGGAGTAATCTATCATGTTCATTACAATATAAGTTGCATGATAGTTATGTGAAAACACCGGAATACCTCTCACCATCATATGCATTACAATTCATGGATACGGATTATGTAGGGACTCTTAGCGAAATTTTTAATATAAAGGGCGAAGGCTTTACTGCAGGAGGGGCATCGGCAAGTGGAAATGTAGCAATTATTAAGGCTTGTCAGCTAATTAAGCTTGGAATTGCTGACGTATGTCTGGCTGTAGGATGCTGTGCCGAGTTATCGCCTATGGAAATACAAAGTTTTATTAATCTGGGTGGAATGGGAGGGAGGACGTTTCTTGAAAAACCCTTGGAAGCTTGCAGACCTTTTGACGTAGAGCATGAAGGATTCATTTATGGTCAGGCGTCTGCCTGTCTTGTTTTGGAATCCGAAGAGCATGCACTTGGACGGAATGCTGACATACTTTCATTTGTAAGTGGAGGGGCTATTGCCCTGGATGCCAACAGATTGTCCAACCCTTCCGAGGAGGGAGAAGTGCGGGCGATGAGCACTGCCCTCAGAGAAGCAGGACTGGATATAGAGGATATAGATTATATCAATACACACGGAACATCGACTCCTTTAGGTGATATCACTGAGGTGAATGCCATTAAAAGATTATTTGGCAAGAGAGTCAATGAAATATGGACTAATTCAACAAAAGGCCTTACGGGACATTGCCTTTATTCTGCAGGAGTAGTGGAAGCAGTAGCAACAATAGTGCAGATGCAGGAAGGATTCCTGCATCCCAATTTAAACCTTTGCATCCCTATTGATTATGACTGCAAATTCTGCAGCGCGAAATTTATTGATGCTGAAGTTAGAACTGCTTTGAGCAATTCTTTTGGTTTCGGAGGTATAAACACCACTATTATTCTTGAGAAGCCGCATTAACTAAAAGAAAGAAAGGGAATGATGGAAATGGAAATTGGAATAGAAGCAATAAATTTCTTTTCGGGAAGAGCTTTTATAAATGTCCGGGATATATTTACGAATCGCAATCTTGAACTGGATAGATTTCAAAATCTAATGATGGAAAAAAAATCGGTAGGTTTGCCATGTGAGGATCCTGTCACAAATGCAGTTAATGCTGCCAAGCATATTATTGATCGAATGACTGAAACCGAAAAGAACAGTATCGACCTGCTTATCACTTGTAGTGAATCAGGCATTGATTTCGGGAAATCATTAAGTACATATGTGCATGATTACTTGGGTTTAAGCAGGAATTGCAGGGTTTTTGAAGTCAAACAAGCTTGTTATGCAGGAACTGCAGCGCTGAGCATGGCATGCTCTTATGTAAGGGCAAGTGCATCTGATTCGAAAGCTCTTGTTATTGCTACGGATATTGCAAGAGCTGCAGCTAAACATACTTATGCTGAGCCATCTCAAGGTATGGGTGCTGTTGCTATGCTTATAAGCAGAAATCCGCAGATCATTGAACTGGATTATGGGGCAAATGGTTTTTATAGTTATGAGGTTATGGATACTTGCAGACCGCTCCCTGATATTGAGACAGGAGACCCTGATTTATCTTTGTTATCGTACCTCGACTGCCTGGAAAAAAGCTTTAAAGCTTATTGTGACAAGGTCGAAGGTGTCGACCTGATGAGGAGTTTCGATTATCTTGCATTTCATACGCCATTTGCTGGTATGGTAAAAGGAGCACATCGAAAGCTTATTCGCAGTAATTTGAAGATTGATGCGAATGAAATAGAACTAGACTTTAAGAAAAGAGTAGAACCATCTTTAAAATATTGTATTCAGGTCGGGAATGTGTATTCGGCAACTTTATACCTTGCATTGGCTAGTTTGATTGATAATGCTCTTATTGACACTCCCAGGAGAATAGGCATGTTCTCGTACGGTTCAGGATGCTGTTCGGAATTTTTCAGCGGCATTGTCACACCAGTATCAAAGAGAATAATAGCAAAAATGGATATGCCGGAACATTTAAGGGATAGATATGCCCTTACTATGGAGGAGTACGACAGATTGCTTGATTTGAACATGGAGTGGAATTTTGGAGTGCGTGATAAAGAAGTGAATTTCAATTCATTTTCAAAGATCTATGAGCGTTATGTGGAAGGCCGCGGATTGCTGGTCTTGAAAAAAATCGATAAGGACTGGCACCGTGAATATATATGGACATGAGAGGTGGAAAGGTTGAGTAATGTTATAAAGCTATCGGTAGTAAACAACATAGGATATGTTGCGATGGAAGACCGTGAATATAAAAATACTTTTTCAATGCAGTTTGTATCAGGACTGAAAGAAACTTTTGCCCTTATTGACCAAAATCCTCAAATAAAAGTAGTCATTATTCATGGGTTTGACAATTACTTCAGTTGCGGGGGTACAAAAGAGGAACTAATCGGTTTATATGAGGGTATAGGAAAAACAGGTTCTGAAAAAGTACAATTTGATGATTTGAAATTTCATGATTTGCTATTGAATTGTGAAGTTCCTGTAATAGCTGCCATGCAGGGGCATGCAATAGGTGGCGGCCTGGCATTTGGATCATTCGCCGACATTATTGTTCTTGCAGAGGAAGCAATATACAATGCCATATTTATGAAATATGGATTTACTCCCGGAATGGGAGCGACCTATATCATACCCAGGAAATTTGGTGCGCTTCTAGGCAATGAAATGTTGTATACGGCAAAGAATTACTATGGTAAGGAACTTAAGGAAAGAGGCGCTCCAGCAAAAATTGTAAGTAAGAGAGATGTTATTCCGACTGCTGTAGAAATCGCAGAGGAGTTGGCAGACAAACCGATAGGTTCGTTGAAGCTTTTAAAGGAGCATCTGACACAGGAGATGCGTAGAGAATTGCCCTTATATATAGAAAATGAGCTGCATATGCATGAAAAAAGTTTTGTACAGCAAGAGGTAAGGGATAGGATAGAATCAAAGTTTGGTAAATAGGCGATATTGGGAGTGGCAATTGTGGATAATATAGCTTGCTCATATAATGTGGGAAATATCGGGAAAGTAAGAGAAGTAGAAATAAACAGGCTAAAAGGCCAGGTTGAGTTATTCTGGGAAAAAGAGTTCAAGCACTATCTTGAATTCGGCTTGAAAGATGGGATGACTATACTTGAAATTGGAAGTGGTCCGGGCTTTTTGACTGAAAAGCTTTTAGAAGCTTTGCCAAACTGCTTTATTTACGGCATTGAAGTTGATCCTGGTCTTGTTGAGTACTCAAACAAATATCTTCAGGAAAATGGCTGTGAGCGATTTAAGATATACCAAGGCTCGGTAACTGATCTTGGGGATATTGCCATGAATTGCGATTTCGCAATAACCAGACTTGTTGTGGAGCATTTGCCTGATCCTTTGAAGGCTATAAAAGAGATATACCGTTCAATCAAAACAGGTGGTAAGGCAGTATTCATTGATAATGACTTTGAGATGCATTTGATGACTTATCCAGCCGTACCTGCGCTTAGAGACTTATATGATGCTTATTGTACAGCTCGCTGCAATGAAGGCGGAAATCCTAAATTGGGACGTGAGCTTCCTATATTGCTAAAAAAAGCAGGTTTTATAAATGTAGATTTTGAAGCATTATGCATACACAGTGCTGTTATTGGAAAGGAAAGCTTTCTAAAATCTGAAGGAATAGGAATCCCTGCAAAGTTAGTTGAGGAAGGATATCTGAAGAGTAAAACACTTGCAGAAGTGTCTATAGGATGGAGCCGGATAATAAAAGCCGATGATTCCGCAATATTACGCCAACTATATCTGGCAGTTGGTGAAAAGGGGGTAAAAGATGAATAATTCAGCTAATCTTAAAAGGTTTGTTCAAGAAGAATTAACTGAAATTATTGGGATTTTGCTGTCTGATAAAAATATGGGAATTAATGTAGAGAAAAACTTTGTGGATATGGGAATAAACTCTTTATTATCCGTAGAGATGATTATGCGGCTCAATGAACGTATAGGTGTCAGCCTTGGGGTGGAGACAGTATTTGACTACCCGGACCCGATAAGGTTTATTGATTATATATGTGATACATATAAAGAGGAGCTTCAAGTAAAAGTTCCTAAACAAGATGTAGCGGAAGAAGACGTCAATGTATCTGAAGTTGGGATGACAGCAAGGGATAATGGAGTGAAGGTTCACACTGGAATTCCAAAGGAAGTAAATATAGAGATGCATGAAGAAGCTAGTAATACAGGGAATAGGGAAGCAGATGCATGCCAGGAAACCGACATTGCCATAATAGGCCTTGCAGGCAGGTTCGCCGGTTCCAGCAATATTCAGGAATTCTGGGAACACTTAAAAAATGGAGATTGTTGCATTACGGAGATTCAGCGATCTGGATGGGATCCATCAGATTTTTATGACAAGGATCCTGATAAAAAGAATAAGTCAATAAGCAAATGGGGAGGTCTGCTCGACGATATTAAGTCGTTTGACGCAGGCTTCTTTAATATATCTCCATTAGGGGCAATTATGATGGATCCCCAACAGAGGGTTTTCCTTGAGGAAGCATATCATGCACTGGAAGACGGAGGTTATTGTTCTGAGAGCCTTGCCGGCAGGAAGGTCGGTGTATTTGTTGGTACAAGAG
>JAEWQC010000297.1 GCA_023399355.1 Bacillota bacterium | reverse complement strand
GAAAGATGGTATCTATTCAGTTACAAAGGCAGCGGAAAATACCTTCGATATCAACTACATGAAAAAGGCCTTGTTTGATAAAACCGGGAAACAGCTGACGGAGTTCAAATATTATGATATTGAAAGGGTGGATACCGGTCTGATTTCAGCTACAGATGAGTTAACCACGGTTCTTCTGGATGACAAGGGAAATGTGGTCAACAGTATTCCGAAGGCTAATGGCATAGGAAGTATCAGACCGTGCGGGAAATTGTACAAGGTGGAAGCGGATGGCAGGCTTTATTATCTTACGCAAGGTGGAAAGACGGTTTGGACATCGGATGACACAACCCGGTTTGAGAACGGATTGGCAGTTAAAATCAACACCTTCAGGCCGGACAGGGCAATGCTGATCCAATACCCTGAGATTTCGGGACTGCCTGATTTGAAAGTCCAGGAAAAGATCAATACAATGCTGAAGGCTAAGTTTATCGGGACTAACAAAGCTTCAAATAAAGACGGCGAAATGTATACGGACTCAATAGACATCAACTTTACTGCAGATAAAAATAAAGATCTGCTTATCATAAGAGAGAGCGGGTATTATTATCCCATCGGAGCCGCACATGGACAGCCCACCCGGGAAGATTACCATATCGACCTTAAAACCGGAAATCTGTATGTGTTGAAGGATCTGTTCAAAAAAGACAGCGGATACAAATCGAAGTTGCCGGAAATGATTAAAAAAATCATTGCTAAAGCAAATAAAGAATACGGAGATCCAATTTATTCGGAAGATTTGGGGGACTGGGAGAAGAACAGCGGGGCTGAGATAAGAAAGAATGCTGTTCGGATTTACTTCTACCCATATGCCATAGGCCCTTATGCAATGGGTTTCCCGGAGTTTGATATAAGCTATGACGAACTGAAGGATATGATAAATACAGAGGGGGAGTTCTGGAAGTCGTTTGACAGGGAAACCCCTGCAAAACCAGAAGAGCCGGTAAATGAAATAGCTGCAGGCGATAAGGCGAAAATTGAAGAAGCAGTGAAAAACTATGAGAATGGCATCATTGATGCTATCAACAAGAATGATTTCAGACTGGCAGAGCCATGGCTGTATCCGGAGAGCAGTCTTTTCACTTCACAGAAGAAGCTTGTTGCCGATCTGAATAAAAAGAGAATAAAGGAAAGGCTTGAGGGATACTCGGTCGAAAAGATCGAAGCTTCTAATTGCGGCCTGTTCTACAGGGTATATGTGAAGGAAAATATCTCCATTCAGAAGCCTGGGAAGGAGTATGCCGCCAGCCGGTTCAACTGGGTATATTCCATACGGTACTCCTATGAGGATAAAAGGTATGAACTGACTTATATTGAAAAATGGGATCTCCAATGACAGAGACGGGGTTTTAAACGGAGAAGCTGAAC
Organism: Bacillota bacterium; assembly: GCA_023399355.1. Taxonomy (GTDB): domain Bacteria; phylum Bacillota; class Clostridia; order Acetivibrionales; family DTU013; genus UBA1305. The sequence goes on along the minus strand of JAEWQC010000297.1, from coordinate 12,284 downwards.
GGAAGCCGAGCGGCAATTTTATTTGCGAGGAGAGTGCGGATGGGTTTTTCCATAACAGGAATATTGATAGCTGCTTTTATTTTTTCCCCGAACTTAATATTTGTAGTGTTTCCCCCTAAAAATGTGCCTGAAGGGCTAAAGGATGCCGGGATTCTGTTCACTGCAATGGAACGGGCCGGGCAGGCGGGATGTCTTGTTATATTGGTAATTTCAAAGGCAAATTTTCAAAATCTGCCTTTGAATATCTGGTTTATTTTGATGGCGCTCTGTGTGATATCGTATTACTGCCTGTGGACCAGGTATGCCGTTAAAGGGCAGGACTTTTTACTGGCTTTCAAGCCATTCCTATTTCTGCCGATACCCATGGCGGTCCTCCCGGTCCTTGCGTTCGGATTTGCAGCAATATGGGGCAATTCAATCTATCTGGGCAGTGCAGTTGTTTTGCTTGCGGCCGGTCATTTCACAAACAGCTGGAATACCTATAAACTCCTGTTACAAAACCAGAAATGACAGGGCGATAATTGCATATACGGCCATTAACTGCAAGCCTTCAAGCCAGTTTGACTCCCCATCGCCTGCGACTCTGTTGGCGATCAGGACGGCTACAACCAGGGAGATCAATTCAAATTCATTAAAAATAATGCTCATGGGCGTAAAAAGCAGACTTAGCAGAATCAGAACCGGTGTTACAAATAGAATGATCTGCAGGCTTGAGCCGATGGCGATTTCTACTGCAATATTCATTTTGTTCTTTAATGCGGTGACAATTGCAGTACTGTGTTCTGCCGCATTTCCGATGATAGGGATCAGGATGATACCGACAAAGAATTTGCTGATACCGATATGTTCTGTCATAGGTTCCACGGAATTGACAAGAAGTTCGCTTTCCACGGCAATCAGCATGGTTGCCGAAAGGAGGGTCAGAATACACTTCTTCATGCTCCATTTGGATTCTACCGCCTCGTCATGTTCCGTTCCGAGGAGATCCTTGTGCGTATGGAAGGAGAAATACAAACTTAAAATATAGATTAGTATGAACAGGCAGGCAATACCAATGTTCAGATATTCATACCCGGCCTGAACCAGCAGGGTGGGTTTTACCGCATGCGTGAAAACTGCGGGAATGCACAAACCGATTACGGCAAACAGCAGCATGCTCGAGGATACTTCCACTGCATTCCGGTTGAACTTCTGAATCTTGAATTTCAGTCCTCCGAAAAACATGCTTGCACCCAATACCAGCAGGATATTTCCGATGACCGAACCGGCTACGGAAGCCTTTACGACATCGATCATGCCGTTTTTCAATGCAAAAATGGAAATGATCAATTCCGTTGCATTCCCAAAAGTAGCATTCAGAAAGCCGCCGACCTTGGGCCCTGTAAAAATTGAAATTTCTTCAGTTGCGATTCCCAGTATTCCGGCAAGAGGGATAATGGCCAGGGCGGAAGCGAAGAAAATCCATACCGCTTCCAGCTTCAATATCGTGAACAAGATACTGACAGGAATAAATATCAATAAGTATTTAAAGTATTTCATTACGTTGTACGGCTCCTTTATGTAAATGATATTTGCAGATTGTATTATATCATTTCTATTTCTACCTATCAAATTCCCGTCAAAGTTCCCGTCAAATTCCGGTGAACTTTATGAGGTACACTCTTGCAATAAGAAGACTGTATGTATATAATTTATGTAATATTTCATATTGGTAATACAAGGTAGCATGGCAGGATGGTAGAATGGTACAAGTTAGAGCAGTCCTTCAGAAATACAACTGCACCTCAAAAAAAGCGTGCCTATACTTTCCATATGCCCTAAAACCAAATGATCGGTATTGTAGAATGGTAGTCCGGTAGTGTACCAAAATTCAGGAGGAGGGCTTCAAAATGTCTGAAAATGATTTATCACAGAATCCAGTTAAACAAAAGATCACAATCAACATCTCCGGCAGTCTGATTGATCGCGTCACCACGGTACTTGAAGAATTTGAACCGGGTCAGAAGGAATTTATCATCCCATTGGAGAATTTCGGCGTTGCTCCGAGAACGGTCAGCGAGGTCGTGGAGAAGGAAGTGGATATTACTGTTCCGGCCCGTCTTCATCCTACGGTTCTGGATATGAACAGATTCAATCTGAACCGTGCCGGCGGCGGTGGGGTTGGAATAGGTCTTGGTATCTATTTTCATGCACGAGTAAAATCAATTAAGGAACCCGAGATCAGAGTGAAGGGTGAAAGAACTCTGATTATGAGGCATTTCGGACATGTTTTCAAGGAACTGACCCAGTACCCGGGCGGCTTTGAAATCGAGCTGTATGATCATAAAAGACGTCATGTCGGTTTGGGATCCTCCGCAGGGTCCATGTGTGCAGCCTGCATCGGCATCAATGAGGTGCTGGGCAATCCGTTTACCGGACGCGAGCTCAGGAGAATTCTCGGATATCATTCCTGCGAGGAGAGTCCTACGGGAAACGGCTACCTGATTCCGGCATTCGAAACGGGAATCGGTGCAATGGTGGGCGTTAACGGCGGTTGGGTCCTCGGGACAGATGATCTTGAACTGGTATATAAAGTGGCACTCCCAAATACGAAGGTAATCGTGCTGATTCCTGATGTACCCACTCTTTCGGATGAATTTACAGGAACGGAGACCGCTGCCGGTTCTGAGGCGGAGCTTTTAATGAACAGGGGCAGATACCTTGATTCCATCCAGGCTGGAGTGAAAGCCCAGCTTGTCATGATGAATCTTCTCCCGGCAATGATCAAGGGGGATCTCAAAGGGATGGGTGATGCCATGTTCGACATTTCATTCCTCGGATCAAAAAGAGCGGAATGCGAGTCACATGGTTCATTTGGAGGGCCTATTTATCATCTGATTACTACATTCAGGGAAATAGGTGCGGAAGTAGCCGGTATGAGTTCTGTCGGACCTACTATTTTCGCTTTGACACAAAAACAGGACGTCTATGACAGAATTATGAAATATCTTCGTGCACAAAATATTCCTGACAGCCGTATTATCGAAACATACGTGGACAATGTCGGCGGAAATGTCAGGGAAAACGGAGTAGAAAGGGCATTCCAAAGTGAAAGCTGGTTACAGGGTTAAGATTTGCGGAACTACAAACAGGGAGGACGCCTTGCTTGCAGCAAGAGCGGGGGCTGATTATTTCGGGGTTGTCGTCGAGGTGGATTTTTCGCCCAGATCTTTAACGATAGAACAGGCGGCGGAGTTATTCACCTCCCCGCCCATCCCTGCGGTTGCCCTTGTTTTCCATATGAGCGGGGAAAGGCTGAAGTACCTTGTCCATACGCTAAAACCGTATGCCATTCAATTTTTAAGCCAGGAATCTCCAGATTTGATTAGAGAGCTTAAACTCGACTTCCCGGGGGTCGAGCTTTGGCAATCCATACACTTGCCTCAGACAGGGGGGACTGTGGATCTGGAAGCTGTCAAAAATGCAATAGGGGAATATTTGCATGCAGGTGTGGATTTAATACTTTACGATACGGTTGCAACGATAAAAGGCATACAAAAATTCGGCGGAACAGGACTGTGTTCCGACTGGGATGCTGTCAGGAATATTATGGATGAAATAAAAACCGGCGTACCGGTGCTTCTGGCCGGCGGAATCAATCCGGACAATGCGGTTGCGGCATTGACTGCTGTTCATCCGGATGGACTTGACCTTTGTTCAGGAGTCGAATCGGTTCCCGGTAAAAAGGATCATGACAAGGTAATCGCTTTGATGAATGCTGTAAGGAGCATGGAAAGGGAAGGTAACGATTTATGAAAGCTGCTGTAGTTTATGGCAAGGATGATATCAGAATAGAGGAATATCCGACTCCCAGGGCGGGCGCGGGGGAAATCACGGTAAAAATAGCCGTATCGGGTATTTGTGCAACAGATGTGAAGACTTTACTCGGACAGGGATTGCCTAAAAATCTTCCCGCTATTCTTGGACATGAAGTGGTGGGAGAAGTATATGAACTTGGGGAGGGTACAACCGGTTTTCGTAAGGGAGACAGGGTTGCGGTCTACCCAATAGCTGTTTGCGGGGAATGCTATTTCTGTAAAAACGGGCGTCACAATCTCTGTACCCGGGAGTTCGGACTTGGCCACGGAATCGATGGAGGCTTTGCTGAATATGTAAGAATTCCGCAGCAAATCCTCCATATCGGAGGAGTATTGCCGATCCCTGACGATTTATCCTATGAAAAGGCAGTCCTGTCAGAACCTCTGTCCTGTGGACTGGCAGCATCAAGAGCCAACAGAATCAAGCCAGGTGATACGGTGGTTGTTATCGGCGCCGGACCTATGGGGCTGATTCACCTGAAAGTATCAAAGTGGGCGGGTGCTACAGTCATCATGGCAGACCTGATGGACAGAAGATTGAAAATGGCGGAGAAAATGGGCGCGGATTACTGTATTAATGTCTCACAGGCAAATCTTGAGGAAGAAGTTAAAAAGCTGACCGGAGGGGCAGGCGCAGAAGTTGTCATTACCTCTCTTGGAATTCCCAAAGTCATTGAAGACAGTTTGAAGCTGGTCCGCAACGGCGGTGTGTTCAATATTTTCGGAGGACCTCCCGCAAATCAGCCTATTACAATTGATCCACGCTGGGTTCATTACGGAGAGATCAATATTACAGGTTCTTTTGCTTCAACTCCCGATGACTTTAGTAAAGCTCTGAGCCTGATTGCAAAGGGGGAAATCGAAGTGGAGGATTTGATTTCAGATCGGTTTACACTTGACAGGATGCTCGATGCAATAGACAGAGCCAAGAAACAGGATATGATAAAGGGTCTGGTAATCATTTGATCGTACTGCCAAAAAGTGTTTTGCGTATTAATTTAAAAAGGGGTGTTTTTTATGGACGGGATGAAAAGCAGGCTGCGGAAAATAATCAAGAAGGATACAGGCAGGAGTCTGGTAATTGCTGTGGATCATGGCATGGCCCTGGGCCCGATGACAGGCATTGCCGATCTCAAAAAGACGGTCAGCGAACTCGATGCCACCGGAAAGGTAGACGCATGGCTCATAACCAAGGGGATGTATACCTATGCTTTTGAACCTGCCGGTAATCCGGGCGTCATTATGCGGTTAAGCGGTGCGGCTACCATTGCCGGCCCCGATCTGACACATGAGGGGATCACTTCATCGGTTGAGGAGGCTTTAAGCCTTGGTGCGGACGCAGTTGCCGCTTCAGCCTTTATTGGCTCAGGCTTTGAACATGAGACGCTGGTCGATCTGTCCAGACTGGCAATCGATTGCCGAAGGTGGAATGTACCTTTGCTTGGTGTCGTAGGTTTGGGAAAGACAAATGAAGACAAGAAAAAAGATGCCAGATTTATTGCACTGGGTGCGCGTGTATGTGCGGAGCATGGCGCGGACATCATTAAGACCTATTATACGGAGACAGACTTCGAAAAAGTGGTTGCCGGTTGTCCGGTGCCCATCATGATCGCCGGCGGCCCGAAATGCGAGACGGATCTTGACACGCTGAAAATGATCCATGGCGCCCTGCAGGGCGGAGCCAAAGGGATTGTAATGGGCCGCAATGTGTGGCAAAGCCCTCACCCTTCAGCATTAATGTCCGCTGTATACGGCTTGATACATGAGAATATGAATGTAACGGAAGCTTCAGAATTGCTGGAACATTGCAAAAATCCATAACCGCTTATACCGTGAAGAAAAGGGGCTGTCTCAAAACTAGAACTTTTGAGGCAGCCTTTTTAATTAAAAATGCACAATAGACGGATTCAGAGAATCTGCCTATGTGCAGCAAGCAAAGCTTGCGACCAGCCCCCCCCCCACTCTCCCCGTAATAATTGTTCACATGGAGTAAAAAACAAAGGCTGCATTGCATTTTTGCCGAATGTGGTTTAAATTTATAAATATCACCTTAAAAGGAGTGTGTTATTTATGTCCATAGGTTCAAATCTTGAAAAGCTATTTTCCCTCGAAAATAAAGTCGTCATGTTAACAGGTGCAATAGGAGGTATCGGAAGTGTTCTGGCAAAGGGCATGGCGGATGTCGGCGCACAGATGGCTTTATGCGATATAGATCCCGTAAAACTGGATAAACTTGCGGAAGAAATCAATACAGACGGAATAGCGAAGTCCTTCACGCTGAATGTACTAAAAATGGAATCGATTAAAGTCTGTGTAGAAAATGTGATTAAAGAATTCGGAAGGGTCGATGTACTGGTCAATTGTGCCGGTATCAACAAACGGGAAGGGTTTCTGGATGTCGAGGAGGAGACCTATGACAGGATCATGGGAATTAACTTGAAAGGCCTTTACTTCCTGACACAGGAAGTCGTAAAGCATATGATCAAAGAAAATAAGGGCAATATCATCAACATGGCATCACACAACTCGGTCGGAATGCTTGGCGGAGTATCCGTTTATGGAGCAACCAAGAGTGCTGTAACTGCCCTGACCCGATCCATGGCTGTAGAGTGGGCGAAGTACAACATCCGGGCAAACGCCATTGCTCCAGGTCACATTCTGACACCGCTTACGACCGTGACCTGGGAAAATCCCGAAAGGGCAAAATATCTCAGGGAGAGGATTGCCATGGGGAGACCCGGCAATCCTGAGGAAATACTTGGTCTGGCGGTCATGCTTGCTTCGGATGCCTCCAGCTACCAGTCCGGCATGATGTACCATATCGATGGCGGTTGTCTGGCAGGCGGCCAACCCTGGCCTTACGATACAAAATATTAACAGGAAACAGGAAAGAATCGGAAATATTCCCGTAGAGTTTATTTTATCAATATTGCCCATACTAATAATGCTGCAGGAAATCCAGCCTGCGGTTCATGAAAAGTGAGAGGGAAGGCATATTGAGATGGAAAACAAAAAAGCGGAAGAGATCATGCAGTCCCATGGCGTGATTAGTGTAAGCTATAATGGGATGCCGGTATGGATTGAAGGAATTCGGGGCGATGTGGCAAAAGTGACGATTATTGGTGCTGAGAGAAGAATTGACGTACCAGTCAGTGAACTAACGGAAGCCGACCCCGTACAAACCATATAACGTGGTAGGCAAAAGATGACGCCACTTCTAAAAGTGGCGGGTACCGATTCGGTTTTCAGGCGGCGGGCATATCTCCGGTCCATGTTGCATGGGCAAGCAGCAAGCTCAGCTTGCGACCAGCCTCTTTGGAACTCAGCCAGCTATAATGCATGACTTGGAAGATAGCCAGTAATTGTTTCTGATGACGGTTTTAGCTTAGTGCTGAGACCGTCTTTGCTTATGCATATCTTTGCATAGAACAGCATTGAGATATATTTTCAGAGCAGAGCATTAAGATATATTTTCTACATTAAGATATATTTTCTACATTGAAATTGACATTTTACAAATTCCATGTTATATATGTATTTAGTAAACGAGTAAACTAGTAATTTAGTAAATATACAAATAAAAGTTAAGAGAAAGAGAAGATTCTAAATATTTTACTAATGGAGGAATTGTAATGAAAATACCGTCTGCACTAAAACACAAACCGGTTATTGTTTCTGAGAATTATGAAAATATTGACGGCAGGAAAGCCTATAATACTGATGCAAAAGGCTTATCCCTGGGGCTTGCCCAGTGGAACGACAGAGGAAAACTGGATATTTCGGCTAAAGTATGGCGCTATACCGGGGAAAAATGGTCGCGTCAATCAGAAGAACTGCCTATGCACCGTGTTCTTGATCTTGCCATCTTAATCTGCAGAAGCAGCTTGCATTTTCAGGAGGCCTATCGTTTCCCAAAACTGTATGATCCCGAAAAGACATTGATTGACCGTGTGGGACTACAGGGAGACGCCATGAGCGTATCTGTCTGTACGGATAATCCCATGATTGATGAAGATATCAGGTTATTTTCCCAGGCACTCAGTGATGACAGCGAAATCATCGGAGAACGGCTTCATGTATTATCGCGTCTGCTCAAGGAAATGGGATATTAAATTATAACAAGGAAAAGAGAGAAGTAAAATGGACAAGCAAGATCGAAAGGAACTGATAGAGCAATACAAGCAAGTCAAAACCTATATGGGCGTGATTCAAATAAAAAACAATGTAAACGGGAAGATTTTCGTAGACGCCTACCCCAATCTGAAAAACAAATGGCTGACCTTGAAAGGCCTTCTGGAGATGGGAAGGCATCATAATCCCAAGCTGCAGAAGGACTGGAACGAGTTGGGACCCGAAGCCTTTACCTATGAGGTGCTGGAGGAAAAGGAAGCTGATGAGGCCACAGATGCACGCTGGGAGCTCAAGCAGATGGAAAAGCTGTGGCTTGATAAATTGCAGCCTTATGGAGAAAGCGGATACAATAATCTGCGAAGGCCGGAACCTAATCATTCAGGGACCAATTAAGGCGAAAAGACTTAAATCTATTATATAAAAGGGGATGAAAGCCCCATTTAAAAATATGGCATTTGTTGTACATGAAGAGTTCATTTGGTATAATTATTTCGTATTATTAAATAATAGGGGGTCAATGATATGTTGAATATACCGGAAGTGAAACTTGGCATTGTAGCAGTCAGCAGGAATTGTTTTCCTGTACAACTCAGTGAGACCAGAAGGAAAGCTGTCGTAAAGGCATGTAAAGCGGCAAAGATAAATATTTTTGAGGCAAAGACAGTAGTCGAAAATGAAAAGGATGTGCTTAAAGCTCTTGAAGAGCTGAAAAAAGCAGGTTCCAATGCACTCGTTGTATATCTGGGCAACTTTGGCCCGGAAGGTCCTGAGACGATCCTGGCCCAGAAATTTTCCGGCCCGTCCATGTTTGCGGCAGCGGCGGAGGATGGAGAAGACAGTTTGATCGGCGGCCGCGGGGATGCATACTGTGGGATGCTGAATGCATCCTACAATCTTGGACTGAGAAACATGAACCCGTACATACCGGAATATCCAATAGGTGTGCCGGACGAAATCGCCTCAATGATTTCCGATTTTGAAAACATCGCAAGGATATTGATCGGGGTAAGCAGGCTGAAAATATTCAGTTTTGGCCCCAGACCATTTGACTTCCTGGCATGCAATGCACCTATCAAGCCCTTGTTTGATCTTGGCGTCGAGATTCAGGAAAACTCCGAACTCGATCTTTTTGAATCCTTTAACAATCATGCAAATGATCCGCGTATCCCGTCCATAATCAAAGAGATGGAAGAAGAGCTTGGAAAGGGAAACGGATATCCGGGAATTCTCCCCAAGCTTGCGCAATATGAACTTACGTTGTTGGATTGGATGGAAAACAATAAGGGAGCGTCGGAATATGCAGTCTTTGCAAACAAATGCTGGCCTGCATTCCAGACACAGTTCGGGTTTGTACCCTGCTACGTCAACTCCAGATTTGCTGCAAGAGGGATTCCGATCGCCTGTGAAACCGATATCTACGGTGCTCTCAGTGAATACATCATCACCTGCGCTACCAAAATTCCTGCCACATTACTTGATATCAACAATACCGTTCCCAGGGACATGTATGAAAACAACAAGGCAAAACTGGGAAACTACAAGCTGAACGACCTGTTCATGGGCTTCCATTGCGGAAACACACCCAGCTGCTGCATGAAGAATTATTCGATGCAGTACCAGCTGATTATGCACAGGCTGCTTGAACCCGACAAGGAACCCGATATCACAAGAGGTACGCTTGAGGGGACAATTCGTCCGGGGGATATTACCTTCTTCAGGCTCCAGAGTACTGCAGATACAGTATTGAAGAGTTATGTGGCGGAGGGTGAAATCATCGACCTTGATCCCAAGTCTTTCGGGGGTATCGGCATTTTTGCAATAAAGGAAATGGGCAGGTTCTACAGGCATGTTCTTGTAGCAAAGAGATACCCGCACCATGGCGGAGTGGCGTTCAAGCATGCGGGAAAGGTGCTTTTTGCAGCTATGAAGCTGCTGGGCGTAGGAGATGTAGCTTTCAACCAGCCTGAAGCCATGTTATACAAGGATGAAAACCCGTTCGGATAAACTTTTTGAGGTCTTAATCAAAAAGCAAAGAGAAAAGCAAAGAGGGGACGTTCTTACTTTGGATTTTGCACGTGAAATTCAAAGCGAGAATCGTCCCCTCTTTAAAACTTTTTGGATATTTGAAAGGGTACATGGAACTCCAAATTGTAAATACCGCTTCTTTTGTTTATAATAGGAGGCATAGGGGGAAATGTTCATGAATGTTGATGTGATAGGAGTACCGGTAGATCTGGGGGCTGGCAGGAGAGGTGTTGATATGGGTCCGAGCGCCATACGCTATTCAGGGCTCATGCAGGAGATCAGGAAGCTGAATATCAACTACAGGGACTTGGGAAACATTGATGTTCCGGTGCCGGAATGCCATAACGATATACCGGTTACCTCTGCCAAACCTAAATATATCCGTGAAATTAGAAATATTAACAAAACACTCTCAGGGATCGTAGCAGCCAGTTTGAAAGAGGGTAACATGCCCCTGGTGCTGGGCGGCGACCACAGTATAGCCACAGGAACACTGCTGGGGGTTCAGAGCGTTTATAACAATATAGGTGTCATATGGATGGATGCACATGGAGATTTTAACACGGAGAAGACTACCTTGTCGGGAAACCTTCACGGCATGTCGCTTGCGGCGGCAGCCGGTGCCGGCATGCTTGAAATGACAAGCTTCAAATCTGACACAGTACAATATATCAACCCGGAAAAGGTCGCTATCATCGGTGCCAGGTCTTTGGACAATGAAGAGGCGCGGCTTTTGAAAAAAACCGGCGTTACTGTTTTTACAATGGAAGACATCGATATGTACGGACTCAGAAAGATCATGCAGCAGGCCTTCGATATTGTGGAAAATGGAACAGAAGGCTTTCACCTAAGCTTTGACATGGATGTGGTAACACCGACGGATGCTCCCGGAGTCGGGACTGCTGTAAAAGGAGGACTGACCTACAGAGAAGCTCATCTGGCGGCAGAAATGCTATCATCACGTCCCAAGCTTCTATCCCTTGAATTTGTTGAACTGAATCCGATCCTCGATCATGCCAATATAACGGGCGAATTGGCGGTCTCCCTGATCTGCTCCGTTTTAGGAAAAAGGATTTACAATTTGTAGGATGAATTTGTTTTAATACAAGATTTAAATCAGGTGCAACATAAAAGTTCGGTGCAAGATTTAATTCAGCACCATATTTTAGTTTAAAACAGGAGACTCTTTTGGGTAAAAAGTTATTTATATCGGAAAAACCGTCTGTTGCTGCAAGTTTTGCAAATGTACTTGGCTATCAGGTTGAAAAAAGCGATAGGGCCAGGGGATATATGGAATCAACCGATACCATAGTGACATGGTGCTTTGGGCACCTGGTCACCATGGCTTTTCCCGATGCCTATGACCAGAGCTATAAGGAATGGAGAGTGGAACATCTCCCGATCATTCCAAAGGAGTACAAGTATATCGTTATTGAGGACAAGGGTGCGGCAAAACAGTTCGAAGTCATCAGCAGGCTATTGGGCAGGGAAGATGTCGATATGATTTACTCCTGTACAGACAGCGGACGTGAGGGGGAATACATTTTCAGACTGGTATACAGCCAGAGCCAGTGCAACAAACCGGTTAAGCGGGTCTGGATATCCTCCCAGACGGAGGAGTCTGTCAGAAAGGGAATTGAACAGGCTAAAGATCTGAGCGCCTATGATTCCCTGTCAAAAGCCGCGTATTGCAGAGCAAAGGAGGACTGGCTCTTTGGGATGAATTTCAGCAGGATATATACCTGCAAATATGGCAGAAATTTATCCAATCGTTTAAAAGAAAGCAAGCCGTCCGTCATAGCTGTAGGAAGGGTGATGACCTGTGTTCTCGGCCTGGTCGTTGACCGGGAACTGGAGATCAGAAATTTCGTCCCAAGAACCCATTATGGCGTTCTGGCGAATTTTGTTTCAGCAGACAGCAATATTTCATACCGAGGAAGATGGGTCCCTGAAAAAGCAAAAGACAAGCAGGACAAGCAGGACAATCAGGACAAGCAGTCGTCCGATGTTGCCGATGAGAACGAAAAATACATCGGCAGGGATGAGGCGCAGGAAATTATCGAAAGGTTGAAGGATCAACCGGCAGTTGTGAAAAAAGTGGAGATCAAGGTGAAAAAGGAACCGCCTCCGCTGTTGTTCAACCTTGCCGAATTGCAGTCGGAATCCACCAAATTGTTTAAAATCCCTGTGGATAAAACCCTTGAAATTGCTCAAAGCCTCTACGAAAAGAAACTGATCTCCTATCCGAGAACCGACAGCAGAGTCATCACC
>JAEWQC010000292.1 GCA_023399355.1 Bacillota bacterium | reverse complement strand
GTACTGCTATGACTTCCCTAGCATGAGAAAGGCATCCTTCGATTACAATACGGAGCTTGCCAATCTTGTCACCATGGATGGGGATATCGAAACAAACTGGAGGAAATGGATTGAATCCAAAATGCCGATAATACAGCCGGTTCTTGACGAGCTGAATTCCAGACTTGGCTGAATAATTTTCCAATACATTCAAATAGTAGCGGTTCATCATTACCATGATTATTCAAATACATATGTCGGATGAATCATGATTACAGATATTTTATGCGCAAATATGAATTCAATTGTCTGGTAATTTTCCCATTTATTTTAATTAACCATATCTACTATGCGAGCGAACTCTTGCCAACTCTTACGCTTCGGAAAGGTGGTGTTCTTGTTGCTTCTATCCCCGCGCGCGTTGCGGAAAGCTGACGGTTTCCGGCAAAGTTCATTCTGCTGTTAGTATATCCCAATCTATATAAAGGAGTGTACCAAAATGAAATGTATCAAACGATTGATCTCGACAGTGCTATGCGCACTCATCGTGCTTAGCACTCTTCCCGTTGCCAGCCTGGCGGCTTCATCGGAAATATGGCCGGGTTATCCAGGTGTGGACCAGCTCCCTGCTATCAACACCATTCCCAATCCTTTCGAGTTTTTCAACTCCCAGAATGACCCCAATGGCGACGGCTATGTATCCGACCCAGCAGAGTGGACCGCCCGCAGCAATGAGATTAAAGAGCTTGTCCAGCGCTACTGGCTGGGCTATCGCTGGCCGACAAAAGCGGAAGACGTGGCAGGCGAAACAAAGGTTGTGTCTGAGCCTAACGAGATTTCTGTCGGGTTCAGCTGGCCGCCTTATTCCTACCCCACTGTATTCAATCTTAAAGATGAGTTTGACAATTTAACCTCTAAACTTATGACGCAAACAGTGGAGATCCATGAGCTTGTCCCCGGCACATACGGTTCTACAAGTGAAGGAGCTATCAAATTTACTTTTGGCCCGGCTGCAGATCAGGCGGAAGCAGAATCGCTGGCCTTGGATGCTTGGAATTCCGGTTATTATCTTCCCTATACTTCGTTTGGCTTACCCTATCATGCTGTTCTTAAGGATTCTACCGGGACGTTGAGTGCACCGCCTGAAGCGACAAAACCAGTCACTTACCAGACCGTAACAGTTACGAATCCGGATAGCATCGTGACAACAAGCGGTGTCTCAGCAAGCTTTAATATTAGCGTAACCAAGCCGACACCCGAACAAATAACAGCTGTTTGGGGTGACCCGAACGCAAAGGTTCCTGTAATCATCGATATCGGTGGTTCTGTTTCTCAGGTTTCGACTGTAACCCAACAGGGGTATGCATACATCAACTTCACCCCTACTGACATCTATCCGGATGACAGTGAAGCTTCCGATGGCATCAACCGCGACGGTGTATATACCAAGCTCTACCCATATAATAAAGATGTATACGAGTATGCTTCCGGTGCTGAAATGGCATGGGGCTGGGGCGTCAGCCAGATTATCAACGCCCTGGGACAGCCGACATCGGGCAGCGCTCTGACATGGGGCCAGGAATTGGGAATCGACCCTGCCAAGACGCTTGTCACAGGACACTCCCGCTACGGTAAAGCTTCCTTATTCGCTGCAGCGTTTGATGACCGCATCAGCATATGTCTGGCCAGTGAATCAGGCGGTTCAGGCATCCAGAGCTACCGCTACAAAGTAGAGGGTAAGATTTTCAACTGGAACACCTATGCAAAAGCCGACAGGGTATTCGGAAAGACTGAGATCCCGACCGTTTCCTATGGCGGAGGCAGCAGTTGGTTCCCGGAAACAGCTGCTAATTTCGTCAATAAGGATAACCAGCTGCCTTTCGATTCCAGCGATATCATCTCACTGGTCGCTCCACGCCCGTTCTTTGCGACGACAGGCCTGGATGCACACTGGTTGGGCAATGAAGGTGCAGTGGCGGCAGTGCAGGCTGCATCCGAGGTATATAACTACATTGGCAAGGATGAGATTCAAAAAACGAACGCCGCGGTGCGTGCCCGCCAGAGTGACCACGTTTTATACAACCGTGACGTGCCGTTTGTAATCGCGATCATGGATCGCGAATTTAAACAAACAAGCGACAAGAAACTTCATGTCAAGGATTTATTCCCGTCCGGTGATGACACCTTAGGTAACATTTCATACCCGGCAAAGGACTATGACAATGTCAGCGAGTTCAATTCCTATCCCTTTGATATAAACAGTTCCTACCTGCCCTGGTCAAGCCCTGACAAGTACACTTTGTGGACGCCCCAGGAGAACTTCCTTGTAGGATATCCGGTGACCATTACAGCACATTCCAATGCACCGGATGTTAAGCTTTATCTGCCCGGCGGAACGGCGGTCAGTGCCACCAGCCACAATGGCGAGGTACTTACATTCGACCTTACCGCCGAACAGGCCGTGTACGGGCGCTACGAGCTGCGAACTGACGGTGGCGGCAAAGAAAGCAGGAGCGTTTTCTTCGCAGCCGTCAGTCTGTCCGACTCTCTGCGCCATGCTACGTCCAAGGGCGACGAGGGTGAAGAAAACCGTCTGATAGGCTTCTCAAGCAGGCTGGAGAACAACGCCGGCAACCCCCCCCAAGTTTACATTGACGGTAAGCAGACCACAATGAGCTTTACTCCGTCACGCGTGGTACCGGAGGAAACAAGCCTGCTGGAGTACGGCATCCTGTTCCACGACCCGCTGTTTGCACGAATCGCAAACGAAGGCTGGGATGCAAGCAAGACATTTGACATCAAAAATCTGAAATTCGTCACGATTCCAAAATTTACATTTGAAATTTCCTTCGGCAACATCACCGCTTCGGCAGGAAACTCAGGCAAAGACGGCGCGGCCAGCTTTACTCAGCCCATAAGCTGGAATGTGGAAAAGTTCAACAACGGTCCTGCGGCAGTGTGGCCGTTAATCCCCGATACAAAGGCTGAAAAGGATATCCTGGCCGCAGGCGGAACAGTTACCCGTCCGGATGCTCCCGCACCCAAAGCCACAGCATTTGACACCAAGATTGTCAGCACCGAGGTTCAGCATGTTGGCGATAAAACTAACGTAGTCATCAATTTCGACTCTGAACTGGACACACGCGAGTTCGGTTTTGGCGTTGATGTGGCCAGCAGCTGGGGCACAACGTGGTCGGAAGATAAGAAGCAGGTTACGCTATCCATTGACTACGATAAGTTCCCTGAAGGCTCCGATGCGGACATCATTATCTTCCATCTGAAGGACACCGATGGGAACATGATTCCCGGCCCTATCTACCTCCCGCTTTCGCTCCCCGCCGTGAATCCCGATATTGCTCTGGTAAATGCAGCGGTAACAGCAATTCATAACGGAACCTACCAGATCCCGCTTGCGAACCAAACCAGTCAGACTGCAAAGACTGCTTGGGTAAAGGCTGCGGTTAACGCGCTTATCCCCAAAGGGAACGGCTCAACCGCCACAGTGGCTTACAGCAGTGGATACGCTGTTTCCGTCACTAAAGGATTGATTTCCAAGCCCGCGACGATTACCGTGACCGAAGTAAGCTCTGGTGAAAATAGCGGCAATTACACATCTACACCAACATCTACACCAACACCAACAGCAACACCGACAGCTTCTACAGTGACGATGCAGCCAACCTTGAGTGGAAGCACCGGTATAATAAAGGTGGATGATGCCAAAGCAAAAGACCTGCTGGCAAAGGGCACGACAATTAATGTTCCTGCAATTGCCGGTGCAACTGCATACTCTGTCGGTCTTCCGGCTGCAGCCTTAACCGGTGCACAGGCTGGCGGAACACTTACCGTATCCACAAACGCAGGCAAAATCACAATACCGGACAACATGCTGACAGGAACCGCTGGTATCAGTGGTAAAGACGCCGGCATTGCCATCGGTCAGGGCAACAAAGCCGATCTGCCAGCTAACGTGAAAGCAGCTTTGGGTAATAGGCCGCTGGTACAGCTCTCACTGTCAGTGGACGGCAAGCAGACTGAGTGGAATAATCCAAATGCTCCGGTAACTGTATCTATAGCTTATACTCCAACACAGGAAGAACAAAATAATCCTGAAAATATCGTAGTATGGTACATAGACGGTAGCGGTAAAGTGGTTACAGTTCCAAATGGCCGTTATGATGCCAAAACAGGCACGGTAACCTTTGCTACCACTCACTTCAGTCTCTATGCGGTATCCTTTGTTCAAAAGAGCTTTAGTGACATTGGAAGTGTGGCATGGGCGAAAAAGTCCATCGAAGTTCTGGCTGCAAAGGATATCGTAAAGACTCCTTCAGCTACTACCTATAATCCTGCTTCAAATATCACCAGAGCAGATTTCCTTTATTCACTTGTAAGAACACTAGGTGCTAATACAAAAACAAGTGGTAATTTTGATGATATCAGCAAGGACGCATATTACTATAACGAAATTGCCATAGCAAAAGCACTTGGTATTACTACAGGGGAAGGGAACAATAGATTCGGACCGGACCACAGTATTACAAGACAGGATATGATGGCAATGACCGAAAGAACATTGAAACTGCTGAAAAAAGTCAACCAACAAGGCGCAGCGTCGTTGCTTGACAAGTTCACGGATAAGAATAGCATTTCATCCTATGCAGTAAACAGTGTAGCAACGATTGTGAAAGAAGGACTGATTGTAGGCAGCAACAACAGAATCAATCCGACCGGCAATACAACCAGAGCGGAAGCGGCTGTATTCCTGTACAGAGTATATAACAAATACTAGGATCTGATCCTTGCTTTAAGGCCACAGTCATGAAAGTAGACTGTGGCCTTATTGCAGTGCTTACTGCATTCATGCGGCCTTGACGGCAAAAGTCCGTCACGGGGGTTGATTGCAAACGCATCATCCTATCCGGAGCCATATCCTCCGGCGCTTCTTGAGGCTGACAGCGGATCGTATTTCAGAAGTCGAACGGTTGCAAAGTATCATCAAAAATACCTGCTTACCATTTTGTTCTTTTAGGAATTCTTCTACCTGCTGTCCTTCTTAATGACATCTTTAAATCATATTAATCCTTTTTCACTTTAAAATATATTTGAAATGGGTCATATCCGATGTCTCTTATTCTCCTGAATTGTATACCGGGGCTCTGGCTTGCAGTCTTGAAGAAATAACGCCACTCGCCCCACTGACGTTCATTTTCCATTTCTATTTCAGAGGCAAGGTCTTCTCTTTTTACATGTAAAATCCTTTCCGACTCACAGATACCGGCCAGAACATCGGGGCCATAACGGAATGCACCTATGCTTTCATCGTCGGGAAGTGTAATAAAGTTTATTCCGACAGGCAGGGTTATACTGACTTTATCTCCTTCGCCCCATTGGCGCTGCACTCTATAAAATGTACTGCTGTCCGATGTTTTTCCGTGGAGTTGGCCATTTACATAAATACAGGCTTCCGAAATAATCCAGTCAGGAATCCGAAAATTTATGGTAAAATTCATGGATGCGGACATTTGTACCACAAAATCATATTTTCTGTAATCAGGAATATTCTCATGAAGGACAGCAATATCATTAACTTCCTGATATCCCGCCGTATTGGAGGAGTTCAGCATACTTCCGCTCATGTGGTCCTGTACCTGGATAACCTGAATTTTCTCTCCAGCGATTTCAGTTTTCAACTCAGAGGTGAAATACTGGCATATATAAATATTGCTGCCATCCTGATAGTAAATGCTTCTGTTTAAAGCAGCATTAGCCTGAACCATGGTACCATGACAGCAGAAAAAGCTATCGGTCTCCTTACTCCAGTCTTTACATAATCCAGCCTTCATGGGAAGAAAATACGTCAACAGCCCTTTTTCAGGATTGTTATGTTTGTGGCCTGTAAGGTAATATTCCTGATAGTAAGCTTGCGCCATTATACCGTTATATAAATTATACTCCATATATTGCAGATACTCAGGATCGATTGTCTGTCTGAACAAAAATTCCGCCATGCGCATCATATTATATACGGTACAATGCTCCTGGTTCTTGTCACCAAGGCGGTTTTTAAAGTTCATTTTCGGCATCCAGATTTCTCCCGATGTCTGTCCCCCCGTCACAAGGTATCCTCTGTCTGTCACGGCACATTTCCAGTATGCTTTTACAATATCCAGCCATATTTTTTCTCCCGTTACTTCATAAGCTCTGGCACAGCCAAGGACTTCGGGAATGGTTGTATTAGCATGCATGTTTGTAAGAGCATCTCCGCCTTCCAGCAGCGGCTTAAAAAGCCTGCTTCTATAGTAACGCTCCAGTAAGGTTTTATACTTTTCCTTTCCTGTCATCTGAAGCAGTTCAGCCCAGATCTCAAGCATCCCGCCGGTCTCCACATCCAGTATGTCATCAAATTCATCTCTTGTATATTTACCGCTCCAGTCAAAGAACCAATCGGCAAAATTATCTGCTATTTCCAATGCCTTCTCGTTACCTGCATAATAACGCATGTCCACAAGGCCCATAAACAACTTATGAATATTATATTGGGGCGCCCAAATGGGTTTCCCTTTTGCTATCCAATACAGATATTTCTCCGGAATCGGTGCTACCCACTGCCCGCCATTATCCTTCTGGCATTCAGCCAGTTCGTCAATTATATGGTCGGCTTTTACCTTCAGTTCCATATCTCCGGTTTTATAATAATGAATTGCCGCCGCTGACAGCCAATGGCCCAGGAAGTGTCCCCTGATCTGGCAGACGGGCGACTCCCATCCCTCATGCGCATCCTCCGGAATCCCTCTTCCCGAGAATCTCCCGGCTTCCAGCCTGAAATTGAATAGAAGATTATCACTGGTAAGTTTCATTAAGTAAGCTCGATTCTCTGCTTCCCTTCTACACAACTCTTTATCGTTTATAACAACATGCTTACCTTTCAATTCTTCCATAATATGAATGCCTCCTGCTTTGTTGATTTTAACCTATTGTAGTAAATAATAACACTATATCAAATGGCAAATATATATCCGCATCAAAAAAAATCCGGTTTTCCTTCAACTCTTATGCCATATCAACAGCAGCCATATTTGGATTTTTGAAGATGGAATCGAGTATACCTCTCTCAAAATGGTTTATGATAATTCATAAAGAGGCTAAAATGTGGAATAACATGGCTTCATTGAAATTATATAATAAGTTACAATTCTATTCAATAATGTATATTCCTTTGTTGGGTGACTTTCCCATTACGAGCATTGTATGATAATTAAAAAAATTTGCGAGTTCCTCATTTTAGACGTTGAATGATCTGATAAAAATCTTTCCACGGATCATTTCCGTCAATCCTCATCAGGGCGTCTGCCATAGTGACACCATCGGGAGCCACCGTGTCAAGTTCTTTCCATGTGATGGGCATGGACACCGGAGCCCCTTTTCTCGCTCTTATGGAATAGGGGGCAATGCTCGTAGCACCTCTGCCGTTTCGAATCCAATCGATGAAAATCTTGTTTTTGCGTTTATCCTTTCTGACATTGCTTGTGTAGCAGTCAGGCCACTTCTGCTCCATAATTTCGGCAATATTCCTGGCAAAATCGTGAAACACTTCCCACCCAACGGATGGTTTGAAAGGGACGACCACATGGTACCCTTTGCCTCCGCTCGTCTTCAGATATGATATCAAAGAAAGCTGGTCCAGAAGACTTTTTACGTCTTTCACACCCTGACGCACCCTTTCCAGTTCCATTCTCTCATCCGGATCCAGATCGAATACCATCATGTCCGGCTTTTCCAAATTATTTGCACGACTTCCCCAGATATGAAATTCCAGTGTACCCATCTGTGCTTCAGATAGGAGCCCGGAAGCATTCTCAATATAGAAGTACTCTTCCTTTTCTCCGTTGCTGCTCATGACCGGTATCGTGACGATTCCTTTGTTATCCGGACCGGGGTGCTTTTTAAAGAAGCAAGCCTCCGATATTCCCTTGGGACAGCGTACGATGCTGAGAATTCTGTTACCCACATACGGCATCATGCGCTCCGATACCTTTGCATAATACCGGACCACGTCTGCTTTAGCAATTTCAGGATCTTCAAATATCACCTTTTCCGGACTGGTAATCTTAATTCCATCGATAACGATACTATTGCCGCTTACTTTCATTGGTTTCCCCATGTGTTTACCGGATACCTGCTTCTCTTTCAGTCTTTGCACTGCCGATTTTTTCCCTGCCGGTGTTTCCTCTATCGGCATTCCCTCTGTTGGCATTCCCACTGTTGGCATTCCCTCTGTCGAATTTCCCTCTGTCGACCTTTCCACTGCCGGCTTTCCCTCCGTTGGCATTCCCTCTATCGAGTTGCCCTCTGTCGGCTTTCCCTCTGTTGGCTTGCCCTCTGTCCAAAATCCCTTATCCATAGCTTCCCTTGTAATATCACCGGGCTCCTTATCCATCCGCAAGCCCTTGAAGCTTGCCTGCCTTAAAAGATTCTCCCGGGTCCATTGTGCAAACTTGATCTCCGCCGCCAGTACAGGTTCAAGCCAAGTAATTTCTTCATTTTTTTTAGGCTCCGGTGTCCATTTGAAAGGAGTCTCTTCCCGCTTTATCCTTTTAAATTTTTCCGCAAGCTCTCTCGTGTTCCTTACGTTCAGACCTGTTCCGGCACGTCCGGCATAGACCAGATCCTTTCCTTCATAGACGCCAAGGAGAAGCGAACTTACCCCACTCGCTTTTTTATTCGAAAGCGTATATCCTCCAATGATAAACTCCTGCCTCATATCACATTTTAGCTTGATCCAGTCGCCGCTTCTTGTCCCGTTGTATACGGAATCGGCTTTTTTTCCCACTACCCCTTCCAGATGTGCTTCACAAGCCACAAGGAAGTTGCCCTTTCCATTTCCTCTGATATGTTTGCTATAGTGAAGGTTTTTCGGTGAATCCTTCATAAGCACTTCAAGCGTTTCTTTTCTCTCAATCAGGCGGTATCCTCTCAAGTCTGCTCCATCCAATGCCAGAAGATCGAAAATGATATAGGTAAGGTTTTTACCTTTGGGATTTCGCATGTAATTTTGCAGAGCCTGGAAATCTGTCCTGCCTTCTGCATCTATGATTACCATTTCCCCGTCCAGGACCATCGGCCTTCCGTCAGCCCAATCGATGAGGGAATAAGCGATCTCTTGAAATTGCTTTGCGTAGTCATTGCCATTCCTGGTTATGAGCTGAACATTATTGCCTTCCAGATACGCAAGAATCCTGTAACCGTCGTATTTCACCTCATATAGCCAATTCTCGCCCTCAGGCGCCGTATTTACCAATTTGGCAAGCTGCACACCGGTTTTTTGAAAGGGATTCCTCGAAATATTAATTTTTTCTTCTTCGCCTTCTTCAATTTCCATCATGGTTCGTCCGGTTCTGACGCTGGTGGTAAACCCGGAAATTCCATCTAACGTTTTAGTGTAATCATCTTTTTCTTTTAACAAAAGCCAGTTTTTATCGGCATTACCGGCTTTTTCAGTCTCACCCGGTTTCGCTTTCATCCGGATCAAAGCCCATTTTCCTTTTAGTCTTTTTCCTCTCAAAACAAATTTAAGTGAACCTGTTCGGAGTCCTTCCTTCACATCCGCCTGAGGCTCCCAGCAGCCTTCATCCCAAAGCATCACTACTCCACCGCCATACTCCCCCTTTGGAATCGTCCCCTCAAAGTTCCTATATTCCAGCGGATGATCCTCCACTTGTACGGCAAGCCTCTTGTCATGCGTATCATAAGAAGGTCCCTTGGGCACCGCCCAGCTTAAGAGAGCTCCCTCCCATTCGAGACGGAAGTCGAAGTGATCTCTGCGGGCAATATGATGCTGGACAACAAACTTCAATCGTTCCCCGGGCTTTTCCGGTCTTCCTTCGGGTTCCCCGGGCTTTTCCGGTCTTCCTTCGGGTTCCCCGGTCTTTTCAAAATTCCTTTTTCGATTATATTCTTTCAATTCTTTAGCCATTCTCATTCCTTGCCTTTTCGAGACTACCCTTCATTCAAAAGAACAAATGCCTTTATTGGACAAGCAAAAATACAGACTCGACCTTTGTTCAAAATGATCGGTTCATGCATAGGTTTTGAATACTTGATCAGAATTATAACGCATCGGTTCAAAGAAAATGTTTCGACAGAAACATTTTCTTACCCGGGCGCAAAATTTCCTCATGAAATTTGCACGCAGCTATGTTTCAACAAGGCTGGTTGCAGGCTAAG
>JAEWQC010000039.1 GCA_023399355.1 Bacillota bacterium | reverse complement strand
ATTGCCCTGCTTACCTTCCATTACCAGGCAGTCCCGCTGAACCTTCTGGTACCGCTTGCGGAATCACGCTCTAAAATTCCCTTTCCGCCAATTGTCGAAGCATTGATCATGGAAATAGCTTTTGAGCTCCTGCGTGAAGCCAGTATACGACTTCCTACCAGCCTCGGGCCAACCATCGGTATCGTAGGCGGCCTTGTCATAGGGCAGACTGCCGTACAGGCGGGTATTGTAAGCAACGTCATGGTAGTTATTGTCGGGATTACAGCGATTGCTACCTTTGTGGTACCCCAGTACGATATGGGACTGGTCTTCAGAATAGGCAGGTTCCTGACCATGATCAGTGCCGCTATATTTGGAACGGTTGGTATCATGGTTGTTATACTTTTTGCCATAGCGCATCTGGTTACCCTGGAGTCTTATGGACAACCGTATTTTCAACCAATTGCCCCTTTTAAGCTGAAAGATATGAAAGACATCTTTTTCAGACTCCCGCTTTCTATGTATAGCAGCAGACCTGGCGTGGCATTGCCTAAAGACAGAACAAGAGGGAGGGGTAACATTAAAAGACGATAACGCTAATCTGATCACATCAAAACAGGCTGTCGTGTTTATCATGGCCATCCAAAACGGAGTAGGCATCCTGTCCCTGCCCACAAATATGGCAAAACAAGCGGGTCATGACGGATGGATACCAGTCGTGATCAGCGGTTTGTTATCATTGATAACGTCACTTCTTCTTATTGCCCTTTGCAGGAGATTTGAGGGCCAGTCTATTCTGGACATCAACAGGATCCTTTTTGGGAAATTCATCTCCTTTATATTAAATGTATTATTTATTCTATACCTGCTTTTTGCCGCCATATCCAACCTGGGCATTTTAGTATCCTCCATAGGAGTGTGGTTTTTCAGATCGACCCCTTTCTGGGTGCTGGCTTTATATATCATGTTTCCGTCGGTATACCTTGCTTCTAAAGGCTTGAAAGGTGTATGCAGGTTTAATTTTATGATGGTTATTACAATACCTGTCCTACTAACATTGATTGTTTTTAATTTTCATAATTTACGCATCACAAATTTACTGCCCATTGGTGTTCATGGAATAGGAAATATCGTTGAGGCACTTCCCGATACTCTGTTTGCCTATATGGGATTCGAGGCGCTGCTCTTTATATTCCCGTTTATAAAAGATAAGCAGCAAATTGGCAGGCAGGTAATGATCGGGTCAGGCATCACAGTATTAATAAATGTCTGCCTTGTGATGGCGAGTATTGCCATATTCGGTGAAGATCTTCTGAAAAAAAGAATTGTAGCACTTGTGGGTCTTTCAAGGATGATAGAAGTACCGGTCTTTGAACGGCTGGATCTCTATTACCTTGCGACATGGATAGCCGCCATGCTGCTGGCTGTAAATGGCTATTTGTTTTTAAGCTATGATACGGTAAAGAGAATATTTAAAATCAAGTCAAAAATAGGCCCCTTGGCGGGCATTGCAATTATTGTTTTGCTATTTACAAGCATATTGAGCGAAGATGCTGATAGGATTTTCCAGGAAAATTATTATTCGGGGATCGCTCTCCTTATAATGGGCGTTCTCTATCCGGTCCTATTACTGATAATCACATTAATTAGCAGGAAAGGAGCCGGAAGAAAGCATGAAAAAAATACTTGAAGTTATCATTGCTATAATTGTCCTGATTTCTCTTACAAGCTGCTGGGACCAAGATATATACGAGAAAATAGGGTTTATTTTGAATACAGGACTTGATTTAGGGAGTGATGGTAAAGTATTGATTACACAGTCCTATCCTATTATTTCGGAGACAGCAGGCAGCGGTGGTGGGGGAGGATCCGGCGGAAGTGATGAAAACAAGTCGGCGGTAATCCACGCAGAATCCTATTTGCTGCGGGAGTCGAGGGATTTATTCAGGCTGTCTTCTCCGCAACAACTGGAAGGGGGTAAACTGCAAAGCATCCTGATTGGTATTGACTTTGCCAGAGAAAGAAACATATCCGAATATTTCGAGCTGTATGAAAGAGACATACAGTCCACAGTGCAGGCCTCGGTTGTGGTGGTTGACGGAGGTGCCGGCGAACTTATTACAAAGGGTGTCAGGTTTAAAGGAAAACCAAGACTGGGCATGTATATCAATGAGTTGTTGAAACGGAACTCCAGGGCTGGATATTGTGCGGATACAGATATTATTGAATACGATATTAAAAATACGACACCTGGAATATCACCCATTGTCCCCATGATTAAACTGGAAGATGACGATATCAAGGTGACAGGGACGGCCTTAATAGACAGGGATAAAATGACCGGACAGCTGGATACCCGGGAAACGGTCTGCCTTTATCTTGCCATGGGGCAGACAAAGCAATCCGAGTTCGTATTTGATCTGCCTGAAGAAATTCAAAGTGAAAAGAAGAAAGGCGTTGTCTTTACCAGAAAAGTGAAAACGAAATCAACAATAAAATTCCTGGACAACGCTCCGACAATACATTTTGATATAAAGTTGAGGGTCATTCTTGATGAATACGCCTGGGGAGATATCACGAATCCGGAATATGAAAAGAAACTGGAAGACAGCTTGAATGCCTGTATCAAAAAATGCCTGGAGAGCACCTTCAAAAAACTGCAGGCCGCCAAATGCGATGCTTTCGGAATAGGAGACAAAATAAGGGCGTACTATTATAAGTACTGGATGTCCATAGGTGAACTTGACGGCTGGAAGGAGATTTATACTAAAATGCCGGTCACGTTTGATGTAAAATCACAAATTGTGCGATTTGGTGAGATAAAATGATTTGAAAGGCTGCGTACAATACTTGTGGTGTATTCAAATGATTAACCGCTGCATACCGAACGTCATGTAGAGTGCACTGTGAGGGCATAACGCGGGAATTCATTTTATTAGCCGGTTGAGCAGCCGGGAATTGAATAATCAATTCCCTCCCGCTCCTTTGGTGAACTTCTAGTCCTGTATGATTTCTACTGCACCCGATTGTTCCATGGCTTCCCTGACTTTTGATGCACTGTGCCCGGGCATTCTTACGGCGACAATGATCCCTTCGTCGCCTTTCAGTCCTTCAATTGTGTCCGCGAAAGTTTCCACATCGTTCAGACCGTTGCGCTCTGTCTTGATCATAGAGATCCCCAATTGGGTGGCTGCCCCGATACTGTTGAACTGCTGTTCCTCTGCAAGGTCGCTGACGATCATATCATTACGGCGGATGCCCATATTTCTTAATGCATCCACCAGTGTGCTCACCTGCCGTTGATTTGGCAATCTGGCTATCAATCGCATATTCTGGTACCTCCCGGTTAATAGTATAACCAGAAAGCTGCAAACGATTTCCTATAAAAATGTTGATGCGGAGTCAAAAAAATGAAAGATTGTTAGGTGTATGGCGATACTTGGAGATAATTCCATCTATTGATACCCCAAATTATTAGTGGTACAATTATGTTAATTAATTAATTGTGTTAAGTCGCTTATTTTGCCATATTTAAACCGTTATGTAACAATTTATTTATTATGTTACGTTATTATCTTCGGTAATCCGTTGTGAAAACTTAATAGGAAATACAAATTATTTCAGAACTGAACTAAAGAATACAGTTCATCCTTTTGATCCTGGTTGATTCCGATATATCTGAGTGTGATACTGGGAGAACTGTGGTTGAAGGTATCCATAATCAGGCCGATATTATATTTTGAAATTTTGTATGTCCAATAACCCCACGTTTTACGTAAGCTATGTGTGCCGAAATTTTCGATACCTATGCTTTCAGCTGCTTCTGTCAAAACCCGGTAAGCCTGGACTCTGCCGATATTCTTGCCTTTCCTGCTATAGAACAAATAACTGTTGGCGGTTGCTTTTTCTGTCTTAACAAAACATTCTATCTCTTTTCGTAACGCTGTATTTATTTTTATTTTCTTTTCCTTGCCGGTCTTTTTTTCTTTTAATATCAAATAATCACGGAATCTGCCATCTTCATTGCAAATATCGCTAAGCTTGATCGGCAAAATGTCACTTATTCTCAAACCGGTATTCAGACCGAATTTAAATAGAAGACCATATTTTATGTCTTTATTGACAAGAACTGTATACATCTGATGTATCTTGACTTTATCCCTGATTGGTTCTACTGTCATGTCGCGCCGCCCACCTTGTTTACTTATATTGTATTGACTACGAAGATAATTTGCAATACGGAACTTGGCAGGAATACCTGTTTTTCTATGGATTTCATCCATTCCCGTAAAATTAAATACCTGTTTGAAGTAACATAATAAATATTAAGTTACATTATTCCCTTCGCACCTAAATACAAACAAAAGAAGAAAAGGGGTTTATACATATGCCTACAGCTATGATTGTTGACGATGCCGCATTTATGCGGATGGCCCTGAAAAAAATTCTTGTACATCTTGGCATAGATGTGATCGCTGAAGCCGAAAACGGCTTGTCTGCCATTCAAAAGTACAAAGAAACAAAACCGGACATTATTACAATGGATATCACCATGCCCGAAATGAGTGGAATTGAGGCGTTAAAAGAAATACGCAAAATCAGTTCCGAGGTAAGGGTAATCATGGTAACGGCAATGGGCCAGGAGACCTATGTGAGAGAAGCTGTAATAAATGGAGCGAAAGATTTTATTGTCAAACCTTTCAAAGAGGAAACCGTAAAGTCAGTAATGGAATCCGTATTGAAAAGTTTGAACAAGTAATCACAATTGCAGTTCAATATCCAGAACAACAATAAAATAAGGAAGGTGAAAGCATGGAGATTACCGGCGGCAAATTCCTTACATTTCTGCTTGGCTGTGAGGAATATGGGATTCCAATCCAGAAAATCAGGGAGATCATTGGTATCATGGACATTACCAATGTTCCAAGATCCCCGGCATTTATCAAAGGCGTCATCAATCTGAGAGGCAAGATCATACCTGTTATGGACTTAAGACTCAAGTTTGAGCTGGCCGAGAAGGAATACACGCAACGAACCTGCATCATTGTGGTTGAACTTGAATTTGCAGGAACGACAAGATTGATGGGAATTGTTGTAGATTCTGTATCAGAGGTAGTGAATATTCAAAAGAGTGATATCGAGCTTCCGCCTCAGTATGGCAGTCTGGTGGACACAGCCTTCCTGACCGGAATGGGGAAGGTTAAGGGGAAAGTCGTACTTCTTCTTGATATTGAACAAGTTCTCAACAGCGAGGAAAAAGTGCAGTTAAGTGAGATTAAATAGGAGGATAAAAAAAGATGTTTAAAAATACTAAATTGAGTACGCGCCTGGCAATGGGTTTCAGTGTAATATTAATCCTGATGGCAGTGATCGTCGGTGTCGTGATATTAAGTCTGAGCAGCATTCAGTCTTCAATGACCAAAATTGTCGATGTGAATGTATACAAGTTGAATTTGTACAATGATATGTCCAAGACTGTCTATGAGATATTGGGGGATGTCAGGGAGTTGCTTGTTGTTGATGATCCTGCAAAAATTGAGGAGTTGATTAAAGAAATAGCAGACCTCAGAGCAACCTATGATGCAAAAGTCACCGAGGTTGATAAAACAACGGCATCAGAAGCAGGAATGGAGCTGCGGAAAAAGATCAAGGATAACCAGAGTGTAGCCAGGCCTCTTAACAGCAAGGTTATTGAACTTGTCCAGGCAAAAAATGTGGAAGAGGCGGCAAAACTATTTCTAAGTGAAGCGGATGCCGCCGATGATACGTGGCTGTCTTCCATAAATGAAGCTGTAAGTATGCAGAATGACAGCAATACAACTGAGGCTGCAGCTGCATCGGCATCCAATCAGAGAACCATGCTCATCATAATATTTCTGGGCTCGTTTACCATTGTGGCCGGGATAGTCATTGCAGTATTCATTACCCGGAGTATTACGAAGCCGGTGAAAAAAATCGTGATAGACCTAACCGAAGGCGCCCAGCAGGTAGCGTCGGCATCCGGCCAGCTATCGGCTACCAGCCAGCAGCTTGCAGAGGGCAATGCGGAACAGGCCTCCTCTATTGAAGAAACGTCTTCCACACTGGAGGAATCCGCTTCCATGGTAAGCCAGAACTCCGAGAATACCAGGCAGGCTGCGGTCCTGGCAGCGCAGACCAAAGCTTCTTCGGATAAGGGCAATAATGATATGCATGAAATGATGAACTCTATGGTCGAGATTAAAAAATCAAGCGATCAGATTGCGAAAATAATCAAGGTGATTGATGACATTGCGTTCCAGACAAATATCCTGGCGCTGAATGCGGCAGTGGAAGCAGCCAGAGCAGGTGATGCGGGTATGGGCTTTGCAGTTGTGGCCGAGGAAGTCAGAAATCTTGCGCAGAGAAGTGCACAGGCAGCCAAAGATACGGCATCCATTATAGAAAGCAACATCACACTTTCTGAAAATGGGGTCAGTGTAGCGAAAAAAGTTGGAGATTCGTTGGCGGAGATCACAGTTCAGGCAAAAAAGGTAAACGAACTGATGGATGAGATAGCAGCAGCCAGTCAGGAACAGTCCCAGGGAATATCCCAGATCAATAAGGCCATTACCCAGATGGAAGCGGTAACACAGCAGAATGCAGCCAATGCTGAAGAGAGCGCGTCGGCTTCCGAGGAATTAAATGCCCAGGCGGGCAACCTGCGCGAGATTGTTCAGCAGCTTGTGGTTCTTGTAGATGGGAAATCTGCTGAAATCTATTCTAACCTGTCCGTTAATAATGGAATGTCAAATCTGAAATCAAGTAGTCACAGCTCAACGAGGGCATTGAAGCCGGCAGGCACCGGATTTTCAAATTTGAAGACAGGAAACCGGTCGATTGAGACTTCAAGGGAGAATAAAAAAACGTATGTGGTAGATCCGGAGGATGTCATCCCGCTTAACGAAAATACGGGGGAATTTTAACCGGACGTGTCTTGAAAAGGGGTGTAGGCCTTGCAGAGGTTTGGATTGGAGAACTTTAACAGATTTAGCGACCTGATTTATAATCAGTATGGGATATACTACAATGATACAAAACGGGAGATCCTTCAAACCAAGCTGAATAAATTGATGTCCAAATATGATATGGCATCCTATGACGAGTGTTATGGAAATCTGAAATGTATGGTCAACAAAACACTTCTCAGTGATTTTGCCAACGAAATCACCGTGAATTTTACCTCGTTCTTCCGGGAATCATTGCACTTTGATTATGTACGGGAAAATGCTGCCGGATTGTTTGCAGCCAGACCGGAACGGAACAGTGATAATGATTTCCGGATATGGAGCTCTGCCTGTTCAACAGGGGAAGAGCCATATACTCTGGCAATGGTTTTGAAGGAAGCTTTACCAGCCGGGGTCAATATCAGAATACTTGCAACGGACGTCAATAAGAAAGTTCTGTCTATTGCTCAAAGAGGCTTATACTCCTTTGATATCAAGAATACAGTAGAAAGGCGGTACCTTGATAAATATTTTTATAAAACACCGACAGGATATATGATCTCGGATGAAATTAAAAGACTTGTATCCTACAGGCATTTCAACCTGATACACGACTTCCCTTTTAAAAACACCTTTGATATGGTGTTTTGCAGGAATGTAATGATCTATTTCGATGCTGCAGTCAGACAGGAACTGGTCAATAAATTTTTTGAAGTCCTTCCTTTGGGGGGGCTATTGTTTATTGGCCATTCCGAAAGTTTATCCGGGCAGACCCACAAATTCCGGTATGTCCAACCGGCGGTGTATGTGAAGAACTGATATGCGGCGAAAATAAGTTGCAAAAGAATTCATATCAGGGAACAATTATTTTTTGCAACAGAGTGTTGTATAAAAGATAAGTGTGAAAAAGTTGTTATCGTAAATCTTTTTTCCATTATCTACAGGAAAGGATCGATGGTATGGATGATATGATGGGCCTTTATATCGATGACACCAGGGAATACCTCTCTATTTTAAATGAATCCATAATTGCGTTTGAAAGACATCCTGACGACCATGCTGCAATCAGTGAAATGTTCAGGGCCTACCATACCATGAAAAGCTCTACGGCGGCAATGGATTTCAAACGGTCGGCAGATTTTATACACCATATGGAGGATTTGCTTCATGAAATGAGAGAAGGCAGGATTAAAATCAGTACAAAGATCATAAAACTGCTTTATAAATCTCATGATTATCTGGAGAAATTTCTTCAGCACGTAATGGAAAACGGTAATGAAGGGGAACTGCCTTATGAGCCGCTAATGGAGGAAGTGGCAAAATACATTCGGGAGTGCCTGGAAAACTCTTATGACAACAGCAAAGCCGGTAGCAAAGCCAGCAACAAAGTCATTAGTAAAACCAGTGTTGTCGGGAATGCTGATCGAGGCTTTACCATTGGGAAGGAGGAACTCCTCAAAGCTAAAAAGGAAGTCACCAATGGCAGCCAGCTCTATAAAATCGCAGTCGAGTTAATGACGGAATGTGCATTCAAAGCCGTGCGTGCATGGATGACTTTTGAAGATATCACCAGGGTAGCAAAAATAATCGCCTCCTATCCGATAAAGCCGGAATCCAAGGATTTCTTGAATGGCGCTTTCAATTTCAATGAAACAAAAATATTTATTTTGGCAGCTTCCGATATTCCATTGCCTGATTTATTCCAGGAACTTACAGAGAACCTGAATGAAGTGGAGAATCTCCTTATACAAGAGATTGAACCACAGATTGCCGTGGGAATGGCATTTGGAGATTTACCGGTCGTTTCAGGTGAAATCAGGCAATATGCAGGGAAACAGGAGGATCGCATTTCGAATGTTGTAAATCAGATTATCGGCGATGAGATCAAAGGGCTCGATTCAGACCCATCCCTCTCAGTACTGGCTGAAATAAAAGGCAAGATCAAGGAATGCGAGTTTCAGCTGCTAGAATTCGAAATGGAACAATACAGTGCCGACGTAATCTCGGATTTTATGAGCCGCATCCAGGCTGTAAGGGAAATGGCCTGCTATGTGGAAACCGGCAGGATACCTGATATTGTTCGACACATTTGCAGTCTGATGGACCTATTTGTACAACAGCAATTGGAGCCGGATATGGTATCGGTTGGTTTGATAGCTGATCTGATGAAAGATATCAAAAGATTGTGTGAAAAACCGGAGCTCAATAATAATCAGATGTTCCTTGAAGAACTAAATCAACGTTACAGCCTGCTGGACAATTACCATTCACTGGCCGGCAAGCTGCAATCACAAATGGATGGTCCGGAATCCTTCAAATTGGGAGAAATATTGGTAAATACAGGCTTGATAAAAAATGAGGATGTTACAGAAATAATCAACCTGCAGAAAGAATGTTATCCTGATTTGAAATTTGGACAGATCGCAGTGAAAGAAAATAAAGCGGATGTCAAGGATGTTATCAGCGCATTGCATGTACAGGAAAATTCCAAAATGGACCAAAAGAACCAATCCTACATCAGAATACCCGCGGTCAAGGTGGACAATCTGGTGGATCACCTTGGAGAACTGCTGATTACCCAGTCTCTTCACAAGCAGGAGATCACCTCTCTTTTGAACAGGGACGGGGGCAAAGTGATGAACAATGTCATGCGGATGGAAAGGATCGCAAAAGAAATTCAGGATATAACCATGTCTCTTCGTATGGTATCGCTAAAGCAGACTTTCCAGAAAATTTACAGAATTGGACGGGATACGGCTTTAGAGCTTGGCAAGGACATTGAAATAGATACTTTTGGGGACGAGACGGAGATTGACAGAAATATTGTAGACAAAATTCATGACCCTTTAATGCACCTGATCCGCAATGCGATTTCACACGGCATTGAAGAAGCAGGAGAAAGAATACATGCAGGTAAACCGGCGGCAGGTCATGTTACCATTTCAGCCAGCAACAAGAGAGGAAATGTATATATAGAGATCAGTGACGATGGAAAAGGGCTCTCGGCTGATAAAATCTACAAAAAGGCAGTGGAAAAGGAGCTTATTGATCCATTGCAGAAATATACAGAGGATGAGATTCTTAAGTTCGTCTACCTGCCTGGATTTTCGACACAGGAGAAAGTGAACAGCATATCCGGGCGGGGTGTGGGCATGAATGTTGTCCAGACGGAGATAACGAAGCTTGGGGGTAAAATTGATATAGAGAACAGGCAGGGGCAAGGCTGTACCTTTATTCTAAAAATACCGGTCAACCTGGCAACCATCAATGGCACAATTGTTGAAATATTCGGCAGCAATTATATCATACCGACGCTGAGCATCAAGCAGATATTGAAGCCACAGGAAGATCAGTGGGTCAGTATCAAGGGGATTGTTTCCACTATTGCGATCAGAAATGAAATCATTCCTGTCATACCAATTGCCGATATCCTTCTTTCAACTGGCGGATATCGTGGAATGGATACCGATATTGTCATTACGGTTGAACATGAGCAGAAGTTAAAGGCACTGCCGGTTAAAGCGATTCTTGGGAAACAGGAAGTGGTGGTCAAACAACTGGGCAGTGATTTCAGCAACCTTGATTTCATATCCGGTGCCACCATATTGGGGGATGGAAGGGTATCCCTGATTTTCGATGTCGAAGCGCTGTTCAAATTGACCGAAGAGCCTGTCAAAACATCGTAATATATAGATAATGCAAAAAAACGATATGAAACACAGGCTTTTTGCACTTATCTTGCATACAGTTCCCTTTTGCATAAAATAGCAGTCTTATTCATCCTATTTTTGCAAAATATAATTGTGAAACAGGTGATCACATTGGATGCTTCAATGCAAAAATACTATCTGCAGCCCGGATTCATCTTTGTCAGCGAACAGCCGTACTACATACATACCGTATTGGGTTCGTGCGTTTCCGTTTGCATATGGGATGAGGCCAGAAAATATGGCGGGATGAATCATTATATTTACAGTAGACCACTCGGCAGTGAATGCAACGCCAGGTTCGGAACAGTCTCGATCCCGCATCTGCTGAAGCTGATGTTTGAAAGCGGCTCACTGGTTCAAAATCTGAAAGCGCATATCATTGGAGGCGGGTACAGCACGTATGCAGGTCCTTCCACAGGAGAGGCCAACAGGGAGGTTGCCGAGGAAATCCTTGACAGGAACGGGATTTTGGTAGTGACAAAGGATACCGGCGGTCAGACCGGGAGAAAAGTGGTTTTTAATAATTATAACGGCGAAATCATTGTCTATAAAGGAATAGATGTGAGAAAGGGTGATTGG
>JAEWQC010000170.1 GCA_023399355.1 Bacillota bacterium | reverse complement strand
TTTCCGCACTGTGCGCAAACAGCATCAAACAGCTCTCTTTCTCTTTTAGCAGAGCCATCCCTGCTGAACTGGGACTTTCTTGATGATCTGCACTCTTTACATCTTCCGGGTTCATTCTGGAAACCTCTTGTTGAATAAAACTCCTGTTCTCCAGCTGTAAAAACAAACTCCTGCCCACAATCCTTGCACACCAATGTTTTGTCTTCGAACATTTACAGTCCCCTCGTTTCAGAAAAATTAGTAGTTTTCTGCTACCGCAGCAAATATTTTACCTGCATATCGGCAATTAAGCCTTTATATGCTAAGCATTTACATTATATTACACAAAACTCAACTAATCAAGGTTTTTTGATAGTTTTTTATGTTTTTGTCATAAAATACCTTTCATAAAACAGGATCAACCCTCTTTCACCGTCCCAGTTCCACAACGACATGCACGTTGCTGCCTGGCTGCTGCAAAAGTATTTTATCCACCTCCGAGCCATTGAGAAGAATTCGTTTTACTCCGCAATTCACATGTGCCGGATTTTTAACTTCTATATGATAAACTGCCCCCCGGAATATCCTTTTAGCCCTGAATCCATCCCATTTATGAGGTATGCACGGATCCACCGTCAGGCAGTCGTAATCCGGTCGTATTCCCAATATATACTGGCTTGATGCGACCATATTCCAGGCAGCCGTCCCGCTAAGCCAGGAATTCCTGGCGATGCCGAACTGAGGGTGCTCCTTGCCGAGGATGTTCTGTGGATAGACGTAAGGCTCCACCTCCAGATGATCCGCATCATCGTTGCGTCTTGCCGGCAGTATCTGGCTGTAGTATTCGAAAGCCAGATCCCCGTTGCCTTCCATGATCTCAGCTATCATTACCCATGGATTGGTATGGCAGAAGATTCCTCCGTTTTCCTTCGCACCCGGATAGTAAGTGGTAATGCCCCCCTTGGAGTCCTCGTGCTGCGTATAGGCAGGGTACATTGCCACAATTCCATATCTGCTGTTCAGGTATTTATTCACCGACTCAAGACACCTGCGTGAGCGGGTCTTATCCGCAACACCGCCCAGAACCGCCCAGGACTGAGAGTTGATGAAAATTTTTCCATAGGTGTTTTCTTTTGAGCCTATTGGCATACTCTCATCGTCAAATGCCCTTATATACCATTCCCCATCCCAACAGGACTCATTTATGGCATTCTTCATCTGCTCAAGCATCCTTGCATACTTTGTCCCGTCCGCGTTCCTGCCGGTATATCCGGACAATTCCACCATTTCTGAAGCCACCCTGCAGAAAAACATCGAAGTGAAAACACTTTCAGCAATACCCTTTCCGGTATCCAGATTCAATGTGTCGTTCCAGTCGGCGCGTCCTGCCAGTGCAATCTTGTGCGGGCCTTTATTGGAATCTGTAAATTCAAGTGCTTTATTCAAATGCTCCCAAACAGTAGCTTCCGTCTTTTTATCATTGTATTTCACTTTTTCATCCAGGAAAGCAAAGTCGCCGGTTTCCTTGATATAGGCATTCACCGCCATTATTAGCCACAGGTGGTCATCAGAATACCAGTCGTATTTCTTGACAGGAGCATCTCCGGAGCCGCCCTCTCCCGTCAGCGGGAAGAACAGATGATAGGCGCGTCCGTCCGTGTACTGACACTGCAGGAGCTTGATTATGAGGCCTTTTGCCTGCTCCGGGATCGTATGCATGACCCCGAGGGTATCCTGCGCACTGTCCCTGATGCCCATACCCCTGCCGAGGCCCAATTGATAGAGAGAGACAAATCTGGACCAGTTGAAAGTCGTCTTGCATTGATATTGGTTCCACATGTTGACGAAAAGGTTCATGTCGTTATCCGGCGTTTCAACATGCAAATTGCCAATGTAATGATCCCAGTCAGCATGGAGGCGCTCAAGAGCGGCTTGAGCTTCGGCCGGCTTTAAGTAAGGTTCGATATCCCGACGGATCTCATCCCTGTTTTCCGAATAGCCCAGTATGAACACCAATTCCTTTGTTTCTCCCGCCTCCAGCTCCAATTCATTGCAGAACGCCCCTACGCCGTTGGTCCTGTAGGAAATTGAATTGGAACAGGCTCCCTGCTCCACAGCAATCGGGTTTGCCTCGGAATGATAACGGCCAATGAATGTTTCCAGATTCGTATCAAAGCTGCTCACCTCTCCGCTCGTAGCAAAGAAAGATGCTTTATTGCAGATGTAATGCGGATACCATGTAACAATGCCGTTGTCATATCGTCCCTGGTTGATCTGCTGTGCCCAATCGACATTTTGCTGGTCAAGGATCGCATCCCAGAAACAGAATTCGGCGTAGCTGAATATTTGAAGCTTTTTTGGTACATTCAGTGTATTTCCCGCCTTGAACAGCCAAATTTCGAAGTCCTTGTCATCCGGAACAAAATAGGTCAGACTGGCATGAATGCCCTTAAACTCGCCTTCCAAAACCGTATACCCCATACCGTGCCTGCAGGAGTAGCTGTTCAGTTTCGTGCCGGACGGCTGGAAGCCCGGGTTCCAGTACTCCCCTGTTGCAGCATCCCTGATATAGACATACCTTCCGGGTCTATCCATTGGAATACTGTTATATCTGTATCTGGTAATCCTTCTGTTCTGGGGATCTTTATGAAAACTATAGCCTCCGCCGGTATTCGATACAATACCTCCATATTTTCCACTGCCTATGTAATTAATCCAGGGAGTAGGTGTGTCCGGTCTTGTAATGACATATTCACGGGCTCTTTCGTCAAAATATCCATATTTCATGCAAAATACCTCCAGACATATTGTGTTATGGTTGAGGTGGCTGAACCAATGCAGTAAGCCCTGCTTATCAGTTATAATGGAATCAGTTATAATGGAATCAATTATATAATATAATTGATAAAGGGTGAACCATTCTATATAATATAATTAAATTCCACTATTATGCTATTATTCATACTACGATCCCAATTTTGAAAGGAGAGATGCATGTGAATACCTATTCCAACATCAGTGGAGAGTTAAGGGCATTCTTCAGTTCAAACAGGGTTTTCAAAATCCTTCTCCCTATCGATATGATTCTGCTTTTTGCAGGATTGGCGATCTTATTTGTGGATTATTTCAACATCATCAATTTCGGAGGGCTTATTTACTCCCTGGCCTACTGGGCATTCCTGCTCGGACTGCTGCTTGCCTATGCGAATCTGAAGGAACAATTCCTCTACATAGGATTACTGGGATATGGAGCAATAAATGCTCTGCACCTGATCATAACGCTATTCAAAGCATATCATATCTTTAGCTGGAGCAGCCTTATAAACGCATTAATTTATGGCGGACTGGGATACCTTGTACTGAAAAGAACAATTGCCGGTTCTGCAAACACCAGTTTTAACAGATAAGATACGGCATATTGCATAAAATGAGCCGTATACAGCAGATTCATCCTGTAGCGGCTCTTTTATTCTGTGATATGGATTCTTTCTGGAAAATTGAGATCAGATGTAATACATCACTTCAGTCAATCCATTCTTTTTTCTATAGTCATCCGCCAAATCTCCAAGAGTCACAGAATCAGCAAGATGATTGATATCGTCAGTCATCCTGTCCCAGACATGCTGCCTTATCAAGCCGCTGATACTGTTTTCATTTGTAGCTTTGGCCCCTGCATCCTCATCAATGATTGAAATCTCACCTTCAAGGACTCTCAATATTCGTCCTATGGTGATATTTTCAGGCTTTTCCACAAGAATATAGCCCCCCTGTGCTCCTTTTACACTTTTTACGATGCCAGCCTTACGGAGTGTAGAAAATACCTGTTCCAGATAATTCTCGGAAATATCCTGTCTTTCGGCAATACTGCAAATCGAGATATGTTCATTTCCTGCATATACTGCCATATCTATCAGCGCCCTTATGCCATACCTGCCTTTTGTAGAGAGTTTCATTCCGGCACCTCAATTCATATAAAATACTCTATTTGATCTTCGGACTGATGAGCTGTTCTATATTTATCAACGAGTTCCCCCACAGAAATGGAAGCGGCCGTCAAATCCAGTGAAGCCTTGATCTCTTCCCACAGGGTTCTGGATGCACAGCGGGGATATCGTGCACAGGTTCCGCCATTCCCGTCTACTATGCATGAAACTGGTGCAAGTGGTCCCTCGAGAGCATTTAATACTTCAAGCACACTTATTTCCTCAGCAGGCCTCGCAAGCAGATAACCACCCTGCGCGCCGCGGATACTGTCAACCAGCTTGTTCCTTCTGAGTATAAGGAAGATCTGCTCCAAATAGTTCTCCGGCAAATTCTGCCTGGTCGAAATGCTTTTTAAACTTACAGGCCCTTCAGATGTATGCACTGCCAGATCAACCATCGCTTCGAGGCCATACTTGCCCTTTGTTGAAAGTTTCATCCGATTCACCTACCTATATAATGCAAAGAATTTTATTTAGCTTATTTAAGCTCAGCCAGATCAAACGGGGTTTCCTGATACACATAATAGTTCAACCAGTTTGAATAGAGCAGATTTCCATGCGCCCTCCACCTGACAATCGGCGGTTTCTCAGGATCGT
>JAEWQC010000120.1 GCA_023399355.1 Bacillota bacterium | reverse complement strand
TCTTCGTACTCTTCGTACTGCTGGTTTTCATCATTTTCGAGAAAGGACTCGATGTCGGCTGCATCCTTGAAATCATAGGATAAATCGCTGGTTACCATTAATTCATTGATCCTGTCGAGAATCTCCTGCTTGTCAGTCATATCAACCCTCCAATTGTAAGAATTATTCGGTTAAATATTATGAGTAATGACTGGGTTTTTATGCATAGGTTGCAACAATAAGAATGTATTTACAGGATGGTAATATAGAATTAATGTTAATTATCTATAATGATGATCATATCAGATACTTCTAAACAGGTCATAACGAGGGAACTACTTCATGAGGAGCATATAGATATGAAAATACGCACAGGAACAGGCTATTTAAGTGTACGGAGCAAATTGATCGGAGCTTTCATGCTGACAATCATTCCTATTATACTGCTTGGAGCAATTTCCGCATCCAAATCTGCCGATGCCATAAAGAAGATAACAGCAGATGCTGCTATTCAGACAATGGATCAAACAAACAAGTATCTGGATTTGCTTTTATGGCATATTGACAATACTTCCCAACAGATCATTCAAAGCAGAGCATTTGTAGATTTATCCGGTAACACTGGTGCCAATGGAAATAGTACCATAGAAATTCTAAATGAATTACGTAATGTTAAGAAGAGCAGTGAGTTTATATCGGACATTCTGGTGATAACCGCATCCGGACAGGTAATTTCGACAGGTGGCTATTCCACTTTGGGAATGGGTCTTGATATGTTTAAAGGAAGTAATTTTTATAAAAAGACGGAGAGAGTGAATGGCGGCATTGTATGGTTGGGATCACACCCCGAACTGGATAAGTTCAATAAGAACAAGGAAAGCCAGTATTCACTGTTTGCAACAAGATTAATAAAAAATGAATCGACAGGTGATACGGAGAGCCTGATTTTGATAGATATAAAACAGAGTTTTATTAAAGATCTCCTTCAAAATATTAAGCTTGGCAGTGGTGGAGAGGTACATTTTATAAGTCCGGATGGCAGGGATATCAGCGCTTTCTCTGAGAGTGGAAGGGGAACTGCGGAGGTAGTCCAGCTTGACAAAATGACCTTTTATAAAAAAATTAAAAACGGTACGACGTTAAATGGCTCTGAGTACATAAATTACTTAAGCAGCAACTATCTGATGACCTATTCGCGATTAGGCACTACCGGGTATATACTTATTGGATTGCTGCCTGAATCCACATTATATTCAGCTTCACGGAGTATAGCTGCCTTTACGGTTGTGCTGGTTTTAACCGCAGCGTTGGCGGCGATTGTTCTTGGACTCTTGATTGCATTTAGTATGGGCAAAATTCTAAAACAGGTTACTGTATCCGCGAACCAGGCAGCAAAGGGTGACCTTACGGTTGAGATACATTCGGAACGGAAGGATGAATTCGGAATACTGGCACACAGTATCTCAAAAATGATCTACGATATGAGGCAATTGATAGGCAGTGCGACCAATTTTACCAGAAAAGTGCTGAGCTCCGTGGGAATAGTGACTGATACGGTGACACATGTTTCAGCAGTCTCGAATGAAATCTCACAAGTAGTCCGTCAGATAGCAGATGGAGCAAATACACAGTCTTCAGGGACAGACGCCGTAACAAATAAAATTCTTGACCTGGCATCAAAAATAAAAGCTGTTACCGATAGTACGGAAAAAATAGAAGTGCTTTCAAATCAATCCCTTGTACTTACAAAAAGCGGGTCGGATTCCATCAGGACATTATCGGCTGAGAGCGGTATCGCAGCAGATGTTACCGGGATAATGATATCAGACATCCATTTACTTAGCGGGTATTCAAAGGATATAGACAAGCTTGTGAAGGCAATAAGCTCCATTGCAGACCAGACGAACCTGCTGGCGCTTAATGCAGCAATAGAGGCGGCTCATGCAGGCGAGGCTGGGCTTGGCTTCTCAGTGATCGCTGAGGAAATCAGAAAGCTTGCAGATATGTCTGTCACATCAACACGTGAAGCAGATAACATTATCAAGCTCGTCAACGGGAAAATCGCCGACACCTCAATAAATGCCTCTGCTGCGGAGAATATGCTTAAAGTTCAAAATAATGCTTTAACCGAGACCATCTCTGCTTTTGACAGTGTTTCAACTATAATGAATAAATTCAATGAAGAAGTGAATGATATCCGGACAAAAGCTTCCGACATGGAACAGCATAAAGAGGATGCCATAAAAGCTATTAGCGAGATATCTGCAATATCACAGGAAATCGCCGCATCCACAGAGGAACTGTCTGCCTCCATAGATGACCAGAACTCACGCATCAATGAGCTTGCAAGCTATATCAACGAACTGGATAAAACTTCGGGGGACCTGTCCGAATCACTTGGAAGGTTCAGTATTTGAACCGGATGTCAGTATATTACTGAACGATCGATGAAAAAAGTAAATTCCATGTAAAGCCCACAAAGTGGAATTTATTTTTCATTCAAGTTTACTGTGCCGGGTAAACTTTTCTATTGACTTTTTGTTATCTCTTCTGCTACAATAGTAAAGCGCATTAGGGCAACCCTGTGCGAATACATGGCGGCGTAGCTCAGTTGGCTAGAGCATGCGGTTCATACCCGCAGTGTCGTTGGTTCAAATCCGACCGCCGCTACCAGGATTTCATCCCAAGCATATCCCCGGTATACTGAAGATGAAACATCCTTATAATTCCGGCCCATTGGTCAAGTGGTTAAGACACCGCCCTTTCACGGCGATAACAGGGGTTCGAGTCCCCTATGGGTCACCAATGAAGCAGGAGGACGCAAGTTTTTCTTCGGCCTCCTGTTTCTACTTAACTTAATCCGGGAGCTTAGCTCAGCTGGGGGAGCACCTGCCTTACAAGCAGGGGGTCATAGGTTCGAGCCCTATAGTTCCCACCAAAAGTATCAATAAAAAGGACTGTCTCAAAATTAAACTTTGAGGCAGTCTTTTTTGCCAAAAAGCACGAAAGATGGATTGCGAGAATTCGTCAATGTGCAGTAGGGGCGTCCCAAACTATTTTGCCGGTTTTGAGACAGCTTTTTTGCTTTTCAGAGAATCAAAGAGGGGGAGGTTCTTGCCTTGAATTCAAAGTAAGAACCGTCCCTCTTTAATCTTTCTTTCAATCTTTTTTTGGATTTCCCCAAGAAATTATTGTTGTATGGCAATATCTACACTCAATATTTTCACATCTTTTAGCGGTTTACCGTTATCGGGATCATCAACTTCTACCGCAGCGATTTTATCAACGACATCCAACCCTTCGAAAACCTCTCCGAAGACGGTGTGCTTATTGTCAAGCCAGGGAGCTCCGCCAAGCTTCATATATTGATCAATCAGTTCAGCGGAGAAGTTATTTTGCTGCATCCATGGTTTGGCTTCTTCAGCCACTTGCGGCGCCTGAACTATAAAAAACTGACTTCCGTTCGTATCCGCACCGGCGTTGGCCATAGACAGGGCACCTCTGAAATTATGAAGATTCGGGCTGAATTCGTCCTCGAATTCCTTCCCCCAGATGCTTTCTCCGCCGGTTCCGGTTCCGGTCGGATCCCCGCCTTGTATCATGAAATTATTCAATATCCGGTGAAAGGTCAGGTTATTGTAATAGCCTTTCTTTGACAAGCCGATGAAATTTTCTACGGATTTCGGTGCCTCTTTCGGGAAAAATTTCATTTTTATATCG
Source organism: Bacillota bacterium (assembly GCA_023399355.1). GTDB lineage: Bacteria > Bacillota > Clostridia > Acetivibrionales > DTU013 > UBA1305. The sequence continues at coordinate 8,638 of JAEWQC010000120.1, read as the reverse complement.
CCGAGATCTGTCTTCATAATGGCAATCGTCTGGCCCTTTGCCGGAGGCTGCAGTTGATCCGTTTCTATAGAATCGGCCTCATCCGGCTGTTTCCCGGTCGTTTGCTCTACGACAGGCTGTGTTCCGGTGGTCTGCCCTGCAGGTGATTGTTCCCCGGTTAACTTACCTGTGCCGCACCCTGTCATGGAAAGTAAAAATAATACGCATAATATAACAGTGACTATTCTTTTCATCTTTTTGCTGTCTCCATTTTATTGATATAAAAAATTTTAAAATAGCATGCTAACAGTATACCTATCTGATTCTCAGGAATCAAGCAGAGCAAATTCCGGATATGTGATTACCATACTTGAATGTGCTGCTCATACAGGATATACTTATTATGGCATTTTCTGCAGGAGTGCGTGTACATGAAAAAGATGATCGACCCGGGTAAGACCATTATTACGATTATAGTATTGAACCTTTCGCAGATTGCGTTGATTGCCGCAGTCCTGTTTTACCTTGTCGACATGGGCGGCGGTCCGGGACTGCTTGTAAATCCATGGATCATAGGGTTCCTTTTTATCATACTGGCAGCTATTGTCATAAACAGCCTGACGGCATTCAGGAACAGGGCGAGTCTGCTTCGCAGCGATTATCAGTTTCAGTTGCTTCAGGATACCTATGCGAAACTGGAGAGACTAAACACAACATTAAGGGGCCAGAGACATGATTTTATGAATCATCTGCAGGTGGTCCATTCTCTTATCGAAATGGAGGAGTTCAAACCTGCAAGCGAATATATCGAGAAAGTTTACGGTGACATCCAGAAAGTCAGCCGGGTCATGAAGACCTCAAACGCAGCGGTAAACGCCCTTCTGCAGGCCAAGCTGCTGTCCTGCGAAAAGTATGGGATAACGGCGGAGCTCAAGGTGACCACCCAACTGAAAGAGTTGAAAATCCCCTCCTGGGAATTCTGCAGGGTTTTGGGCAACCTGCTGGACAACGCTATTTATGCATTGCAGGAAAAAGACAATGACAAGGTTTTAGAGATAGAGCTATATGAAGACTTGAAATTCTTTTATTTTAAAGTGGCTGATAACGGTACACCTGTTGAACCGCAGCTTTTCGATAAGATATTTGAACCGGGTTTCACAACGAAAGGTGACAAGGGTGAAGGGATGGGACTCGCCATAAGCCGTGAAATTATCGGAAACTATGGCGGAAGCATAAGCGTATCGACTGATGCACATACGACTTCTTTTTCAGGAACAATACCCAAATAATTAACTATCCTCAATAAAGACATTTCAAACAGCCGGATCGTACAATTTGTAGAATTGATATTCAAAGAACAGGGACCTTGCTGTATAATCGGAGCATGAACTAATTTGGCAGGGAGGTGTTATAAATGAATTTGGCAATGTTATTTTCCGGGCTTGGCTGGCTTTCAGCGCTTTGCCTGCTGGCAGGACTACTTTTTGTAATTATTGAGATGTTCCATCCGGGGTTTGGTGCGCCCGGCATCATCGGAGCAATTCTTCTGGTGATCGGGGTCATTCTCTTTTCAAAGACTCTTCTTCAGGCATTGATTATGATCATCATCATACTTGCCATACTTGGGGTGGCGCTCACACTTGTTTTGCAGTCGGCTTCAAAAGGGCATCTGGCAAGGCATCTGGTGCTAAATGACTCATTGGACGTGGATACCGGGTTTTCCTCATCGGAGGATCTGAATTATTTCGTCGGCAGCGAAGGAAGGTCCCTGACTGCGCTGAGGCCATCGGGAATCGCGGATTTCAGCGGTGTGAAGCTGGATGTTGTTTCAGAAGGGGACTTTATATCAAAAGATACCGAGGTGATCATCATTAAGGTGGAAGGTCACAGAATCGTAGTAAAACAAAAAACAAAATAGAATATTTAATGGGAGGGAGTTAACACAATGGATACAGTACTTGTACTTTCAGGAGTGATCGTTCTTGCTGCGATCCTGCTGGGAATGTTTTTTACTTTCGTACCGGTTGGACTATGGATATCGGCTTTTGCGGCAGGTGTACATGTCGGCATATTTACGCTCATAGGCATGAGGCTCAGAAGGGTCAGCCCTGTCAAAATAATTCTTCCGCTGATCAAGGCCTCAAAGGCGGGGCTTGATGTGAACGTCAACCAACTGGAGGCGCACTATCTTGCAGGCGGTAATGTCGACAGGGTGGTAAACGCACTCATCGCCGCCCACAGAGCCGATATGAACCTTTTGTTCATACGGGCTGCAGCAATTGACCTGGCAGGCAGGGATGTGCTTGAAGCGGTCAAGATGAGTGTAAATCCAAAGGTGATTGAAACGCCAAATATCTCCGGTGTTGCCAAGGATGGTATCGAACTTCTGGTCAAGGCAAGGGTCACAGTAAGGACCAATCTGGAAAGACTCATCGGCGGAGCCGGCGAAGCCACCATCATTGCGAGGGTGGGTGAAGGTATCGTCACAACGGTAGGCAGTGCGCTCTCCCACAAGGAAGTGCTCGAAAACCCCGACAAAATCTCCAGGACTGTTTTAAGCAAGGGTCTCGACGCCGGAACGGCTTTCGAGATTCTATCCATAGACATCGCGGACGTCGATGTCGGCAGGAATATTGGTGCGCAGCTCCAGACTCTGCAGGCGGAGGCGGATAAAAACATTGCACAGGCAAAGGCAGAGGAACGCCGTGCGATGGCAGTTGCCAAAGAGCAGGAGATGAAGGCGCTGGTGCAGGAAATGAGAGCGCATGTTGTGGAATCCGAGGCAGAGGTGCCAAGAGCCATGGCGGGTGCGTTGAACAATGGCAAGCTTGGTGTCATGGATTATTACGGCATGCAAAATCTGATTGCGGATACCCAGATGAGAGATTCTATTTCCAAAATCAATAAACCGGATGTGCCTGAGAGTATCGAAAAGAAGTCCTGAACAAGAACCGGGAGAGGATAATTATGGGCAGCGAATTTAATCAAGATGGAAATAATGTCTATTCTATAGGTGCCAATTCCAGAAAAATGGATCCTGCAAATGAGAATCATTTTTCTGCCGCAGCTGGCAAACCAGGCAAGGCCGCAATGCCTGTAAAGCCTGCAGCAAGGGCGGCTGTTTCTGCAGAGAAACCCCCTGCTAAGGGAAACGGGGAGACGGATAATCCCGGAATTAAGCTGGAATTTACAAGTGAAAGCATGATGAACGGCATCATCCTTTCCGAATTGCTCGGCAAACCGAAAATACTGCAGAAAAGACGGTGGTAGCTTTGGGCATAAGCGTCCTGATCGCGGATGACGATATCGGAATGCGGCTTGTCATACGTAAGGCCATTGATAAGAGCGGCGAGTTTGAAATAGTTGGTGAAGCGGAGGACGGTGATGCCGCTCTCCGTCTTTTTGAGAAGCAGCGTCCCGACGTTGTTTTTTTGGATGTGGAAATGCCTGTGCTCAATGGGGTCGAGTGTGCGAAGAAAATTGCGGACATCGATCCCAAAACGGTTATCATATTTGCAACGGCGCATGAGGAATACATGCCGGAAGCTTTCGAGGTCTATGCCTTCGATTATCTGGTGAAGCCTTTCAAAGTGGAGAGGCTGTACCATACACTGGAACGAATTGAAAATGCTGCAATTATAAAAAATGACGTTCTCGTCAAAAAAACGCCGGACTTCCCGAAAACGCCCGGAAAGCTTATGATACGCAACAGGGACGGGATCAGCCTGGTAGATATGGCAGAGATTCTGCTGATCCAGCGGGAAGACCGGAGTTCTGTTATTTATACTGCCCAGGACCGGTACACCACATCCGAAGGATTAAGCGAACTTGAGGACAAGCTGGACAAGAACCTGTTCTTCAGATGCCACAAATCCTATATCATTAATCTCGGCGCAGTAAGTAAGATATACCCTTACGGCAGATGGACATACATCATGAAACTGAAGGGCATTGACAAGGACGCGCTTCTGACGCATGAAAAGTATGAGGAGCTTGAGAAGCTGTTTGTATAGCTGGGGGAAGCTTTTACCGGGCAAAAGCGGCGGAAAACCCGCCTCTCAGCGCCGAACGGTGACCTTTGGCTACTTTCGGGCGGTAGACAGGGGCAGACTCTTTTTACTCTTGGGGCTGGCCTCCGGCTCTTCTGCAAGCTCCGGTTCAGGCTTCAGCACGCGTGCCATTTCAGGCTGAAAGACAACTACTGCCAGCGGAGGAACCTGCATGACCAGGGAATATGGCTTCTGTCGGTATTCAGTCTGCTCTGCCTCAACGCCTCCGAGATTTCCGACATTGCTTCCTCCGTAGATATCCGAGTCGCTGTTCAGAATCTCTTTGTAGAAAGTGGCATAGGGTACACCTAACCGGTAATCGCTATACACCACCGGGGTGAAATTGCAGACAAATATTAAAATATCCACGGGGTCATTGCCTTTTCTCATAAACGACACAACACTATGATCGCTGTCGTTGCAATCCAGCCATTCAAAGCCGTCATAGCTGAAATCGATCTCATAAAGAGACTTTTGCGAGGTGTACAGCTTGTTGAGATCCTTGACGAAGAGCTGCATCTTGCTGTGCATCTCATAGGAAAGCAAACTCCAGTCAAGCCCCTGTTTGAAATTCCATTCTATGAACTGGCCGAATTCATTCCCCATAAACAGCAGCTTTTTGCCCGGATGTCCATACATGAAGCCATAAGTGACACGGAGTCCTGCGAACTTCTGCCAGTAATCGCCGGGCATCTTGCCGATCATCGAGCATTTGCCATGTACGACCTCATCATGTGAAAGCACCAGTATGAAGTTTTCATTCATGGCATACATGAGGGAAAAGGTAATGTAGTTGTGGTGATATTTGCGGTATACGGGGTCCATTGAGATATATCTGAGATAATCGTTCATCCAGCCCATGTTCCACTTGTATGTGAAACCCAGACCGCCTGTAAATGGCGGTTTTGTCATCATCGGCCAGGAAGTGGACTCCTCGGCGATCATCATGATACCCGGGAAATAGTTATATACGGTTGAATTCAACTGCCGCAGAAAGGATACTGCTTCAGGGTTTTGATTGCCACCCCACTTGTTCGGGATCCATTCGCCCTTCTTTCTGCCATAATCCAGATAAAGCATGGAAGCGACAGCATCTACCCTGATCCCGTCGATATGGTATTTCTCAAACCAGAATACCGCATTGGACACCAGGAAGTTCCTGACTTCGTGGCGGCTGTAATTGAAAATCAGCGTGCCCCAATCGGGATGCTCCCCCTTGCGTGGATCGCTGTGCTCATACAGGGCGGTTCCGTCAAATCTGGCAAGACCGTGCGAATCTTTCGGAAAGTGTGCCGGAACCCAGTCCAGGATGACACCAAGCCCGTGCCTGTGGCATTCGTCAACCAGGTACATGAACTCTTCAGGCCTGCCATATCTGCTGGTAACCGAATAATAGCCCGTTACCTGATACCCCCAGGAATCGTCGAGCGGGTGCTCGGCAACAGGAAGGAGTTCCAAATGTGTATAACCCATATCGACAGCGTAGTTGACAAGTCTGTCTGCATATTCCCTGTATAACAGGAAGTTATTGTTTCCATCCTCGGAGCGTGCCCAGGAACCCAGATGCACCTCGTAAATCGTAACAGGTTTCGCAAAGGTGTTGCTGGAATCTCTTTGGTGGATCCATTCCTCATCATTCCATTTGTAACAATCCGGATCATAGACGATGGAAGCTGTTCCCGGGCGCATTTCAGTATAAAAAGCGTAGGGGTCGGATTTGATCAGCAGATCATTTGAATTTGTTTTAACTTCGTACTTATATAGTTCTCCAAGTCCGATTCCAGGAATGAACAAAGCCCATACGCCCGAACAGCCAATGGGGTTCATCGGGTGGCATGTCCCGTTCCAGTTGTTGAAATGCCCTATGACGCTGACACTTTTGGCAGAAGGCGCCCATACGGCAAAATGGGTTCCATTCGAACCATTCAGGGACATGGGGTGAGCCCCGAGTTTTTCATAAATCTTATGGTGATTGCCTTCATTGAATAAATGCAGGTCGTAATCTGTAATAGCCTGTGGAAAGGAGTCTGTCCCTGTATCATTTTCGTTCATCTGCCGCATCCTTCCTGATTAACACGTATAAAACAATTATATAGCTTATTTCATATTTGCGCCATTTTTTATTGTAATTATTAGCGATTCTTAGACCATAGCAGCTACCGGTTAACATAATTCAGGCAATTGTGTTATTCCGTACGGGCATGCCCATGTTTTAAGGGTCTGCGTATAGAAGTGGACATCTTGGAACTTGATAAATGCTGCTGATTTTTAACAGGACATACAGATGTCCTGTTCGTATGTTATAATGGAAAATAATGTACTGCCAACTGGAGGTGTCATGCTGTGAAAAACAACGACATTAGCCGCTATTGCCTTTCAAAACCCGGCGCGTATGAGGATTTCCCTTTTGGGATGACTCCTGTCTGTTACAAAGTTTGCGGAAAACTGTTTCTGCAACTTTATCCCGTGGAGGGAAACCATAAAATCACGGTCAGCTGTGAGCCCATGCTGGCCGACTTCTATCGCATGCAACATCCCGGCATTGTTATTCCCGGATACCACTGCCCGAACCGGATTAAGCCATATATGAACACGGTATATCTAAACAGGGATGTTGACGATTCCCTGATTTTCAAGATGATTGACCATTCATACAAACGTGTGGCTGATAAACGGACGCGCCTTGAAAAATCCGGGCTCAGAGAGAGGCGGGAGGACAGCATATGAAGCTTGACCGTCTGCTTGGTATCCTGACAACATTGCTCCAGAATGACCGTATATGCGCACCGGCTCTTGCAGAAAAATTTGAAGTCAGCCGTCGTACCATCAGCCGCGATATCGACACTCTATGCCAGGCAGGTATTCCGATTGTCACACGGCAGGGTGGTAATGGCGGCATATCCATCGTTGAAGGATACAAGCTTGATAAAAGCGTGCTCACCACAGAGGAGCTATCGAGCATAGTCGCGGCAATCAGAGGACTGGGTACCGTATCGGAAAGGACACAGACTGAACGGATGCTGGACAAGCTCGCGGCAAATAAAGATACGGTGGTGTCATTGCGGGAAAGCGTTGTGATTGACCTTGCCTCTCATCACAAGGGCAGTCTGACAGAGAAAATCGAGATGCTGAAACATGCCATCCATGAAAACAAACTGATCGAGTTTGACTATTATTATGAAAAAGGCGACAAACACCGCCGTATAGAGCCATATTTCATTGTGTTTCAGTGGATGGCGTGGTATGTGTTCGGTTATTGTCTGGAACGACAAGACTGGCGGATGTTTAAGCTCGCCCGTTTGTGGGAACTCAGGCAATGTGATGAAAATTTTGCACCACGCGGGATACCGTCCGAAAAACGGGATTTCAATGCACAGTTCACCGATCATCTCAGGCTTGCCGCACTGTTCGACCCGTCAGTGAAATATCAGCTTATTGAGACCTATGGACTGCATTGCTATACCGAAACGGATGATGGCAAGCTGAGTCTTGAAATTGGCTATACCAACCGGGAGTACACAATGAGCTGGCTGCTCGGCTTCGGTGATAAGGTAAAGGTCCTGGAGCCTGCCGATATGGCGGATGAAATACAACGGATAGCAAAAAATATTGTTAAAGGCTATGAATGAACAGGACATGTAGTTGTCCGGCTCAGAGGATATACTGAAAGAAAAGGGAGGTTATTATATATGGAAATTGTTTTAAAAGCGGCAGAGATGCTCGTAAAAAACAGTGAGGTCACACTTGCGTCAGTCAATGAAAATGGCTATCCTCGGGTTTGCGTGCTTTCCAAAATCAAATCGGAAGGGATAAGAAAATTCTGGGTGGCAACCGGATTGTCATCTGTAAAAGTCAGGCATTTTTTAGAGAATTCTAAAGCAGGCGCCTGTTTTTATCACTGCGGGAACAGTGTAACGCTGGTTGGCAGGGTATCTGTGATACAGGACCGTGTGGTCAAGGCTGAGATGTGGCTCGACTGGTTTATCAACCATTTTTCGGGAGGGATTGACGATCCCAATTATTGTATACTGGAGTTTGAAACAGAGGAAGCCACATTGTGGATCGATAATGAATTCATCACCTTGCGGGGTGAGCAGATAGGAACGAAGGGATCTGTCTGATGTAAAGAACATCTGGACCGGGGCTATTCACACAAAACAATATAAGCTATAAATAGGACAGGGACCGCTTATTAAACCTTATATACAGGTTTAAGAAAGCGGTCCTTGTTTTTTTGTTCGCATCATATGTCATATAAAAGGCTAAGGCGCGGTTGGCAACTCCTTTTATCCGTGGTAAAATGTGTATGACTGACAAGCAACCTATAGGGTCTTTGAATGGAAAAGCGGAGATTGCATATACAGTGGGATGCAGCCAATGTTTTATGTTCTGAAGAAAATTGAACGATGAGCTTATTGAAAGGCTAAAATGAAAAAATCAAAAATTAATCAACAGGATAAGTTCGTTGCATTATTCTTTCTGGGGCCAAGCCTTATCGGATTTTTAATATTTTTCCTGATTCCATTTGTAGTCAGTATCTACTATTCACTGGTAGATAGCCCTGTTAACGGCACATTTTCCGGCTTGAGCAATTACACACAATTGCTTTC
>JAEWQC010000069.1 GCA_023399355.1 Bacillota bacterium | reverse complement strand
CTATGGTTCAATCTGGCTGTTGTTTTTCATATCTGCTTTCAGAGCGGTCGGTTCCGGTATACAAACCCCTGCGATCGGAGCGTTCCTGCCTCAGATCGTTCCTGAAAAGCAACTGACAAGAGTTAATGGAATCAATGGCAGCATTCAAGCCATGGTCATGCTATTATCTCCGATGCTTAGCGGGTTGCTTCTCACTGTTGCCAGAATAGAAATAATCTTCTTCATTGATGTTTTCACTGCTGCATTTGCTGTCCTGGTGATTCTTCTTTTTCTGAAGGTGCCTGTGCATGCAAAGGCGCAGAATCTCCAGAAAATCAGTTATTTCAAAGACCTTCAGGAAGGTGTTGCATATATTGGAAGCCATGCCTATGTAAAAAAATTCTTTCTCTTTTGTGCGATTTTCTTTTTTATGGTCTCACCGGCTGCATTCCTGACGCCGCTTCAGGTCACAAGAACCTTTGGAGGCGATGTATGGAGGCTGACTGCGATAGAGATCACATTTTCATTGGGAATGCTGATAGGCGGTATAATAATTGCTTCCTGGGGTGGTCTTAAAAATAGAGTACATACAATGGCAATGGCAAGTTTCGGTATGAGCCTGTGTACAATTTTGCTGGGGCTCATTCCTATATTCTGGCTTTATCTGCTAATTATGGTCATTACCGGATTAAGCATGCCATTTTTTAATACCCCGTCCACGGTTTTGCTTCAGGAAAAAGTTGAAGCGGACTTTTTAGGACGTGTATTCGGTGTCCTGGGGATGATATCGAGCTCGATGATGCCTCTGGGAATGTTGGTATTCGGACCTTTGGCGGATGTGATCCGTATTGAATGGCTGCTTGTTGGAACCGGGATCCTGATGTTGCTTCAAAGCTTATTCCTGATTGGAAATAAGGATCTTGTGGAGGCGGGCAAACCAAAAGACAGTACTGAATGATATAGCGAGGTAAAAAATGTTCCCCATCTCTATAGACCAGGTGGGCGCGTACCGATTTGTTTTTCAGGCGGCGATCATATATCCCGCACCGTTATAAAGCCTTCTTATCTGATCATTTTATAGTTTCGCCGTTTTGTGAAAATTTCTTGAACTGATATCAATGTGTGTTATAATATACATTGTGTCAAATAATTCCCATTACTCTTGAATGATTTTGCTATTATATAGGAAATATAATATATGCTGGTATTATAACAAGGGGGAATTCATATGAAGGATTATACTGTGGATAAGCTCCGCAACGTGTGCCTCATGTCACATGGCGGAGCTGGAAAGACGACGCTGACAGAGGCAATGTTGTTTAACACCGGGGTCCTGGACAGATTTGGCAAAGTGAACGATGGCACTACCACAACGGATTACGATCCGGAAGAAGTAAAACGAAAAATTTCTATCAGCACTGCAATAGCTCCATGTGAATGGAAGGATTGCAAAATTAATATCATTGATACTCCCGGCTATTTCGACTTTGTCGGTGAAGTAAAACAAGGCATCAGGGTATCGGACGGTGCCGTAATACTGGTTTCCGCTAAGAGTGGTGTAGCAGTAGGCACGGAAAAAGCCTGGGCTTATGCCAGGGAACAGAGTATTCCAAAAATGTTTTTCATTAATAAGATGGAAGAAGAAAATGCAAATTTCTTCAAAGTTCTTGATCAGTTGACCAATACCTTTGGTAAAGGTGTAATAGCATTCCAACTCCCAATCATTGAAAATGATAAATTTGTAGGCTTTGTTGATGTTTTCGGAATGACTGCGAAAAAATTCGACAAGGATAAGCTGGTCGACACAGCAGTTCCTGCCGGTTTACTTGATAAGATATCGGCGATCAAAGAGGCTCTGAATGAAGCAATTGCAGAGACAAGTGAGGATCTGATGGAGAAATTCTTCGGGGGAGAAGAATTTACCGCTGAAGATATCAAAAAGGGCCTTTGCCTTGGTGTTGCGGACGGTTCGATCGTTCCCGTCCTTTGTGGTTCCGCTCTTTTGAACCAGGGAATACAAACCCTTATGGATACCATCATTGAATATATGCCCTCTCCTGCTGCAAAATCGACTGTCAAGGCAGTTAAGGCAGGTACGGATACGGTGGTCGAACTAAGGACCGCTTCTGATGAGATCATGTCCGCATTGGTTTTCAAGACCATCGCCGACCCGTTTGTTGGAAAGATTTCAATGTTCAGGGTTTATTCAGGCACCTTCAAGTCCGATACCGTCGTTTATAATTCTACAGCGGAGAAGACGGAAAAAACTGCACAGGTATTCATGCTCAGAGGCAAGAAACAGATACCGGTTGAAAAAATCATTGCAGGAGATATCGGTGCGGTTGCCAAGCTGCAGTTTACCAATACAAACGATACTTTATGCGAACAGTCAAAACCTGTCGTACTCGATAAGATAGTATTTCCGGAGCCCGCACTGTCACTGGCGGTAGAGCCCAAGGCAAAGGGTGACGAGGAAAAGATCGGTTCCGGGCTGAACAGACTTCAGGACGAAGATCCGACCTTCAAGGTACACCTGGATACCGAAACACATCAAACAGTTATTTCCGGAGTAGGCGAACAGCATCTTGATGTCATTGTAAGCAAGCTAAAGGCAAAATTTGGCGTATCAGTAAATCTTGTAGACCCGAAAGTTCCATACAGGGAGACCGTTAAAAAGAAGGTCAAGGTGGAAGGCAAACATAAGAAACAGTCCGGTGGCCATGGTCAGTTCGGACATGTCTGGATTGAATTCGAACATGGCGAGAGTGAAGATCTGATATTCGAAGAGAAGATCTTCGGCGGTTCGGTTCCGAAGCAGTATCATCCGGCTGTTGAAAAAGGTTTGCGCGAAGCCATACCCCACGGAATTCTGGCAGGTTATCCGGTAGTTCATCTGAAGGCAACGCTGGTGGATGGATCCTACCATGATGTAGACTCTTCTGAAATGGCGTTCAAAATAGCGGCACGCCTCGCATACAAGAAGGGTCTGCCATTGGCGACACCTGTATTGCTTGAGCCCGTAAGCCGCGTGGAGGTCTATATTCCCGACCACTACATGGGAGATATTATCGGGGACCTCAATAAGAGAAGAGGAAGGATCCTTGGCATGAATCCGCATGAAAGCGGCCTGCAACAGGTGGTTGCAGACGTTCCGACAGCTGAGATGTTCAAATATGCCAATGACCTCAGATCGATGACGCAGGGCAGGGGATCTTTCAGTCAGAAGTTCGACCGTTATGAGGAAGCTCCGGCCATGGTAGCGCAGAAGGTTATTGAAGAAGCCAAGAAGCATATGGTTGAGGAAGAGGAAGAAGAATAAAAAATACAACAATAAGAGGATGGAGCTGCCTGAAAAGGCAGCTCTTTTTGCGGGTGTCTCCTTCACTATAACATCGGGTTCTGATTGTCGGTTTATTTCATAACGTAATTTTCTGCGCCAGTGGCATGGACATGGCGAATTTGCATTTTGTTCTTTCTCCAACTTTGATATAAACAGACAAGTATCAACCGGAACTTTTTATTGACAACAGCGTCAGTATATGTAAAGGCCGGAACAAGTAGAGATAGACAGAGTAAAGGAGGAAATGGAACATGTTGAAAAGGCTCATCGGAATAATAATGGTGGCGTTGCTGATGATATCGGCATTCGCAGGATGCGGTACGAAGAGTGATACGGTTTCTTCAGCTCCGGAGATGACAATCCAGAGTAATGCAGCAGCAGGGACCAGTTTGGCCATGACCTTCAGTAAAGATGCGGATGCGAGGGAAGATGGTGCCACTTCTTACGGGGTTAGCGGCGGGGGAGCGAATAAACAGGTGAAAGCAGCTGTGACTGCCGCAGCGAATGAAGCACCTTCCGCACCCGCAATGGCACCCGTGGCTGATTCACTTGCAGGTACCGGAAATACAATTGAAAATGCTTCAAATGCCATTCTTGCAGATACAAAAATCATACGCAGCGCCAACCTGACCATTGAAGTAGAGAACTTTGATGAAGCCTGCAACAGTATTAACTCCATCATCCTCGGGATTGGAATCATACAGCAGTCCAATATTACAAGCAACAAGGTCTATGTCGATGATAAACTGAAGCTGGTTAAAAGCGGAACGATCGTATTGCGAGTTAGTAAGGATAAATTCGACTCCGTCATCAGTAATCTTAAAGGAATAGGAGAAGTTTACAACCAGCAGATCAACGGACAGGATGTCACAGGACAGTTCGTCGATACCGAATCCAGAGTGAGTCTGCTAAAAATTGAACAAACCAGACTTGAAGCTTTGCTGATGAAGATGGATGACCTGGATCAGATATTCAGGACCGAGAGCAGGCTGACGGAGATCCGGCAGGAGATTGAAAGTCTCACTGGCAATCTTAAAAAAATGAGCAGTCTTGTTGAAGATTCAACGATTACGTTAACAATGAATGAAAAATACACAGATTCCGACAAAAAGCCCGAACCGGTAACATATGGGCAGAAGCTGGTAAACAACCTGAAATCCAGCCTTGAAGGCGCGGTATCGTTTCTGGGCGAATTGCTGATCATTGTTGTCGCAGCATTGCCGATCCTGATCCTGATTGGCCTGTTCATTCTGCTTGGGGTTTTTATTTACAGGCGTATTCCGAAGAAAAGTAAAGGGAGTGCAAATGTTGTAAAAAACAACAGCGATGAGAAAAAAGAAGACCAATAATAACACGGACGATTGATTGAGAGCCTGGCGGATCGAAACGCCGGGCTTTTTGTATACGAAGAGAAAGCATTCGGTTTTGTCACATATCCAATGGAAAGCAAAATAAATGTGTAAAATTGAATACAAAATGGAACGCCTGATAAAATTATATAGAATATGCGGAAACAGAATGGAGAAAGCTAAGGCAAACTGCTCGCCCATGCATCCGGGGGCTGGTCGCTGACTAAAGTCAGCTGCTCGCCCATGCATCCGGGAAGTGATATTGGATGGGACTCGCGGAACAAATGAGGGAAATGGAGAATCACAAATTCATGCTTGAATTAGGGAGGCTATTGTTTTATAATATACTTAAAGGTCAAAGATAGTCAAAATCAATAATTTATTCAGATGAGGGCTGCAGCGGATTACTTTGAGCAGCAGGATTTTTAAAACGAAGGGAGTGAGCGCATGTGGCCAGGATGAGTGATATTATAGAAGCTTTTTTAAAGCAGATGATCAATGATACGGACGGTTCCATTGAAATACAGCGAAACGAACTGGCGACCCATTTTAAATGCGTGCCCTCGCAGATTAACTATGTCATAGATACGAGGTTTACTACGGAGCGAGGCTACTATGTCGAGAGCAGGCGCGGCGGCGGTGGCAACATACGGATCAGAAGGGTGAACATCAGCAGACCTGGTAATTATCTGATGCATATCATCAGCTCAATGGGTGACAGCATCTCTCAGCAATCCGCGGAGGTGTTCATTAACAACTTCATTGACTATGAGGTGATCAGTGTCAGGGAGGGGCTTATTTTGAAGGCGGCGACCAGTGACAAGGTCCTTGGCGCCATTCAGATGCCTGACAGGGATATTATGAGGGCTGTCATGCTAAAAAATATCATGACAAGTCTGCTGGTATAACGGGTAAAGGAATGTTTACAGATACCGGCAAAGGGTAACAATCATAAACGGGGATGCAGGGAGTGATGTATATGTTGTGTCAGCAGTGTCAGAAAAAAGTGGCTAATGTTCATTTTACGCAGATCATAAACGGTAAAAAGGTTGAAATGTATCTTTGTGAACAGTGCGCCCATGAAAATGGTCAATTGGGTTTTAGTCCGCAGCTTAAGCTTGGAGATTTCCTATGGGGATTTCCGGGGTTCGTCAACAATACCGATTATGCATTGCAGGAACGACCCGAAGAAGTACGATGCAATAGCTGCGGTATGAGTTTTGAAGATTTCAGAAAGACAGGCAAGTTGGGCTGCGGAAATTGCTACACGATTTTTCGGGAGAATTTGAATCCCATATTGAGAAGACTCCACGGCAATATTGAGCATACGGGTAAGATCCCGGCCAGAATTTCTGCTTGCTTGAAGACAACGAACGAGCTGGAGAAATTAAGAAATGAGTTGACGGCTGCGATAGGGAATGAGGAATATGAGAAGGCTGCTGATCTCAGGGATAAGATCAGGTCCCTTGAAGGCACCGGCAACAAATGTGGAGGTGTGTGATATGAAACAGGAAAGAGAAAGGCCGGTACCGGAGGCTGATGTGGCAATCAGCAGCAGAATCAGGCTGGCCCGAAATCTGGACGCATACCCCTTTACACCCAGGCTGACAGGCAACCAGGGCATCGAGATTCTCGGAAAGGTAAGAGACGCAGTTTTCAGCAGTAGTTCAGAGGAACTGGAAGACCTCTCGTATCTGGAGATCAAAACGCTGAACCAGGTGGACAAACAATTGCTTGTCGAAAAGCATTTGATCAGTCCGGATTTTGCAGAAGGCGATGCGAACAGGGCTGTAATTATCAGCAAGGATGAAAAAATAAGTATCATGGTCAATGAAGAGGATCATCTCAGGCTTCAGTGCATATTTCCGGGGATGCAGCTTGAGATGGCATGGCAGCTATGTAGCAAGCTTGATACGCAGCTTGAGGAAAAGTTGGATTTTGCCTTTGACAGAAGCAGCGGTTACCTTACATGCTGCCCGACAAATACAGGCACAGGAATCCGGGCTTCCGTAATGCTGCATTTGCCCGCACTGGCAATGACGGGCTATATAAAAGGCATCCTTGAGACCTGCAGCAAGCTGGGTGTGGCAGTCAGGGGAATGTATGGAGAAAATAGCGAAGCAGCCGGCAATATGTTCCAGATATCGAATCAGGTTACACTGGGTCAGACAGAAGAAGAAATTATTGCAGGCATCGTTAATATAACTGCTCAAATTTCCGATCAGGAAAGGATACTCAGGGCTGAACTCTACAAACAAAGTCCGATGAGATTCGAAGACAGGGTATTCAGGTCACTGGGCATTTTGAAAAACGCCAGGATCATTTCAACGGAGGAGAGCCTGAAGTTGCTGTCGGATGTGAGGCTTGGCATTATCATGGGATTGATGACGGGGCTGGAACTGGAAGAATTGAATGAAATGATGATCGTCGTTCAGCCCGCTTGCCTTCAAAAGCTTTCAGGGGGCCAGCTACAGCCGGATGAACGGGATTCCGGACGTGCCGGACTGTTAAGGGAAAAGCTGGCGTTGTTATAAGAGATATTGGAGACTGTAATAGAAACGGAGTGATGAATTATGTATGGCAGATTTACGGAAAAAGCTGAAAAGGCTATAAATCTTTCGCAAGAGAGTGCAATGCAGTTGGGGCACAGCTACGTAGGGACGGAGCATCTTCTGCTTGGCCTCGTAAGAGAAGGAACGGGAATCGCCGCAAGGGTGCTTCAGGGACAGGGTATCTCAGAGGAAAAAGTGCTTAAACAAATTGAAGAACTCATCGGCACCGGAAATAATGAAGGAAAAGATCCGCTGGACTTTACGCCCAGGACAAAAAGGGTTCTTGAACTTGGACTCAAGGAAGCAAGAAGGCTCGGACACAATTATATAGGTACGGAGCATCTGCTGCTTGGCGTAATGCGCGAAGGCGAAAGTGTAGCAGTCAGGATACTGATGGATATGGGGATTGATCCTCAGAAGCTGCTGACCGATATCACGAAAATGCTCAGTGAAGAAGCGCCCGGGGCTGCAGGAGAGCCGAAAAACACCTCAAGCTATTCCAATACGCCGACGCTGAACCAATTCGGAAGAGACTTGACTGAAATGGCCAGAGAAGCCAAATTCGACCCCATTATCGGACGTGACAAGGAAATTGAGAGGGTCATACAGATCCTCAGCAGAAGGACCAAGAACAATCCTTGCCTCATAGGAGAGCCTGGCGTCGGCAAAACTGCTATTGCTGAAGGACTTGCACAAAAGATCGTAGCGGGGAATATTCCGGAGATGCTTAAGGAGAAGAGGGTCGTTACGCTAGATCTTTCATCTATGATCGCCGGAGCAAAATACCGCGGTGAGTTCGAAGAAAGACTCAAGAAGGCCATGGAAGAGATCAGGAAAGCCGGCAATGTGATACTGTTCATTGATGAGATGCACACCATCATCGGAGCGGGGGCTGCCGAGGGGGCCATCGATGCTTCCAACATACTCAAGCCTTCGCTGGCCAGAGGCGAAATACAGGTCATTGGCGCAACGACGATCAATGAGTACAGGAAGCATGTAGAAAAAGATGCGGCACTTGAACGAAGATTCCAGCCGATTACCGTCGGGGAGCCCACCAAGGAGGAAGCGGTTGAAATCCTCAAAGGAATCCGTGACAAGTACGAAGCACATCACAGTGTCAAGATAACTGACGGCGCGCTGGAAGCGGCAGTCAAACTTTCCGACAGGTATATCTCCGACAGGTATCTGCCGGACAAGGCGATCGACCTTATAGACGAAGCTGCTTCAAAGGTCAGGCTCAAAGCGTTTACAGCACCCCCTGATGTAAAGAAGCTGGAGGAGCAGATAGAAAAATTGGGCAAGGAGAAGGAAGACGCCATCAGGTCCCAGGAATTCGAGAAAGCAGCGGGTATAAGGGATCAGGAACAGAAACTCAAAGCAGAGCATGAAAAAATCAAGGGTGACTGGTATCAGAAGAATCAGATCAGAACGGACACGGTGACAGAAGATGAAATCGCCGATATTGTCGCCAGCTGGACCGGAATACCGGTAAAACGTCTGGCGGAGGAAGAGTCCGAAAGGCTGATGAAGATGGAGGAGGTGCTCCATCAGAGGGTCATAGGCCAGGATGAAGCCGTCAAGGCTGTTTCAAAGGCTATCAGGAGGGGAAGGGTAGGCCTCAAGGATCCCAAAAGACCGATTGGCTCATTTATATTCCTCGGTCCGACCGGTGTCGGCAAGACGGAATTGAGCAAGGCTTTGGCAGAAGCAATATTTGGTAATGAAAATGCAATGGTTAGAATAGATATGTCCGAGTATATGGAGAAATTCGCCGTATCAAGGCTCGTTGGATCTCCTCCTGGCTATGTAGGCTATGAGGAGGGCGGTCAGCTTACCGAGAAGGTCAGAAGGAAGCCCTATTCGGTACTGTTGTTTGATGAAATTGAGAAGGCTCATCCTGATGTATTCAATATCCTGCTGCAGATCCTTGAGGATGGAAGACTTACGGACTCGCAGGGCAGGGTGGTGGACTTCAGAAATACCGTAATTATCATGACCTCGAATGTCGGCGGCAGATTGATCACCGAGCCGAAGAGGCTTGGATTTGTGACGGGTGATGACAGCGCCAGAAATTATGAAGACATGAAGAGCAATGTCATGGGTGAACTGAAGAAGGCCTTCCGGCCGGAATTCCTGAACAGGGTGGACGAGGTGATTGTTTTTCATCCTCTTGATGAAGAGCATATCAAGAGTATTGTAGGGGTGATGCTCGAGGTGCTGGTGAAGAGACTTGCCCAGAACTCCATTACAATCGAGGTCAGTGATGAAGTGAAGTCATACCTTGCAAAGAAGGGGTTTGATCCGGCATTTGGTGCAAGGCCGCTAAGGAGATCGATACAGAGTGTGATAGAAGATAAAATGGCGGAATCGATACTGGATGGATCAGTAAAGCAAGGGGATACAGTAAAGGTGGAGATGGTTGAAGATAAAGTTGAATTTAACGTAAAAAGGCCGGAACTCACTTCTTGATAACACTTGAGACTATGAATAAAAAATTAAAGGGGGATGGTTCCTGACTTGAATTCTCAAAGCAAATTCAGTCAGGAACCGTCCCTTTCTTTGAAGGAACCGTCTCTTTTTTGATGGAAGTAAGGCAATCAACATCTGAGTTAGCCCGTTTAAATATGGCGAGAAATTCTTCAGTGAGGAAGAAGACTATTCCAATCTATTACCGCTGCCATACCAAAATCGGGTAAAAAATTATTGGTATAAGTACGATAAGGAATATGGAATAATCTATTTATCCGATAAAAATGATAATTCCTATTATGATCATTTTAACCTCAAAATAGTAGCTCCATAAATAGATAAGATGCTTTATTTATGTGAATGATAATGTAATCGACAGTAACATTATCATTTATATATGGAGGAATTCATATGCTCAAAATAAAATCTTTTAAAAACATAACCTTTATTCTATCTTTTATAATACTTGGTTCTTTATATAGCTGCGGCAGCAGCCAGAATCCTCAAACCGGAGGACAGCCAACCATCGAACGCACTCCAACTGTTGTTCAAACTCCGGAAAATTCTACAGTAAAAACGCCAGAGGAGCAACTTACGGAGAAATTATTGAAAGAAGAGGGAGTTAGCACTGGAAGAATATATATTCAAGATAATAAGGTTTATTGTGCAATCAGTTTTAAGGAACAATCAGATACTGGAAATGCCAAAAAACTTGCTCAACGTTATGCTGATGAGCTAAAAAAAACATATAAGGATAAGAAAATCAATGTGCAGGCCGTTCAGAAGGGTAAAAATATTGCAGATATCCAGGAATGAGGATGCAACCGCTAAATATCTCCTGATTCGCCCAGGATAACATAGATACTGTTTGCGTTATACACAAACATTTTTCATTATACACAGACATTTCCCTTGCCTGGTCTTTTCAAGAATACCAAGAGCAGTTTGGGTATTAAATCAATTCCAGCGGTTCTGTCTGACCTCGTCCCGGACACAGACTTTATCAGTGCAATACCTTTGGACAAACTGTCAGGATTTGCTTATGGCATGCTTCGGTGATCGCACGGTGACCGCCGATCTGCCCATCGTCCCATAACCCGAGCTGCGAGGGGGCAAGACGGCCTGTGGGAGTGACACAGGTTGCTTCCACAACAATCAGCCCGGCGCCTCCTTCAGCCCTGTCGCCATAATGACGGGCAAAACGCTCATTCGGTATGCCGCTGGTATCCGTCCACCCGAATTTGACCGTCGGTGCACAGGTAATTCTGTTCTTTATTATTTTTGACCCTATTTTAAAATATCTACATCCGAAGAAAAGTAAGACATGGATAATAGATAGATACTACAAACCAGACATAGTGGGACAAAGTAAAAATCGATGGATACTTACTGACTCGAAAGAACATAAGCAACTTATAAAAATGTCGTGGATACCAATAGTCAGGCATATCCTCATTAAATTCTAAGCAACACCGTATGATGATTGCCTCAAAGAATACTTCGAGTGAAAAGGAATTTGATAGAAACTGCATAAAAAGCAAACAGAAACTGGCCAAAATGCAGAACTACAAATGCCCTATATGCAGAATGAACATTACGGATTTCAGTGAAAAACTGGTAATAAATGAAAAGGTACCAGCGATACATGGCAGGACGAGGAAATATAATAATTTGCAGTTAGTAGTGGATATTGCAACAGGCAATATGATAAAATGTTTCCATTAACAGGCGAACTTCCAAAAGAACAGCAAAAACAGGAAGGCTGTAAAGCCGTAAGACAACTGAGATTGGCGGAAATATGCTAAAGGCAGACAGAGAAATGAGAGCTTGAGCTGTATGTCGTGAAAATGACACGTACAGTTCTTGGGCGAGAAGGAGGAAGTAATCCCTCCGACTTAGCCGACAGTGGTATAATCAATGATTATGATTTTATACAATAAAGAATAATGAACAGGATTTTGTTTGATAACGCTGGATTCTTGAAACGAATATACATAAGTCTGCAGGATTTTTTCATTTTCTATCGAAATTTATAGAAATAGAGGTTAATTACTGTTTTGGAAATAAAAAACATGAAACAGCTTATGGAAGAAACAAGGAAGATATACGAAAATAATAAAAACTATTTTAACTTCTTCGACAAAAGGTATAACAGGCTGAAGAAACCATTATGGATGCGGAGAGCAAAGGATACGAGATTTGAATTAATATATAACGAACAGGAACTGTTATACAATGAGGGCAATTTAGCTTTAGCATATTTGGTACAGGCAAATTCCTTGTTGTTTAAACAAGGAATTGTAAATTGTCCGGCTGCGATAATATTCAGTGAAGATCCATATTTTGACGATAATCTTGAAATGTTGGAGCAGCTTGCATCAGATTTATATGAACTGAAAGAAAATGAAGTAGAAGATTCAGAAATCATTCAATTTTCCAATGTAATTACCGATGAAATGACAACTATATACAATATACCTTTGCCGTTAAAGATGACAAATCAGAAACTGGTCTATTATACTTCGATTATGGTTCATAGGAAGCATTTGCCCACTGATTATATTAAGACAGGTTGGTTTCCTATTTTGACAAGTCCTGGTAAAACGAAAGCATCAATTATATTGCCATACAAATACTGGGCTCCTGGCATGGTGAATATCTGGTTTTAGCCCATGCTGATACGTAATATGAATTTTCGGTGCAGAAGGGAATGAATGGCATAATGAAAGTCGACATGGCATTTTTATTAAAGGAAGTAAAAAGATGCAACCGAAATCTTATTATTGCTTCGATTATCATGCTATTCGTAGGCATAATATTAATGACACCGGTGCCTAGTTACTTATCTACTATCAAACATCCAGAGATTCTTGATATAAATAAAGTCAAATCTGAAGTTTATAAGACTGGCTTCACCAGCAAATATCTAATATTGAATGGTACCGAATATGTCAAAATTGAAAACTCAAGCTATATTTCTTATATAAAAACGGGAAATAATCCAATAAAAATTGTAAGTGATGATTATTATATTTTGGTAAAATATGAAGAATATTGGATACCGGTAAGACTCTCCAATGGTACTGTCGATT
>JAEWQC010000008.1 GCA_023399355.1 Bacillota bacterium | reverse complement strand
CCTCCATACCGGGAACGTATACTATAAGGGTAGATGCCAGGAACACACCAGGTTCCTCGGACTATGGGACGGATTATAAAAGTGCTCCAGGCAGCTTCATAGTGATAAGCCCGCCGCCACCGCCGCCACCAACAGGCACTATCACAGTACAACGGACGGATTACAACGGGGTCGTTCTTGGCATAACAAATCCGGCAGGCAAGTCGCTTGTATTTTATGAATTGGTTGGAGGGAATAAGGTTTTACTGGGAGCATGTCCCCTTACCGCCAGTAATACGACACTTATAGAGGAATTGAGCCCGGGCAAGCATTACATAATTGAACTGCATTCAAGTACCGGTGCGGTGGAAAGCGTTGTTGAAACGACAACTCCCCAGGCGCCTCTTACATCATTGTATAATATTGTAACTGGCGAACCCTTATCCAATATACCTCAAAATGAAATAGCGAATCATCCTGGTTATGTAACCGGGGATACAATGATATCACTATATAGTAAAGTAGACGGACACACACAGGCATACAGAGCAGACCAAATAGCAGCGCAGAGGACAGTGAATTGGGCTACTGCTGGAGAAAGCGTGACACTATATAGTAAAATAGATGGGCATGCACAATCATATAGGGCAGATCAAGTAGCAGCGCAAAGAACAGTAAATTGGGCTACTGCCTTTGATCAGGTAATATTATATAGTAAAATAGATGGGCACTCACAGCTGTTTAATGCAAACCAAATAGCTACATTGATTGCAGGAGATTGGTCTATAAGTCAGGTGACGATTAAGCCCGAAATAACAATATCTGGGGCGACAGAAACCGGAAAAAATACTACCATATCTGTTTCCTGTGCAGGGGCGACTTCCCTAAGATATACTATTACCGGACCCGGTTATAATGATTCGAGCACACTAAATACTTCGACTTTCACATTAGTGAGATCGTTTCCAAACCCAGGCCAATACCAAATTACAGTTGTCCCTGACGGTGATACAAGCAGGCAAAGTGTACAGTCGATTAGTATTAAGGGGACGAGTTATCCGGACTACTTGATGGCATTGCAGGTGTTCTATAATTCATACGGTTCCAGCTATCCCAGTTACACCGCATGGCTAGCGGCAACATATAATATTATTGACAATAATAGCATTACACCATTTAAGTATTATTACGAGAATGTGTATGGAATTGATACAAATTATCCAACATATGCGGATTGGATTACGTTATTTGGCTATACTTTCGGAACCAATGGCACTACAGAGGATTTGTTGAATAACATAAATGGGGAAATCCAAAGTCAAGCGGACAGCAATAAAAATAATAGCAATAGTATTTTTACTCCGTCTATAACTGATGCAACTAACCTATTATCCGCGGTTTACAATGATGAGAATTACGATTATGTAATAGGAAAGAAAATATACCGTTCTTTCCCCGGTGGAATTATTAAAGAGTATGAGAAAGATATTAATGGGGTAGAGCGATTAATTAGGCAGTATAAGCCTTCAAACATAAGCACGGGACAGCGGTTTACGTCAGCCTTTAACAATGTGAAACGGTTAAATTTTATAAAAGGTCTATCTGGTGCTTTAGCAGTTGCTGGGTGTGCAGTTGATGTAATTAACCAGGCTATAGAGAGAGAAGAGAGTACTGGACAACCTTTAACAAACAGAGAATGGGCAGCTGTTATCATATCGTCAGTAGGACTTAATGTTGCAAGTACTATTCTTAGTGGTATCATTGGTTCGACTGTAGCTGCAATAATAGCTCCAGAAGCACCTGTAGCCAATATAATTATTGGAGGTCTTGTAGGATGTGGTATAGGATACCTTTGCACACTCTTTATGAATGCAACAGACCTTCAAAATAGATTAGAGGATCAGTTGGTCAATATGTTTAGTCAATTATTCCCAGCGACTTAAAACATCAAGTTATTAATCTTATCAAATGATGTATAAGTTTAATGAATAAATCCTCAGGTACATAGTAATAAAAATAAACATTATTATGTACCTGAGTAAAATTCTTTATTATATTAATGTTTCAACTAAACTTAGTGTGTAAATACTACAATTTTCACAATAGTATAAGAGTATTTTGAAAGGTTTTGGAGGGGGAAGTATTGAGCAAGAACGATTTTTTGAAACAATATTTAGAGTTACCTGAAATAAGTACTATTAGATTTTTTGTTTTTGGGACAGCATTATTGGTGAATATCATAAATGCAATGGTGGTATATTTATTTGAAATTCTTATTCTTGAACACACTTTTTGGGACTTAAAAATGTATGTATATTTAGCAGTATTGATATTGTTCGATATGTGGGCACTGGGTATATTTATTTTTCCTAACAAATTATCAAAGTACTTCTATATTTATACAGCTACGGCATTTACAGGAACATCACTTTATTATTTATATGTTGCTAATATCACTATTTTTTTAGAATTAGGAATAAAGTCTGTGTTCTATATAGTTATAAGTGTATTGATATACATATTGATTTTTGCAACTGTAATACTTAATATTGTAAGCAAAATGAATAAAAAACAGTATATAGTTAACAAACGGAATACTGTAATTGTAGCTTTTATTGGAGGAGCAATAGGTGTATTTCTGCCAAAGCCAATAAATTTTAGCCAAAGCCATTTACCAATGGCTATTGTTCTATTAATGCTGTCGTATTTATTTACATTTACAAGTTCAGGGTTTCACAAATTCTATTTAAGCAATAAAATAAATAAGTCGAAAAATAAAGAAAAAAATATATTGATAAAAAGCTGAAGGTTAGAATAGTGAAGAGTCAAATTATTTTGAAAGGTTTGATGTTTATAATGTGTACCGCAATATTAATATCCTCTATATCATGTTCTTCCGGTAGTTCGCCAGAAACTTCAGTGGGTGATTTTTTTAATGCGATTATTGCCTCTGATTTATTAAAAGCAAAATCTTATTTAATAGCCAATGATTCATCTTTGGAGTTTACGAATGAGAGAAATAAAAATGTTGTTATTAAAGTTTTCAGCATGATGCAATACGATATTCTTTCAACGAATGTAAAGGGTGAATCTGCAATTGTTAAAGTGAAAGTAACAACCCCGGATATGGGAAAGATTACTTTGAAGGTTATAAGTGACGTAATAGCTAAAGTTGCAAAAATGTCGGAGAATGGTGAGAGCATTGAAACCTCCGATTCAGAAAAAATAGCAGAACAATATTTTAATCAAATGTTGTCTGAGCCAAAAGTTCAAATGACAACATCGGAATTAGAAATTAAACTTACAAAAGAAAAAAGTAAGTGGCTAATTAATGGAGATAAAAAGTTCAAAGATGTCATTACTGGTAATATGCTAAAATCTAATGCTGAGTAATTATATTACAACAAATGTGTTACCGTGGTGGTATTGGAGCTAATCCAGCTTCTTTTTTCTATCCCCCGCTGCCTTCCTCCGCAGTGCCCGTCGCATCCGTGCCGCCCGTGTTCCTGATCCGGCACGTCGCTCCGGCGAGCGTCTCTGCAAGCGGGCATGCGCAGGAACCGCCCATCCAGGCTAGCATCCCGACAAACTGGAATGATGCAGCCTGCCGGGCTGATTCCCCTGCGCCGGTAGTGGCCAGTGAGCGAGTCGGAAGCAATTCAGCGGCATTGAAATTCGTCCCCTGTAGCCCTTCATTGAAAATCATCCCGTAAAAACTCTGTTTGGCATGTCTGCGCTGCATGCAAACCGCCGCAAGCTATAACCAGCCTGCAACCCCGGGAACCTGAATGTTGCAGTTGATCCGGCTTTGCACGATTCGCAGGAACAGCGCATAGGGATGCCTGAATGTCCCGATAACCTGTTGTCCCGCCTTGGCATCCCACGGACTGGCATGATCGGCAACTTGGATTCATGCGCCGTCCCACTCCCCTCGGTTCACTTTCTGCCTGCCGAACCAGTAAACCGGCTACTTTGTGCCGTTACGGTTCCGGCTGTGGCTTTGCGTTTCATAAGCAGCGCTGCTTTACCGGCAAGCGCTACGCATGCTTGAGCCGGAAATCCAAAAAATTGCCCCCCCTGCAAAAACAAGGTAAAAATAATGAATAACTATAGCAAGATAACTAAAAAATGTAAAAAATAAATTCTGTCAGGTAAGGAATTATGCTATAATATTATCAGTCCTTTAAGTATATTTATCCTGCAAAAAACGACATATTATCAATTTTTGATTTCACTATTAAGTTAGGAGACCAACTATGAATAGTCAATAGGAATTTCAAATTATCTTTGGACTATGGTTGATCAAGAAAAGAGCATGGCAAACAAAGCAATATTATTGCCCTTTGAAATAAGAATATAGATGGATTAAGCCAGATTGAACTCCAAATTATTGGTCATCATTTTATGAATGACACGAACGAGCTTATGGGCAACATGCCCAAGAGCATTGTAGTGCGACCGGCCCTGGGAGATTTTCAAATCGTAATAATCTTTAAAGGTTTTGTTATTCAGGGTTGCCTGCCATGCTGCATTAATCAAAGCGTATCGGAGCATTTTGGAACCTCGCTTAGACATTCGGGTATGCTGTGCAGTAAACTTGCCGGATTGATTCACGGAAGGATCCAGGCCGGCGTAGGCAAGTAACTGACAAGAGGAATGAAACCGGTGAATATCCCCGATCTCCCCGAGAATGGCTGCACCATTGAGGCTGCCAATGCCAGGAACCGTTTTAATGACGGATTCTATCCCATCCATCAAGGATTTGATAGTGTCGTCCAGTTCCTGAAGCTGTTGATCAAAGAGTTCAATCTGAATAATGGATTGAGAAATCTGCAAGGATAAGGTATGATTTTTAGTACCGACGGATTTGCTTGCGAGTTCTTTTAAGGCAATAGCGGAATCTTTTTTGAAATGGCCGTGCGAAGCTACTCGTAAAAGATTGCTAAGCTTTGTAAGGTGCATCGCAGCAATCCTGTCGGGATCTGAACACTCCTTGAGCAGACTGTAGCAAGCGTTGATATGTATACCTGATTTAAAAAAGTATTGTAACTCAGGAAACAGCTGGTCAACGTAAGATACGAGCTGAATCTTAACCTTGGTCCTGGCCTTGATGAGCTTCTGACGAAAGCGGCAGAGATTCTTCAATTTCAGAGTTTCAAGATCCCTTTGAGTAAACAGCCTATACTGGTTCATTATGAGAGCCTTAATGATCAAAAGAGTATCAACGCTGTCCGTTTTAGTCTTTCGTATGTTTGTTTTACGCAAGGTTGCAGTCTGTATAGGATTGATCACACAAATACGAAAGCTTCTCGAAAAGAGAAAGCAGAGCAGGTTCTCTCCATAATGGGCTGTGGATTCCATTCCAATAAGAGTTGTGTCTTTTCCAAAAGCGGAAAGCTTTGAAAGAAGCAACTGAAACCCAGAATGGTCGTTGGTAAAGGGGAAAGAAGGAACAAGGACTTCACCTTCCGAGGACACGACAGAGGCATAATGCTTTTGCTTGGCAATATCAATGCCAACATAGATCATGAAACACCAACTCCTTTAATTGTAATCACTGTGGGTGGTCCACCTAGTTTTATCATCCTAAACTTGCTTGACATGAAAGCTCAATGGCTTATCCAACTATAAAAGATTAAGATAAAACTGTGGCAATACACTCCTCAAAATAGTCAAAGCTATAGAAAAAAATTAAAAGTCCACAGTGTTAAGCAAAGTATAAATAAAAATCCTTAAGAAAGGAATGTATTGATGTTAAATACA
>JAEWQC010000139.1 GCA_023399355.1 Bacillota bacterium | reverse complement strand
GGAACAGATTCGCCATCGTGGCGACTGTTCCTAAAATGCGCGTCCTGCGCATTTTACCGCAAATGGTTCCCGCCAAACCGGGTGCAGTTCGAACCCTTTTTAAACACACACTATTGTCTCTGGAGCTGCTCCAAAGTCCCTTTTTGGTCATCCTAATACTCTCACTTTAATACAACTCCCAATATAGCTCCGGCAACTCCAGATACAACACCAAAGACATCTCAAAAGGCATCTCAAAAGGTACCTCAAAAGGCACCCCGAAGACACCCATAAAGCGCTTTTAAGTGTTTGAAAAAGTTTCACAAATGTACCCGATTCAAGGGTAGCCTTAAGCGGTGTGCTTTTTGCCGCTTAAGGATGCCTTTGAGTCGTTGGTACATTGTAAAACTTTTTCATAGCGCCCTGACAGGCCCCACGCCGCCGAGTGGCGCCCTTTGGCCACTTTCCGGCGGTGGAAAGTGGCGAACTTCTTTTAAACTACATAAAAAACTGGGATCAATGCTTTTAAATATAAAGCAAGAACTTTCCTCTTTGAAGCTCTGCAAGACTGCTGCGCATACTTAAACTATCATTTGAAATGCAACTATTAAAACATATGCGCACCAGTTACTA
This sequence comes from Bacillota bacterium, assembly GCA_023399355.1. Taxonomy (GTDB): domain Bacteria; phylum Bacillota; class Clostridia; order Acetivibrionales; family DTU013; genus UBA1305. The sequence continues at coordinate 6,250 of JAEWQC010000139.1, read as the reverse complement.
AGTAGCATAGGATAAAGCATGAAGTACTGTTCCTATATTTCATCCACAAGAAACAGCTGCTTTGCTAAGCCATGATAATAATTTCCCTTGTCTGCCGTGAAACGCAAAATACAATAATCCGGATCAGTAGGGCCAAGCGGATAATACTGCTCATCGCCCTGTTTCCAGAAAGCCAGTTTTGTTTCATTATCCTGGTATACCTGCATTTGACCCGTAAGCATCAAACCGTGAAAATCATTTGCATCCATAAAGTAGATACTTGCTTTTGGACGTTGCAGCCAATGGCCGGTGCGGATTGCAGAGGTGTTTGTTGAAAACCAGAAAGTATGTAATCCTTCGTTTTTTGCCCTGAACATGGTTTTGGCGTTAGGATAGCCATTCTCATCGATGGAACAGACTATCGCATCCCGACTGCGTTCGACTAATTTGATGATATCATTTTTTACTTGTAGCTCCATTTATTTGCCCTCCTGTAGTGATTCCAGATTTTTAACAATCCTTTTAAGCTTGTCCTCAAATTCCGCTGCTTCCGTTTCGGAAAACCCCAGATAAAACAATGTATTCATCTGGTCTGATACCCGGTCGTAGGCTTCGCGGTATTCCTTCGCTCTTTCGGTGATAGAGATAATAATCTGCCTGCGATTTTGTGTGTCGGGGATCCTTTCGACAAGATCGCTCTCTTCCATTCTGTCAAGCATGCTGGTCAGGGAAGTCTTTGCTAGCGATGTAAGATGGCCGATTTCACTGATTGTCAGTCTTTCGTGCTCCCACAAAACATGTAAAATCCTGCCCTGTGCACCGTTAAAAGCATCAACATTACTCTCCCTCAACAATTTTTCAAATACACGACCTTGAAGTTGTTTAATCTGTGTAATAAGAAAACCGCCGCTTGTTTTCGTAGCTTTCACCTCCATACTACATAGTATAGTTCTATATAGTACTATTGTCAAGGCTCATCAGTCTTATTTTACAACACAGAATTGCTGGGCCTTTATTCAAAGGCTGATTATTCCAACTTCCCAATAACCTTTTCATGAGAAGCTCCGTCCATTTTCATCCACTGAGTACCTCCATATCTCAGCATATCTGCAAATTCATCCGGTAAAGTTTCCGTATTTTCGATAGCCTTTGCAGCCCTTTCAACATCATATGCCACCTCAACAATTTCTACCTTAACGTTGCGTTTGACAATCTCCAAAATTACATAGGAGGCCTTCGGATTTCCATTAACAGGTTTGCCCACTGAGCCGGCATTTACTGCATGCTTGCCGCCCATTTTTTTATAGGTTGCGCGATGCGTATGTCCATAGATGAGAACGTCTTCCGAGATATTCTGCAACACTTCAACCAGTTCTGCAGAATCTTCTTCAAGTGCTTCATTTATTCTTCGGGGACTTCCGTGAATAACAAGTATATTCAGGCTCTCACAGTGTAACCTAAGTTCTTTGGGTAGATTTATTAAATATTCCCTGTTTTTATCACTAACTGCATTATTGGTAAAAGCAACTGACATTTCCGCAAGGTCCAATAAACGCTGTTCTGTATAATCGCAGCCGCAAAGGAGCTCTCTACTGCCTATTGCCTTGTCATAATTCCCCTGGATCGACAAAACATTATTTTGCCTTAATAGCCTGATTACTTCATTGGGATAGGGCGAATACCCCACATTGTCACCTGTGCAAAGGATGAAATCGGTATTTTTCTCCTGTATGTCGTTGATGACGCTAGTTAATGCAATTAAGTTACTGTGAATATCGCCAATAACTGCAAAACGCATAAAATATCACACTCCTTGTTTTAAGATATGAATGACCATTTTCCGGCTACCATTGCTCTTTTAACAAAAGGAATCTCTCCTTTTTCATAGCTCACCAGTATTACATCCGCATCCTTCCCTGGTTCAAGGGAACCCAGACGGTCTGAGAGTCCGAGTGCTCTGGCGGGATTGGAACTGACCAGTGAAACAGCTTCTTCCAGCTTCATTCCTTCCTCAAACAAAATAAAAACAGAGGGCAGAAGTGCAAAGCAATAGTAATCGGAGCATACGATATTGGCCATTCCGTTTTTTACGGCAGCCCGAGCTGAAAGGTTGTCCGCATGCGAACGGTTTCTGAATAGATTCGGAGCACCGACCACGGAGAAGTAATTGTTTTTCATAACATACGCCGCGGTTTTCTCGTTCAATGGGAATTCACTAATCGCAGCTCCATACTGCCTGTATGTATCAAATCTTCCGGGGCTGTCGTCGTCATGTGTGGCAAACGGTATGTCAACCTTTTTAACAAACTTTATTATTTCTTCCTGAAGTTCATTGTTATTTGTAAAACGTTTCTCCCACTGTCCATTCACATATTCGTCCAGTGCCTCGCCTTTTAGCGTACTATTCTTCCCCACATAATTTTTATAGTCATAATACTGGTTAAATCGGGTGTATCCGGGAGAATGGTCCATAACCGAAAAAAGGGCTGCCAGTCCGTCATTCAGAATCTTTTCCAAGGTCTCAAGCCCTGCCTGGTTAAACAGTTCATACCGCACATGAATAAAATGCCGGAGTAGGGAGCATTCCTTTCTTCGGAAATTTTCAATCTCGTGTACAATTTCATCCGCCATCTCATTTGACCGAAGGCCGGGTTCTCCGGAAAAAGAAACCGGATGCAGTATAGCCGTAATGCCCGCAGCCAGATATTGAGATTGTAAGGATTGCAGTGCAAGACTTACCGGGAAGAAAACCCCTTTCCTTGGCTGGACGGCATGTTCCAGCATATCACAGTGGAAATCTATCAAACCAGGCAGAACAAAACACCCCTGCGCATCAATTCTTTCAACGTCCGTAAACTTCCGTTCATCAATCCGTTCAACGTCGGTACCCTTCCATGCATCAATCCTTTCTACATTGGCACCCTTCCATGCATCAATCCTTTCTACGTTGGTACCCATCTGTGCATCAATCCGTGTATCAATCTCTTCAACATCCGAGCCCTTCCGTACCTCTGTTGCTGACGCCGCTTGAACACTGGTGATTCTGCCCCCATCAACCGTCAATGTACCGTTGAGCACTCCATCAGGCATTACAATCCTGCCGTTTGCGATAATGGTCTTCATTGGGTACCTCTTCTTTTCAGGATTCTTCCTTCAAGTTCACGAATACACGCCTCTGAAAGCTCCTTGCAGCCCGGTTCAACAACTGTTTCCCCATAGCGGCCATGGAAGTCCGAACCACCGGTTACTGTCAAATCATATTTCGCGGCGAGCTCCAATGATCTTTCCACCTCTTCTTCCGTATGGCTCTGGTGATATGCTTCAATGCCTTCAAGTCCTGCTTCAGCCCATTCTCCGATCGCGTCAAAATTGTCCAGCTGCCCCGGATGGGCGATTACCGCTATTCCGCCGGCATTCCGTACCGCCTTTATGGCATCGAGCGCATCAATATATTCCAAAGGGATCATCGCAATGCCTTGCACTCCCGTATTACCATCTCTTTTAAAAAGTGTTTTGTATAAAGGACCATATATGCTGTCGCAATATCCCCTGTCAACCAGTGCATGCATAATATGTTGTTTGTAGACACCCGTTCCGCCCTCCGCAAACTTTTCAACCTCCGCCCATGAAATGGCATAGCCTGCTTTTATGATCCTGTCCACCATTTCCCTTGAGGCCTGATGCCGGGCTGCAACCATCGGCTGGCACAGCCTTTCCAGTGCATTATGGCCTGGTTTGATATACAAGCCCAGTATATGTGCTCTTTTTTGATTCTTATAATCATAAGCTGATATCTCGATTCCGGGAATGATATGCACGCCAAGCTCCCGGCCAATATCTGCGGCGTCCTTTAACCCTTTTGTCGTATCATGGTCTGTTATGGCAAGATACTCTATGCCTTTTTCCCTGGCAAGTAAAATCACTTCAAATACTGTTAAAGAGTTATCTGAGATTTTCGTATGAACATGCAGATCAATCATGTTCGTTCACCTCCACCATAAAGCTTATGCCATGTTGCTTAAAGCCAAGTCTTTGATAGAATTCATGTGCAGCCGCCCTCTTTGTATTACTTGAAAGCATCAGCTTATAGCATTTCTCTTCTCTGGCCAATTCCATCGCATGATTCATCATCAGCTTTCCGATGCCATGTCCGCGGTAATTCTGTTCTACGATCACGCTTTCAACCACAGCGAGCCTGGCCCCCTGATGTCCCAGATTGTCAATGACGATCAGACTGCAGGTTCCAATAATGTTCTCTTGTTCTTCCGCCACCAGCAATTTGTAATACGGATATTGTTTTATATTGCTCCAGATTTTCAGAGCCTCCCCGGATTCCATTTCACTTTCTCCGTCCATACTCCCTAAAAGCTTCACTACTTCGGGAAGATCCTTTTCACCCGCTTCTCTGATCAGCATACCTTCTCCATCCCTTCTTCAATCAACGTGCTGAAGTCGGATTGATAAACCACCCTGCCCCGCGTAACGGTTTTTCTCACCACAGGGTAATTGTGATACAATTCCACTATTAATAAATCAGCTTTCTTGCCTTCTTCTATTGAACCGACGTCCTCATGAATTCCAACAGCTTTTGCAGGATTCAGCGTCACCATCTTTACAGCTTCGGTTAACCGGATCCCATTATCCACCATCTTGAAAACCGCAGACAGCATGGCGGACGGTAGATAATCCGAGCAGATAATATCGGCAGCATGATGACTGATTGCATCCATGGCGCTCATATTATTACCATGAGACTTGCCCCGTACGACATTGGGAGCGCCCATACACACATACAGTCCCTGACGTTTTGCAAATACTGCCGTTTCAAGATTAATGGGAAATTCACTTAAAACGCCCTGGTACTCAAGGAGCGCCTCTATCTTCTCTTTCGTATCGTCATCATGAGAAGCAAGCCGGATACCTCTGGATCCAGCCATGAGGGCGACAGACTTCAGTTTGGACAGATCTATCCTTGCCCGGTACTCGAGCGTTCTGCATATAAACTCCTCCACATCTTTTTCCTTTTTCCCATAAGACTGCATGGTGAATTTTTTAAGATCTTCGGGGTCTTTAAACTGCCCCTGTCCGGGCGCATGATCCATATAGGACATGAAATCAATGCAATTGCCGTTGATAAGCTTTACAAGGATGTCGATCCCCTCCAGATAAGTGATTTCATACCGAAGATGAATCCGATGGGCGATCATGGAACGGCTGCTTTTAAATTTGTTGATGCTGTCAATCATACCCGTGACCGTTTCACTGTCCCGCACGCCCCATTCATCGCTGAGACTCAGGGAATGGTACATGGTGGTTATCCCGCAGCCGGCCAGTTTTTTTTCGAGCTCATAAAAGGCCATCTCCACAGGAAAGAAGGTATTGGGCCTCGGCTGTATTTCCTTCTCGATGGCATCGCTGTGGAGATCGATCATTCCCGGCATCACATAAGCCTCTTGTGCATCAATCATCGTTGCATACGGATCAGCCTCCTCCATAAGGGGCCATCCCTCCGATACCCTCGTAATTTTATCATCCACTATTGAAATGTACCCTTTGATTACTTCATTGGGTAAAATGATATTCGCATTGTAAATACAAGTCTTTATCAATCGCATCGAGTTACTCCCTTCATACACATAATTCCTGATAACAGTCGGCTTCCAGATTCAGCTGAATATCGGCAAGCTTTTTCATGGTTTCATGATCGTGAAAAACGCCTATCATGGAGGTACCCTCCTTTTTCAAGTCCTCAATCAGTGCGATCACTTCTCTTTTTGTATTGGCATCCAAAGATGCCGTGGGCTCATCCAGTAAAAGCAGTCTGGGCTTGCTGATAATGGCATGGATGATATTAAGCCGTTGTTTTTCCCCGCCGCTGAAGGTAGAGGGATACATCTCCCACAACGTCTGAGGTATTCCGACCCTTCTCAGATATTCACCGGCTTTTTCCTCACACAGCCTTCTGTTAAAGCCCTTGCTGGCTAAAGCACCTGCAATTACATCAAACGCAGATACGCGAGGGATAACATGAAGGAACTGGGAGATATAACCGATCTCCGACTCCCGCAAATCCAATATCGCATGTTCGTCTGCATCAGCCAAATTGACGATCTCCCCTGGCTCCGTAGTATACAGAATCTTTCCGGCGGTCGGAATATAGGTACGGTAGATGCATTTCAACAGAGAGGACTTGCCGATTCCGCTCGGTCCCGTAAGCCCTAGAAACTCGCCCTTTTTTAAAGAAAATGAAACATTCCTGAAGCTAACAATC
>JAEWQC010000321.1 GCA_023399355.1 Bacillota bacterium | reverse complement strand
CCTCAAAGCGCACAAGAAGGATCACCATTCAAGGAGAGGACTCCTTAAGATGGTAGGACAGAGAAGAGGACTTCTGAACTATTTGCAGGAAAAGGATATCGAAAGGTATCGTGCAATAGTTGAAAAGCTCAATTTGAGAAAATAATGGTGAGCGGGGTTTCCCGCTCATTATTTTTAAGTAACAGTACATACTATATATGTTGCAAAAACTTAAAAACAGGATGAATAAAGTTTCTGCAATAAAAAGCGTTAAATAAGATAAATGCGAAAAAATACAGTATCAATCTTTTTTGCAGTATCTTTAATAAATTTTCTACGAACGGATGGAAAAGTGGCTAACAGAGAACAGAGACTAGAGTTCGCAATAGGTGCGGTTTCTAGTGTCCGTTTTCTGTAACCCGCTGCTTTATACGTATTGTAGCATTACAGAAGGAGGCATTTTATGTCAAACAAATTTAGCATGGAACTCGCCGGAAGGACTCTTACAATAGAGACCGGCAAACTGGCTCAACTCGCAAACGGCTCAGCTCTGGTCAGATATGGCGAAACAGTCGTTATATCGACAGCAACAGCATCCTCATCACCAAGAGATGGAATTGATTTTTTTCCACTCAGTGTAGATTATGAGGAAAGACTTTATGCAGTAGGAAAGATCCCTGGCGGCTTTATTAAAAGAGAGGGAAAGCCCTCCGAAAGAGCAATTCTTACGTCAAGAAACATCGACAGACCTATACGCCCGCTATTCCCAAAGGATTTAAGAAATGATGTAACAGTCGTCAATACGGTTCTTTCCGTAGATCAGGACAACTCTCCCGAGATAGCCGCCATGATTGGAAGCTCTATTGCAATCAGCATATCTGACATCCCGTTCAACGGCCCTATAGGCGGTGTCATACTCGGCCTTGTGGACGGTCAGGTGGTGATCAATCCTGATGCGGCACAAAGAGATAAAAGCGACATGTATGTGACGCTGGCCGGAACGGAAGAGAAGATTACAATGATCGAAGCCGGTGCAAGGGAAGTTTCTGATCAGGTCATGTTTGATGCAGTCATTCAGGGGCATGGAGAAATCAAAAAAATAGCAGCTTTCATAAAGAGTATTGTAGCTGAAGTAGGAAAGCCCAAATTCGAATATGTGTCATCGGAAGTGCCAAAGGAGATATTCGATGCCGTGAAGGAGATTGCATACGAAGGAATGCGTGAAGCAGTACTGGCTACGGATAAAACAGTAAGAGATTCAAAGGTTGCAGCACTTACTGAGGAAGTCCAGCAGAAGCTTGCCGAGACTTTTCCTGAAAAGAAGGGTGTTATTGCGGAATCGATTTACAAGCTTGAAAAGAAGGTTGTCAGAAAGTATATTCTTGAAGAAAATAAAAGAGTTGACGGCAGAAGACTGGATGAGATCAGACAGATGTCGGCCGATGTTTCCATTCTTCCAAGAACTCACGGCTCCGGTCTGTTCCAGAGAGGACAGACTCAGGTTCTCACTACCGTTACACTTGGCGGCATTGGCGAAATTCAGAAATTGGACGGCGTTGATCTGGAAGAAAAGAAGAGATACATGCATCATTACAATTTCCCGGGCTACAGTGTAGGTGAAGCAAAAACCTCCAGAGGTCCCGGCAGAAGAGAGATTGGTCATGGAGCACTTGCTGAAAGAGCTCTTGAACCTGTAATCCCTAATGAAGTGGATTTTCCATATGCAATAAGACTGGTTTCCGAAGTGCTCATGTCCAACGGTTCAACTTCTCAGGGCAGCGTATGCGGCAGCACCCTTGCACTGATGGATGCCGGCGTACCGATCAAAGCACCGGTTGCGGGTATCTCGGCAGGACTTGTCACTGATGACGAGAATCCTGATAGATTCGTTACATTCATGGACATCCAGGGAATTGAAGATTTCTTTGGAGATATGGATTTCAAGGTTGCAGGAACTAAAAAGGGTATAACGGCCATTCAAATGGATATTAAAATTAATGGCCTCACATACGAGATCATCAGACAGGCATTTGAACTCACCCAAAAGGGCCGCTTCCAGATACTTGACGAAGTTATCCTGCCGGCAATCGCAGAGCCGAGAAGCTCTCTTTCAAAGTATGCTCCCAAGATGTTCACCATGAACATTGACCCGGATAAGATCAGAGATGTTATCGGACCTGGCGGCAAGGTAATTAACAAGATCATTGCAGAAACAGGCGTCAAGATCGATATCGAAGACGATGGAAGGGTTTTTGTCGCCACCTCTGATGAAGCAGCCGGAAAAAGGGCAATTGCAATTATCGAAGCCATCGCGAAGGATGTCCAAGCCGGACAGATATTCATGGGCAAGGTAACAAGACTTATGACCTTTGGGGCATTTGTAGAATTTGCTCCCGGTAAGGAAGGACTTGTGCATATTTCAAAACTTGACAATAAGAGAGTTGATAAAGTCGAGGACGTGGTCAAGGTTGGAGATGAATTCCTTGTAAAGGTACTGGAAGTCGATAAACAAGGCCGTATCAATCTTTCGAGAAAAGATGCAATGCCAGGCGCAAGTACCGATAACAGCCTGTAAGCTATAACAGAATTGGCAGGGACGGTTCCTGGCGGCCTACATACCGTCTGAAACCGTCCTTTTTATATAAAAAGAATTTGTTGCCCCTCAAATATCCTAAAGACGAGGGTGGCTCTATGCCTGCGAGGCTTTGCTTAAGGAATTTACCTTCAAATATCCTATAGACGAAAGGGCTCAATGCCTCCGAGGCTTTGCTTAAGGTATTTGCCTTCAAATATCCTATAGACGAAAGTGCTCAATGCCTCCGAGGCTTTGCTTAAGGTATTTGCCTTCAAATATCCTGAAGACGGGAGGGGCTCTATGCCTGCGAGGCTTTGCTTAAGGAATTTACCTTACAAGGGTACTGAAGTTTTTCTTAAAATTTTTGGGCTGGTCGTTGACTGTGTCAACTGTTTGCTCATGCAACCGGAGGTTCTATGTTTAAAAAATTTACTTTGGGAAATGGAATCAGAGTTGTCTGTGAACACATACCGTTTGTAAGGTCTGTATCACTTGGCATATGGGTCAGGACGGGTTCAAGGGATGAGAGTATGATGAATAACGGAATTTCCCATTTCATTGAGCATATGCTTTTTAAAGGAACTGAGAAAAGGAGTGCGGCGGTCATCGCTGAAACGATTGACAATATCGGCGGTCAGCTCAATGCATTTACCGGAAAGGAATGCACCTGTTTCTACGCAAAAATTCTGGATGAACATCTTGACATTGCGGCAGATGTGCTGAGCGATATGCTCTTTAATTCACAATATGCAAAAAAGGATGTCGCAATAGAAAAGAAAGTTATTTTTGAAGAAATAGGAATGTATGAAGATGCACCGGATGAACTCGTGCATGATATTTTATCAGAAGCAGTATGGAAAGGCAGTGCAATAGGGTATCCGATACTTGGTACGAGAAAATCGCTTAGAGGAATAACGCGTGAAAATATACTGGATTATATAAGAGAGCGCTATACCCCGGAAAATATAGTAATTTCGGTTGCAGGCAACTATGAAGAGGAAAAACTTTCTGAAATGCTTGAAAGGTATTTTGGAAGCTGGAAAACAGAGCAGAATGCTGGAATAAACGTGGAAACCGTTGATTTCAAACCAGGGCTGTCCATAAAGGAGAAGGATACGGAGCAGGTACACATCTGTATTGGCTTTGAAGGTGTTGAGAACGGAAACGATTGTATTTATCCTCTCCTGGCAGTGAACAACCTGTTCGGCGGGGGGATGAGCTCAAGACTGTTTCAGAAAATTCGTGAAAAAAAGGGCCTTGTTTATTCGATTTATTCCTATCCCACCGCATACAATGACGTTGGTCTGTTTACAATTTATGCAGGAATGAAGCCTGAGCATTTGAACGAAGTTGTTTCACTCATATATGACGAGGTCCGGCTTCTGCATAAAAATGGCATTTCCTCGCAGGAACTGAAAAAGACAAAGGAACAGTTGAAGGGGAACTATATACTTGGACTGGAAAGCACGAGCAGCAGAATGAACAGCATTGGCAAGTCTGAGTTGATGCTTGGATATATAAACACGCCTGAGGAAATTCTGGGCAAGATTGAAGCGATTGATATGGATGGGGTTCATGAAATCATTAAAAATATTTTCAACCTTGGTAAAAAAGGAATTTCCATAGTAGGAACCTTGAAACAGAATTTTGACAAAAAAATACTCGAATTATAACAATCAGTAAATAATGATACTCCTGTAGCTATCGCTTGTTTGCACCTAAAAGCCTTTTGCCCTTCATTGAGGTTCAAGGCTTTTTTTGTGCCTGTCGGCATATTGCGTGAATATCTCCTGGGACTTGTTGTCTCAGCGATTTTTTAATACAAGCACTTGTTCTCCTCAATAAACATAAAATAAAGTAGTCTTTATACAATTGGCTATTGTATGCATGTTGTCAGCGCTGGGGGGAAAAGAGATGAGCCTTAAAAAATACACAGTTATCGGTGGGGATTTAAGAAATGTAAAGCTGGCTGAAGCCATATCGGCAGACGGCTGTCAGGTAAACATATTCGGATTTAGGAATGCCGGTTTTGAATCACTGCTCAGTGAAAACAAAAATCTGCAGGAAGCTATCGATGATTCGGAAATTGTAATAGGTCCAATACCGTGTTCAAATGATAATGAAACACTTAATGCACCATTTCACACAGAAAAAATACTAATGAATGAAGTGTTCCGGACAATGAAGAAAAATCAGTTATTTATCGCCGGACGTATCGGTGAAAAGATATCACATCTTGCCGAAGCTTATAACGTATATGCCATTGATATGCTGGAACGGGAGGAAATGGCGGTACTTAATGCGATCCCTACTGCGGAAGGTGCAATTCAGATTGCAATGGAGGAAATACCGATAACGTTAAGTGGAAGCAAAGTGATGGTACTGGGCTATGGAAGAGTTGGTAAGGTGCTTTCCAGAATGCTTTCGGGCATTGGCTCGGAGGTATATGTGGAAGCAAGGAAATATTCGGATTTGGCGTGGATAAAGGCATATGGACAAAAACCAATTTACATAAATGATTTAAAACAGTATACAGGAATAATGGATGTTATTTTTAACACGATACCAAGTAAAATACTCAATGCCGAACTACTGGATACACTCGGGAAAGACTGCCTGGTAATCGATCTGGCATCCAAGCCGGGTGGTGTGGACTTTGAAAGGGCTAAAGCAATAGGAATCAAAGTGATATGGGCACTGTCACTGCCTGGAAAGGTGGCGCCGGTTACGGCGGCCAGTTTTATCAAACAAACAGTCTACAATATCATTGAAGAGTTGGGGGTGTGAATATGTTGCTACAGGGTGTTAAGATAGGCTTTGCATTCACCGGCTCATTCTGTACATTTGCAAAGGTATTACCGGAACTCGGCAGGATTGTGTCTGAAGGAGCTGATATCCTTCCGGTCATATCGAATGCAGTTGATTTATATGATACGAAATTCGGCAGAGCTGAAGAATGGAAAACGAAAATAGAAGTTATTACCGGCAAAAAATTAATCAAAACGATTATAGATGCCGAACCCATAGGGCCAAAGGCGCTGCTTGATATAATGGTTGTAGCTCCATGTACAGGCAATACTCTTGGAAAGCTGGCGAACGGTATTACCGATACACCTGTGACAATGGCCTGCAAAGCCCATCTGAGAAATGGGAGACCACTGCTGATCGCAGTTGCTACAAATGATGGACTTGGCAGTAATGCGAAAAATCTGGGAATGCTGCTAAATTCAAAGAATATCTATTTTGTTCCGTTTGGACAGGATGATCCACAAAAAAAGTGCAATTCGCTGGTAGCACATTTCGATCAACTGCTACCTGCAATTCAGCTTGCATTGAAAGGAGAACAATTACAGCCCGTACTTGTGTAAAAATCCTTTGATTAGCTTGTTTGCTGAGGTATAATATAGGGAATATAGAAACCAGAGACCAGTCAAAAAGATAACAGATTTGAGTTTTCTTCTGAAGCAGCAACCAGGTCTGTTCTCCAGTCTCTGGTTTCCAGTCTCTGGTTTCCAGTCTCTGTTGTTTCGAAGCGTTTCTTTTTGAAGCTCAAGCAACCTGGATATATACATTACAAAGGAGGTCATATTTTTATGAAAAACAAAACTAAATTCATTACAAGAACTGCACTTCTGCTTGCAGTCGCAATTGCATTCCAGTTTCTCGGAAGGCTTCTTGGCCCTTACAACAACTTTATCGTTGGACCAGTGGTCAATGCCGTACTTATTATTTCTACAGCCGTTGCCGGCCTTTGGAGCGGAGTTGCCATAGCAGTGATAGCACCCCTGGTTTCCGCATTTACGAACAAAGCTGCCATAGCGCCTCTGATTCTGGCATTTTCGCCATTTATAATCATTGGCAACATTATCATTGCAGCTGCATTTCAACTCTTAAAAAAGAAAAGTGCAATAGTTGCAATAGCTCTTGGTGCTATAGCTAAATTTGCCTTTCTTTTTGCAGCCATTTCAATATTCACTTCGCTGGTCAAGATGAAGCCCGTTATTGCAGCAACACTCACGAATCTGTTCAGTTGGCCGCAGCTCGTAACAGCATTGATCGGGGGCGTAATAGCACTTATCGTACTGGCGGCAGTGGGGAAGAGCCTGGAATACGAAGACAGAAATCTTTAGGATTTCAAAAGGAAATATCGATTAAGTGAATAGAAGTTTTATGTGTAGTATTAACAACCATATCCGGTTTACATAGTATAGTAATAGAACTTAAGGCTACAATGGAGCAGGATATGGTTTATCTGGACAATGCCGCTACATCTTTCCCGAAACCCGAGTGTGTTTACAGAGAAATGGACAGATGCATGCGTGAGTACTGTGCCAATCCCGGCAGGGGAGGACATGTACTCTCTGTAAAAGCAGGGATGGCAGTTACGGACACGAGAGAAAAGATATGTAAATTATTCAATATTCATGAGACTTTACAGCTCAGCTTTACAAAAAATGCAACAGAGGCGCTTAATACAGCAATCAAGGGGGTTGTGAAGCCAGGCTGCCATGTAATTACCACAGCAATGGAACACAATTCGGTAATGCGTCCTTTAAAGGTTCTGGAGCGTGATATGGGTCTGGAACTGTCGGTTATTACAGGAAATGAATACGGTGAGGTTGAACCGGATTCCTTTAGAAAAGAAATAAGAAGCAATACTGTTCTTATAATCAGTTCTTTATCTTCAAACGTAAATGGCATAATAATGCCGATTGGTGAAATCGGGCGTATTGCCCGGGATGCCGGAGTGCTATTTCTTGTTGATGCGTCTCAGGGCGCTGGTTCAATATCATTGGATGTTGAGAGAGAGAACATTGATTTGTTGGCATTTTCAGGCCATAAGGGATTGCTCGGACCACAGGGTACGGGCTGTTTTTATGTCAGAGAGGGGCTCAGGCTCAAGCCACTCATGGAGGGCGGAACAGGCAGCAATTCCGAATATCTTTATCAACCGGAAATCATGCCGGATCTTCTGGAAAGCGGTACGCTAAATACACCCGGCATCGTCGGTTTGGGAGAAGGGGCATCTTTTATCGCAGAGAAAGGAATCGATGAAATTGGTGACTACAAGCATATGCTTGTAGAACTTCTGCATGAAGGCTTGAAAAGGATACCAGGAGTAACGTTTTATAGTGTTCCTGATCAAACCAGAAATTCCGGTATAGCAGCTGTTAATCTTGCTGATTTGGATTCTACGGAACTGAGTTATAGCCTCGACAGGGAATATGGAATATGCACAAGGGCAGGTCTGCACTGCTCACCGGGTGCTCATAGACATCTGGGGACGGAAATAAGAGGGATCGTGCGATTCAGTGTCGGATGTTTCAATACGGAAGACGAAATACTGTATGCTGTCAAAGCTGTTGAAGAGATTTCAAAAAAACTGTATTAAAGATAAGACATAAAGCATAAAATCACGTATCTTCTATCAGAAAGCAAAATTTGCTTTGTACTAAAATGATAATAAGGAGTGATTTTATGGGTAAGTTATTAAAAACGGTTATTTCAATAGGAATTATACTGGTTCTGGCATTTGTGGCACTGAAGATCCTGGGCTTTGCACTGGCAATTGTACTTCCGATCGGTATTCTGGCTTTTGTAGCATATGTTATCTATGTATTGATTACAGGCAAAAGACCGTGATGAAGTAAAATAATAGCCTTGCCACATACAAAATGCACTTTACAACAGCGCTTTAACTGTGCTATAATTCAAAATGCGCTATCGGGGTGTAGCTCAGTTTGGCTAGAGTGCTTGCTTGGGGTGCAAGAGGTCGCGTGTTCAAGTCACGTCACTCCGACCACGTTAAATGACGGGAATCAGATATCTGATTCCCGTCATTTCCTTATTCATACGACAATTCCGAATCATAGAATTTTAAAGATAATAGTTGGCTTGGATTTTCTCCCTTGAAAGGAATAGGCAAGAACAATTTACCTGTTGGTAATTCCCAGATATTCTTTCAATGCACTTTGCATAACCTGAGAGAAATTTACCTGTTGTTTTTCTGCAAGATCTTTTAACCAAGATGGAAGAGTTATATTAGTTTTCACTGCCTTATTATCCATCTCATTCTTTACAATTTCAGGGAAGACAGTAACAGGTACGAGAACAGAACCTTCCGGTATATCATTAAATGGTGGAGTAGAGGGAACAGGTATTGAATCCCCGTCTTTCTCCATACTCCACAAATGTAATCCAAGCGCCTCAGTTGCCATAACCTGAGCATTTTCAAAATTTTCTCCCAAAGATATGCAGCCAGGCAAATCAGGGAAATACACACCAAATGTTCCATTGGTGGAGGGTTCAAATACAGCAAAATAAGATATCTTTTTCATAAATTCGCCTCCTGAATAGTTAGGTAAATATGTTTGTTATTTCAATCCTGCCTGCTTTAAAATACTGCCAAGCGTTCCTGAAGGGATATCTCCCTGATGAACGGGAATGGTTACTTTACCAGGTTTGGTTGGATGAACTAGCTGAATATGGGATCCTTTTTGAATCTTTCTTGATCCAGCCATCACGATACAGTATTTTGAGGATCTCCCTAACTGTCATATTTTTTCTCCCTATAAATTAATTATACGCCTGGATTATACGCATGTCAATTAATTATACGCCTGGATTATACGCCTCGACAGGCAGAGTCTAATCCTCATTACCATGCTATTTAATTATTGAAAGACCACCCATATATGGCTGTAATGCAACCGGGATTTTTACAGATCCATCCTCATTTAAGTTATTTTCCAAAAAAGCAATCAACATTCTTGGGGGAGCAACTACAGTGTTGTTTAATGTATGTGGAAGGTATTTCCCTTTTTCACCGTCTGCACGGATTTTAAGACGACGAGCTTGTGCATCCCCCAAGTTTGAGCAGCTTCCTATTTCAAAGTACTTTTTTTGCCTGGGAGACCAAGCTTCCACATCTACGGATTTTACCTTTAAATCGGCAAGGTCGCCGGAGCAGCACTCCAGTGTTCTTACCGGTATATTCAGGGAACGGAATAAACTGACGGTGTTTTGCCATAACTTTTCGTACCACATCATACTATCTTCAGGTTTACATATAACGATCATTTCCTGCTTTTCAAATTGATGAATCCGGTATACCCCTCTTTCTTCCAAGCCATGAGCGCCTTTTTCTTTCCTGAAGCAGGGGGAGTAGCTGGTCAATGTTTGAGGCAATGCAGCTTCCGGCAAGATCGTATCTATAAACTTACCGATCATGGAATGCTCACTGGTTCCAATCAAATACAAATCTTCACCTTCTATTTTATACATCATCGCATCCATTTCTGCAAAACTCATAACTCCGGTTACTATTTCGCTGCGAATCATATAAGGCGGAATACAATAGGTGAAGCCTTGATTTATCATGAAATCCCTTGCATAAGAGATCACTGCCGAATGAAGCCTGGCGATATTACCCATCAAATAATAAAAACCATTTCCGGCGACCTTTCTTGCACTATCCAAATCAATACCATTTAGCTTTTCCATAATTTCAGTATGGTATGGAATTTCAAAATCTGGAATAGCAGGCTCGCCGAAACGCTCCAGCTCCACATTTTCGCTATCATCTTTGCCAATAGGGACACTGGGGTCAATTATATTGGGGATGGACATCATTATAGTATTGACTTTTTTCTGCAACTCCTCTTCTTTTACTTCCAATTCTGCCAACTGCTCGGAATTTACAGTAACTTGTATCTTCATCACTGCCGCTTCTTCCTTTTTCCCCTGTGACATTAATGTTCCGATCTCTTTTGAAATTTTATTTCTTTCGGCTCTTAATGTCTCAGCCTTCTGCTTTGCATTTCTAAGTTCAATGTCCAATACCAGTACTTCATCTACCAGATTCAGCTTATTATTCTGAAACTTATTCCTGATGTTTTGCTTGACCAATTCCGGGTTTTCTCTTACAAATTTCAAATCCAACATATTTTTTCCTCCTCATCAGTGTACTACTTGAAACTGTGGAATAAAAAAACTCCGTCCCATATGGATATCCGATTTCAACTATTGGATATCTATATGGGACGGAGTGATCCGCGTTGCCACCCAAATTGCCGGTTAAATAAGAATTACCAGCCACTCGACATTAGTTGTATAAAGGTTACTGACCTTCCGGCTTATCGCCGACAGCTCCAGAAGTGGAAAGATTTATCCTCTCACCGATTCACACCATCCACCGGCTCTCTTAAGAAATTCATAAATCGTAACTTCTATAATCACTGTTTTTAATATAAATTTTTGTATCGATTATATTGTTATCATTATAATGGTTTTATACTTTCAGGGCAAGCTGTTTTTCCAGCTTTTATTGCTTCATCCGAAGAATGATAAAAAGAATAAAAAGAATAAAAAGAATAAAAAGAATGATACTACTGGTTCTATAAAATTAAAAATTATGGGATAAATACAATAATGTGTTAACGTATTTTATTGCAAAATTCACTTTAGCTTATTTAAATCATAATATTAACCTTTTCAGAAGCTTCTCTTTTTTTTCGATTTAATAATTATATAATTATGGTGGGTGATATTATGATTAGCAAGATAAGCAACTACATTACTGACCAGATTTATATTACTCTTCCTGACGTCAAACCGGAGAAACGGGAGATTATTGAATACGGCGCATATATGGCGTTGTCTGAAATATCTAAAATTTCGTTGCTTCTTATAATATCTGCGATTTTTAATGTGTTCTTGTATGTCACTGGGATAATCTGCATATTCGGATTTCTTAGGATAAACCTTGGAGGAATTCATGCAAAGTCTCATTTAGGATGTTTAATATCCTATTTCCTGTTTGTGTTCGGAATTCTGGCAGCGTCTTTATATCTAACTGATAATAAAATTATTATTGATGTGATTGTAATACCATTTTCGTTTGTAGTGGCTTATCTCTATGCACCGGCAGACATGCCGGTGAAACCGGTCTCATCAAAGAAGCAACGGAAACGGCTGCGGATATCAGGATTTATCGTGATGGCTGCTTTGTATATTGCAGCACAGTTTACAGGTCCGATCTGGTTTAATATTATTATGTTCACCAATTTACTCGTGAGTGTACTAATGACACCGCTTGTATATAAAATTACAAATAACAAATACGCGTGGGAGGAGGAAACAGTATGAAGCGATCATTGAAGTATCTTGTGTGTTCAGTAGCACTTGTCGGCACATTGTTCTTTGCAGCTACATCGGCATTCGGTTGCTGGATGTGGGTTTTTCACCAGAGAGAATGTCCCAAGTCGCTGATAAAGGTAGATTAAGGGCTTAAAGCCCTTTTTCTATGATCAGAAGTTGCTCAAATGTCTTGCTATCCGCTTCATAGGAACGGAAATTCTTTATATGCTTGTATTTGCTTAATATCTGTTCTATAATCTTTAGACCGTTACCTCTGTCCATTCCTTTACTTGATTCTTTGCCGAGCTGATTCAGATCAATTCCGTTTTCGCATTTATTCCTTATAATGATCTCAATAGTATCTTCAGATCCAGTATAATTCAATTCAACAGGTTTTTTAATTTTTTCTGATTCCTCAATTGCATTATCAAGGAATATACCGATGATTTCGCACAGTTCGCTGATCTTAATTCCTGGAATCTCGCAAATTTCTCCGACTCCCTTTATTTCTATAGTGATACCTTTGTCTATTGCCAAGCTTTGTTTGGCCGATATGATGCCAAATAATCCGGCATTTTTGATATTAAAAAGAAATGTATTATTACTAGTAGCATTATATTCGATAATCTCATGCAAATAATTTTTAGCATCCTCGTATTTGTTCATTGCAAGCATTGTATTGATTACAGCCAGGTTGTTACTCCAATCATGCTTAAACCTTCGAAGGTTAAAAAGTGTTCCTTCAAGAGATTTGTTATAGAATGCTTGCTGCTCATGTTCAGCTTTTTGCAACTCATTTTTATAAAGCATAAAACTATTTAAAAATAAATAGGCGGAATAGATTACGGACATTATTGTTATTATTAAAAAGGCTGTGAAATTATAAATCTTGATAGAATAATAGAGCCCGGCGTTTGCAGTAATTATAATAAACATAAAAATTAATGCAAAAATTAATTGCCTTGAGTCCTTTATCAGTACTATAAAACCATACATTGGCTTTATTAAAAAAATTATGGCAACAGAAACGATTACTACAATTAAACTTGCAATAGTATATAAAAATGGATTGTTGATAACATCACTTACACTATAGCCCTTATTAACAGTTACAATGATTAAACCAGCTACACTATTTCCAATGCCCATTCCAACCAATGTTAAAAGATAGGAGAAGGCTGATATAGAAAGTTTAATTTTTAACAGGAGTTTTATAAGCAAAATGCCTATGCACAATAATATAAGAGGTTTAACTGTGGCTACAGCCGTTCCAAATGAAGTTGTAATTGAGGAAAGTATTCCACTTACTAGGCCAAATATCAGTATAAACAGAGGAACTTTATGAAAGTCAACATTGATATTAAAGATTTTTAAAATAATGATAACAAGGTAACCACTGATCATAGCAAATAGGATATTAATTAGCATGATGTCAAACTGCACAATCGTCACTCCATTCAGTTTTTGATTTAAATTCTTCATAATATTTGGGACCCAGTTCACATTTACTGCCGTTTCTTAATGAAATATACTTTTGCTTTGTATCCACAAAGTCAATGAATTCGGTATTTACTATGGTTGATCGGTGGCATTGCTTGAATTTTGGATTGTTTAGTTTGGCGGCAATGGATTCCAGGCTGTCATAGACCTCCAGTACCTTATTGATACAATTTATGGTTGTTTTTGTACCATATCGTTGAATATAGATAATTTCGTTGTGGGGAACATAGTAAATACGTGATCCATATTTTATTTCAAATGTTTTTATTCCCGCCTCTCTTTTAAGGATATCATTTGCCAATTTGACCAGACAGCGTTCAAGTTGGACATTATTCGACTTGGGAATGAAATTGTAAGCCTGCACATCAAAAGCCTGAGGCATGTACTCGAGAAATCCCGTACAAAAAATGATTTCTATTTTAATGTTTTCTTTCCTGATTAGACGTGCAATGGTAACGCCATTGACCTCTGAACGTAGATTGACATCGAGTATGCAGACATTCGCCTGTTGATCCCTGATCTCCCTGATAAACTGTTTGTAGTCGGTTGTAGCAGCTATTATTTTGCCTTCGACATTATTCTTTTTAAACCACGTTGGTATTAATCTTTCATATTCTTCAAGAACCCGGATATCATCATCGAGAATTGCAATAGAAAGCATGTTTTCAACCTCCCCCCACTAATTGGAATTTACTGATTATCATTATTATAACATGACTAAGCATAAAGTTTGTCAAAAAAATTAAAACTAAGCGTTTTATTGAGGAGGTTTAGATTTCACCTTCTCTGAAAAAAATAAACACTTATGAATAAAGGGTCGAAAAATAGATGATAATATAGATGACCATAATATGGAATTTATGGCGCTAAGGCAATAAACAGCCATTTTTTTGACTGGAGGAGGTTTTTTATATGACGGGGTTAGAAGCTGCTGAAAGCGTTCAACCTCAAGATAATACCAAGTGTGTTAAAGTTGAAGGAAAAAAAACGAACAGCTTCATTTGGGCTGTTGTTGTAATGTTTATCGTGGCTTCATTTTTATGTGCGAACAACTATATTCTACTGAAGTCATACAAAGAGATGAAAGCTGATCTTGTATCAGCATATGAATCTATAAAAGAAGAAAGGCTGAAAAGACAGGAGATTACAAGCACAGATACGGCATTGCTTGAGAAATTACAGAATTTATCGGAGGAGAATCGAAAATTGGAGGAGGATTATGGCAAGGCATCCCGTGGGAGCAGTGATTTAAGTGATCAGTTGGACATCCTTAAAAAGAAGAATAACGAACTTTCCAAACAGAACAAGAATCTCGTCGATGATAATGTTGCTCTGCAGAACTCCTTGAAAATGGCTGCGTCAGTCGGTGTCAAGCCGCAGAATTTTTCGGTGTTTGATGGTCTGAATGCACGCAATACGATAAACAGAGGCAAATATGTCGGGAAATTCCTTGGGACAGCATATACGCCGAGTAAGGAAGAATGCGGAAATGACAGGGGAATCACAAAATCGGGAAAGGCTATCATTCCAGGGGTTTCAATAGCTATTGACAGCCGTTACTGGCCATTTGGAACGGTATTTTATATAAAGGGAATAGGGTACACGGTTGCCATGGATACCGGCAGTGCAATAAAAGGGAAGTACCGCTTTGATTTATCGGTCTTCGATAAAAGCTTTGCAAAACTGCTGGGGTCCAGAAAATGGGAGGTTTATCTTGTGAAACGTGGTAACGGTGATGTCAACAAGATAAAACTGTGATTTGTGTCCCATATAAGTCTTTTTATCATTCTACAGAAAAAAGATTCGGGAGGGTGCAGGCATTGTCAATTGACAGAGGGTTTCTTAAGAGCCTGATACTTTTCAAGGAACCCGGAGAAAGTGAACAATTCACACTTAAACACACAGGTTCGGCAGAAAATGACGAAAAAGGTGAAGCTAATGATTCCGGCAGGATGAAACGCGAGATTGAGGCAAAAGAGGAGCAAAACGAAAGGAATCCGAAGCTTTCAGACAGGATTACCAGCAATATCAGGGAAAATCTTGATCATATGAAAAAGATTTATAGCATTCCTGTGAACGGCGATATATTTTTGCGTGAGTTCGATATCAATTTCAGGGGAAAGCCTGTAAAAGCGTTCATTATCTTCTTTGACGGATTGACCGACCGGGAAATCATCAATAATTATATTCTGACACCGCTGATGGTCATGTCGGGACTGGAACTGAAAGAAGAGGAAAACCTTGAGGATTATATCGCCAGGCAGCTATTGCCGCACTGCCAGGTAAAGATCGAGCCTGGCTACAGAAATGTCATAGATGAAATCAATTTCGGGGGATGCGGACTTTTTGCCGATGGGGTGCAGGTTGCTTTTTCTGCAGATGTAAAGGGTTGGGAACACAGGGGAATTGAGAAGCCGAACAATGAAATTGTATTAAGAGGTCCACAGGAAGCTTTTAATGAGCTATTAAGGACGAATAGCGCACAAATACGCAAAAGACTGAAAGATGAAGATCTGATTGTTGAAGATATCTCTGTCGGGAGAATCAGCAAAACGCCTTGTTCCATGCTTTATATAAAGGATATTGCCAATGAACGGCTTGTTGATGAAGTGAAACGAAGGCTTGAAAGCATCCAGGTGGACTATATGCTCGACTCAGGGGTGCTGGAGCAGTTAATCGAGGACAGTACGATTTATCCTTCGCCACAGGTATTGTCAACAGAAAGGCCCGATTATGTCTCAGAGCTGCTTGCGAACGGCAGGGTGGCTATTATTGTAAGCGGTTCGCCGAATGTGCTGGTTGTTCCAACGACGGCCTATGAGATGATGCACTCTGCAGAGGACGCATATATAAGGTATCCTTACGCGAATCTCCTCAGGTTTATTCGCTTAATCGCACTTTTTATGGCACTTTTGCTTCCAGGAATCTATCTGGCGATTACAAATTATCATCAGGAAATGATACCGACTGATTTGCTGCTTGCTATAGAGGCATCGAGAGAAAAGGTACCCTTTCCTTCTTTAATTGAATTGCTTCTGATGGAGTTATCCTTTGAATTGATCCGCGAAGCGGGGGTCAGGGTACCTGGACCGATAGGACCGACATTGGGCATTATAGGGGCTCTTATATTGGGGCAGGCTGCTGTTGCCGCAAATATCGTAAGCCCGATTTTAATCATTGTCGTTTCTGTTACGGGGATAGGATCTTTTGCAATCCCGAATTATTCACTCGGCTATTCAATACGGATCATGCGCTTTGCGTTTATTGCGTTAAGTGCGCTGGCAGGTTTTCTTGGCATTACGGCAGGTCTGTTCATTCTTGGAGTATGGTCTACGAGCTTGAAATCATTTGGCGTGCCATATATGGCACCGTTAGGTCCCAAGACCTCCGATATTGCACGTGGCGTAATTTTTAAGGCACCGGAATGGAAAATGGAACACAGGCCGGATTACCTCAATACGAAAAAGACCAGAAAACAGGAAAAGTTTAGTATGGGATGGAAAATAAAACGGGATAGACGATAGCAGAGGGAGTCTTAAAGAAAGTGAAGATGGAAAACAGGATTCGCTTCGGAAAATGGGAAGCTGTGACTCTGCTCATAAATTTAATATGCACCAAAATTTTTCTGTACTTTGCCAGAATGACAGTAGAGGATGCAGGAACCGCAGGTTGGGTACTAACAATATATGTAAGCCTTCTTTCCGTGCTCTTTTATTTTATACTGATAAGATTCATGGGGAAATTCGAAGGGAAAGACCTGATTGATATTGCTGGAATTGCCGGTGGAAAGATTGTAAGGATGATAACAGGTCTTATCGTTACGATTACTTTGTTTTACCTGTCGGCGACGGTGCTCAGAGAATTTGCAGAAGACATGAAAACAGTCTCGCTGCCGACTTCACCAATCAGCTATATCATGCTGATCTTTCTGATAGGGGTAGTAGCAGGCAGCTTTCTTGGAATTGAAGCGATCATGCGTTATCATGCAATTATTGTGCCGATCATAGCTGTCGGGTTTTTAATCATCCTGCTGGGGGTTGTACCTAAAATGGAATTGACAAACGTCCTGCCAATCCTGGGAAATGGAGTTTATGATATCTTTGGCAAGGGATTTTTCAAGGTTTCTGCTTTTGGAGAACTTTTAATTTTATTTTTGCTGCCGCCATTTATGGATAGTCATAAAAATGTCAGAACGGCAGGATATGCTGCTATCGGTTTCAGTTCATTTTTCCTTATTACAGGTTCACTTGCATATATCCTGACATTCCCATATCCGAGCAATCTGGAATCCTTTTTACCGATATATCAGATGTCAAGGCTGATCAATCTTGGAAGGTTCTTCGAAAGAATTGAAGCTGTTTTCGTATTTATATGGGCAATGGCAGCATTTGTTTACTTAACAGCTATCTTTTATTTTATGGTCTATACGTTTGCCAGGACAGCAGGACTGAAATATATGCGTCCGCTGATTTTACCGTTTGGAGTGATGGTATTC
>JAEWQC010000306.1 GCA_023399355.1 Bacillota bacterium | reverse complement strand
ATCAGAAGGAATGACAGGAAGGGTTGCTAATGTATCGCGAACTCGTTTGAGTTCATTTTGTTTTGAAAAAATCAATTTCTCTAAGTCGCTTAATTTTTCTTTTGCGGTTTCTGTGCGAGCCACTGCGGCGCTTTTCTTTGCATCTACTTTCTCTATTCCTTTATTAAGGTTATTCGTTGACCTTTCAACGAGATTATCGCAATCAAAATCAATCGAGATAGCCTCTTTTCGATCTTTCGGGTTCAAATTCGCAAATGAATTTGGCATCCCCTGCAGCAGAAAGGAATAGTACAGATCAGTTAATCCCTTTCTTATAGCGTTGTCGCACTGCATACTATGGCTTGTGGATTTTATTGAATATTCCTTATCATCGTATGTTACTTTTGCGTCGATAGAAAAATCGTATGCACCCTTACGGATATATCGTTTCAAGTCCGACGGCTTCACGTCACTTTTGCTCTGATTGACAAGTACCCATAATGCTTCCAGAATTGACGATTTCCCGGAACCGTTTGATCCGCCATCTATACGATTTTCACCGGTGATTTCAATCTTGCCGTTCAACCTGATCCAATCGGAATCTGCATAACTCTTGAAGTTTTGAAGTCGGATTTCAATCTGGTTTATTCCCATTTCAGTCCACCTCGCCAGATAAGATACACTTGATGATTCGACTGCTCAGACCCTTATCATGACAGAATTTGGCCAAAAGATCATCCGAATTGGCTATTTTAGTCAAGCTGTCTTTTATATGTAAAGTTTGAATATCGGAGGCAGCAGGAAGCAAAAGGGGAGAAGTGGAACCCTGTGTTTGCAAGAGGTATTTTCTCACATAATACGTATAACGCCTATAAGCAAACTGCTGTTGAATTTGCCGGTTGGCTCAAACAGAGTCACCCGGGTATTAAAGTTATGAACCAAATTACAAAAGAGCAAGCAATTCAATACTTACAAAAAAGACAAGCAGAAGGATTGTCCTCCTATAGCGTCAGTAAGGATATGCCTGCACTTAACAAAATTCTTAATTTCAGCATTTGTAAAAAAGAGGCTAATCTGAACAACAGAAGCTATAAAAATGTGGCGCGGAGCAGAGCGGAGCGCCAGCACGATAAAAAATATAATCCAAAGAATTATGCCAAACAAATTACATTTGCAAAAGCCACGGGGTGTAGGCGTGAAAGCGTTCTGGGAGGGCAATACCAGGTTAAGCCTTGCTCAGTTTGGAGGGACTTTAAGGGGAATATTTTCGTTAGCCTTGTAGAGAAAGGTGGAAAGTTTCGAAATGCTTCAGTACTGAGCAAGTACAAAGAGGAAATTGAAAAAATTATCCCCAATATTACTGTTAGGATGCCATATAATAGTTTGGCCATGGAAGCATTTCATTTTAAAGAACTTTACAGGACTTCGGGACCAAAATATCTGTTTAGCCGTTATACGAAGAAAATTGATAATCATGCATTTCGTGCTCAATATGCCAGAGATAGATATGAAGAACTTGTTCAACAAAAGATGGGGCAGAGAGGAGAGATTCTGAGCAATTACAGGGGTTATGACCGTGATTGTTTGAGACAAGTTTCTTTTGACTTGGGGCACAATCGAATAAACGTAGTAGTGGAGCATTATATGAGATGAAGCAAAGGTAATTTTCTTTGCTTCTTTCTTTTGAAAGAAAGAAGGAGCCAAAGAACAAATATTTGTAGAATAACTTAGAGAAACTCCTTAAGATAGAGGATTTTTTAGAAATATGTAGAATATTTTCCAAAGAAATAGTAGGATTTACTTGTGGATGCGTGTGGCCTATAAAAATGATATAGGAAATATGTTCCTATCAAGAAAACTTGGTTCAATAGGAACGCTTTTAATGGCATAGGATACGAGGCTCATGATGGGAGGCCTTTTCGTGGATAACAGTGTAGTTGACAAGAATAGAGAAAACAAGGCTGTACTGACAAACGAGGGAAAGGTTATATCGCTTTATAAGTTCATCAAAGATTTGAGCGGTCTAAAGCAGAAAGTCGTGATGAACATTGCGGATTATAGTTGGTCGTGTTCATTTCGAAACATTCCGAACGATCCACAGAATATCGAGATATTCTATCGTGATCGAGTTGAAGAGGAGAATACTGACTCTAATACTGCATTGTTGCGCGTACATAAACCGGAATTTCAAAAGTGTCCAGAGCCGGATGCCATTCTGGTCGAATGGTTGTATGAAGGATGGTCGTCTTTCAGAAATGAAGTAAAAGTACACGAGGCCATCAAAAGAGAAGCTGCTGATGAAAATCCATCAATCAATGCAAAACTGAGTAGTTCTGACGAACCTAAGATCTTGATGGACGTCGGTTCTGATGAAGAGAAGACCGAAAGTGAGAACAGTACCGTAATTATTGAACATTTTACCGATGATGAAGCGCGAGTCAAAGTTTATGAAAAATGGTTTGGTATTCGGAACATATGGGTTGGTAAACAAATAATTATCGAGCAGACTAGAAAATTTTTCTCCCGCTTATATCAGCTTCATGTGGATTTGGAGCGAGATTCTGAAACACTGGAATTGGTAGTGGCCAATGGTTTCCTGCGAGACAGAGATAATCGAGATATTAACCATCCAGTAATCACGCGCCGTGTCAAGACTAGATTTAACCCAATTGAAAACTCAATGAGTATCGAAGATGCCGATGTGAAAACCGAACTATACTCAATGCTTTTTCAAGTTCTCAAAACTATCACTTGACATGGAAGCGATTCATTTAGAGCAACAGCATTTCCTACAGTATTACGACGAAACAAGTGACAAGGATACTGATTTTCATTCAACCCGGAAGATGAGCGCTGCAAGATTGTTGAAACTGTGGGCTCAAAGTGAAGAATATGGCAAGGAACAGAAACCGGTTTCAGGATGGAGAAAATTTCTTAATTTTTTTCAGTTTGGCATATATAATGGTACCTTTTATCGGAACAGCACTGAAAGAATCATAGCGATTTGCCAAAAGCAGTATTATGAAGTAGTTCTCGTAGAAATGCACAAACAGGTTGCCGATTTGCAGCAAATGCTTTCAACATATTCTTTCGATGAGAAAATGAAAGAATACGCGAATTTATCCATGAATCTCTTAAAAGCAGATGTTGCTAAGAAATATAGTAAAATCGGAAATCGCGAAGTTTATGACATGAACGATTTGTGGAAGAGGTCCGATCAGTTCATATCGGACTTTCCGGTTATTTTAAGTGCGACATACTCATTAAGAAACAGCTTGTCTACCAGATTTGTTTACGATTATGTTATAGTTGACGAAGCCTCGCAGGTTGATTTGGCGACGGGAGCGCTTGCTTTATCATGTGCCAAAAGAGCGGTTATTGTTGGTGATTTGAAGCAATTGCCGAATGTTGTAAATGATGAAACGAAGAAGAAAACAGATGCAATATTTAGAAACTATTCTCTACCTGAAGCATACCGGTATTCGAACCATAGCCTACTGTCTTCCGTAAATGAATTGTTTCAGGAGATTCCGCATGTAATGCTGAAAGAACATTATCGTTGTCATCCAAAGATAATTGAGTTTTGTAATAAAAAATTCTATGACGATCAGCTTATCATTTTAACTGCACCACAGTCGGAAAGGCCGCCGCTTGTGGCCTACAAAACTGTAGAGGGGAATCATGCCAGAGATCGTATCAATCAGAGGCAAATTGACGTAATAAGGGATGAGGTGATTCCAGGACAAAGACTGAACGTGAATAATGGTACAATCGGAATAGTTTCGCCTTATTGTAACCATACAGAAGCTCTTCAGAAGGTTTTTGACGGAACTTCAGTAAAGGCGGCTACAGTTGACAAGTTTCAAGGGCAAGAGAAAGATACGATTATTCTTTGTACGGTCGATAACGAAATCTCCGATTTTACCGGGAATCCGAACAGATTGAATGTAGCAGTCTCCCGGGCAGTAAATCAGTTGATCCTGGTAACGGATGGGAATGAAACGCAAAAGGATAACAACATAAAAGATTTAATTAACTATATTCAGTATAATAATCTGGAAGTCATTCAAAGTGAGATATATTCGGTTTTTGATTATCTATATAAGAGTTATTCAGAAAAAAGACAGGTATTGCTGAAGAAACAGAAGAGAATATCTGAATATGACAGCGAGAACCTTATGAATATGTTTATAAAGGAGATTCTGTTGGCAGATGTTTTCACAAAGTTTGATGTAGTCTCACATGTTCCTTTAAATATGATAATTCGGGATCTTCATAATTTGAATGACGAGGAGACGGCTTATGTCATGCATTATTGTACCCATGTTGACTTCTTGATATATAATAAACTCAGCAAGCAACCAGTATTGGTTGTTGAAGTTGACGGATATTCTTTTCATAGACCGAATACCAGACAGAACCAACGAGACAACATGAAGGATGAAATTTTACATAAATACGGAATTCCGATTATCCGATTCAAAACAAATGAAAGCAACGAAAGGAAGCGGCTTGAAGAAGTGCTGGCTGGAATTGTGGGATAATTAAATTATAGTAAACTATTCTTTCGCGAAAGGACTTGTATATGCCTGCTTTTGTACATTTGACTTCGGAAGATAATACTAAAAATATTGAGAAAAACGGACTGAGAATAGATAAAATCCATTATGATAATGTGAGTAAAGGTATTTTCTGTATGCCTGTAATAGATGACTTTTTCTCGACACACCAATGGCTTAGAGAAATAAAAAGGTTTAATAAAAAGAACATAGTGGGAGTTTACTTTAGAATACCGGATAATGAGCCGGTATGGTACGGGTTTTATAATGAAGAGCATAAGCATGCAAATGCCGGTTTAGCAATTAAGGATTTTATCGAGAGCCCGAATAGATTGGGATATCAGGTTATTATAACCAGAAAAATCACCCCAAAAGAAATTGTTAGGATAAAGAATCTGCCTCAATTAATTGGGTGGAGATATTTCCCCGATGCACATGGAAGGAAACAGTGTCTATGCCCAGCATGTCTCGGGCGTGGGGAATATAAAGCATCCGTAGTTAAAGAACAAAGATATTATGAACTCATTTCGAAACTACGTCAGGCTAAAGAAGAGGAAGTACCTAATGTTTTTATTGATATAAATACTGTACTAGAGTTCAGTGACGGAAAAATTAAAGATTACCAGGTTCTTCTACCTTATCTTGAATCAAGCTCAATAAAGATTATTGTTGGTGTATTGAATGCTCTTTCCAATTTCAAAAATGATATTGTATTTAAGAAATTACTTGAGTACTTGAGTTACAGCGATTTTGATGTTAAAAATGCGAGTGCAGATGCTCTGTTTAAGATTAAAGGTAGAAAAGCTCTGGAATTCTTTATGCCATATAAGGATGATTGTGACCTTAAAGAGATTGTTAGAGAATATATGGAAATATATGAAGAATAGCTCTGTTATATGGATGGTAAATACTGATATATCGGCCTACCGAAGTAAAGTATATTAGTCGGTGAAGTTGTGACGTAAACCAGAAGCGATGATTATGAATCTCGCATTTGCAATGATATGTTATCTAAACTATTTTTTGTTCATGTGTCTGGTATAAAATATGAGAATAAGAGGTGAAAGTACATTTGGGTAAGAAGAAAAATAATTTACCTAAAAATTTTAAGGAACTGATTGAGGCAGGGGATATATCTGCGTTAAAAGAGGTGTTTACCCAATGTGAATTGGATGCCCGTGGCGGATATAGTAAATCAACGGCCCTGAGCTTTTTCAAAATACCTGATGAATTGGTTTACTGGCTTGTGGAACAGGGAGCCGATGTAAATGCACATGATATTTTCGGAGAAACCCCCTTGCATTCACATGCAAGGAGTTGGTGTGGGAATGTGCAACTGCTTCTTGATTTAGGCGCGAATATTGAAGCCACCGATAATAATAACAGAACACCTTTACATACTGCTGCGGATTCTTTTAAGCCCAAAGCAGTTCAGACGCTGGTTAATCATGGCGCAAATGTTAATGCGAAAAATAAGAGTGAGCAAACTCCGTTAGCATTTGCTTTGTCACGTTGCAGGAACATAGACATTGTTAATATGGCGGATATAGCCGAAATTTTGCTTAATGCCGGAACAGCGATAACGCCTGAAATGAAAGACTCAATTATGAGAATAGGAAAAGACTTTGAATTTCACAGAGATGGCTTTAACAAAGAGCATTTAGACCAAACCGATGAGGCATTATTACGTCTATATAAACTGTTTGATGTTATGTCAGTTGAGCATCGAAGGTTACATGATGGCATCTCTCCAATAAATGTGACTGCAAAAAGCTGGCAAGATCAACATAAAGAACTTTGGAATTTGCTTGTTCCTTCAAGCGGACATGCGAAAACCGTGCAGGGAGAGGTTATCCGTATTACAGGAAGAGTATCGCATGAAATCTTGGACAATGGATCAGGAAACTGTGATAACGATTATCGTAAGATGTTGGACGCCTTGGAGGAGTACATTGGATTAGGTAACCCACTGGATGACGAGTCTCGTCAAGAAACAGGTAAATTAGCTAAAAAGATTCGGGGAGGCAACAGTGATTATGAAACGGATCGGCTATGTGAGTTAGCTGTTCAATGGGTGCTTTTAAATACTAATCCTGTTGTTTTGAAACAGCCTGAATATAAGAGATAATTTTGAAGTAAAGGACAAGATATCTGCATGAATGGGGACGGTTTTACCGAATACCCAGTTGTTTACATTAGGCTAATATTGAGAAAGAAATACCTTAAGACGATCGGGTTGAGGAGTTGACTGATGAACATAGTTCAATTTAAAGAAGCTTTTAGACGAGGGCTTGGAAGTGCATTTGTTGAGCTAAAGACCAGTAGCTCTCGTGAAAAATATAAAGACATAGTTCTTTGGTGCTGTCTACATAATACTTGTTATGATATGCAATGTGAAGGTGACCGTGGTAATTATTTATATAATTCCATTAATCTTTTTGCTGATAAGTATTTTTTTGAAGAAGCAATTATTAGGCATTTTTCGAAAGAAAACATAGAAACATGGTTATTTGATCAGTTGTGCAATTTATTATGTCGTTTTGCTGAAGAAGGCAGTTTAAAGTCGCGGGAGGCACTGTATAATAAGTATAATGTACTTTTCACTTACCTATCCAAGCGGAGTCGTATTGGAAAACCAATGTGCAATGAGAGGGATGAATTCGAATGGTTATGTATATGGTTAACTTCACTGGATGGTTTTACAGCTTTTAAAAAAATCGCAGAACAAGTTGGTGAATTCTTTATACGGTCAAAAAATTCGAATTCGATTTTTGTAGATTGGTTCTATTCCGATGCCAAAGAAAAATTCGGAGAAAAGCGTATAGCAAATTACTTAAACTGGAAAGCGCAAAACAGCAAAGCAATAGCTGCATTTCTAAATGAAACGAAAAGTTTAGAAAGCTATATTAAGCAACCACTTGATACACCGACTCTCGATGACTTGCTTCAGGCATGCTATGAAACGAATGGACATCGTGCTCGAGGAGTAGCACTTCGCTTTGCAAAGATTGCCTCGGAAGATCAATTAATGCAACTGGCACAAATTGTATTGGATGAAGCAAGCCCTGATATAAAAATGGAATTGTTATGGGTTTTCCGAAAGAGGCCATTTCCTTTGAATGAAAATTACATTTTGGAACTTGCCGAAAGTGATAATGAATCCATCCGTGATGTTGCATTTGACGTGTTGCAGAATATTACTTCTGATAAGGTTCATGATTATGCTTTGAATCTATTAAAAGAGCAAAAGGAAGTTGCTAATTCTTTATCTCTCTTATGCCATTGTTATCGACCAGAGGATGAAACAATATTAACAAATGCCGTTAAAGGATTTACTGTTTCATATAATGACGGCGAATGGCATGGAGTGTTCATGGAAGTAGAAAAATTACTTGATAGGTGTTCCTATAAATTTCAATCGGACTTGTTTATCCATATGTATCGGCAAACCTTATGTTCTTCCTGTCGCTCGCGCCTTATAGAAAGTATGTATAAACGCAGAATCCTTACTCGCGAAATTCTGGAAGAATGTCAGTATGACAGCTATGAGGATACAAGAAAGTTTTCGCTTAAGAAGCTAAAAATAGCTAAAAAGCCCACAGTGTAACCAAAGAATAAAAAACGATAGGAAAGGAATGTATGATGCAAAATTCATCATATAAGAATAAATGAGGCCTTTGAAACCTAAAAAATCAATAGAAGGTATAAGTAGAGCTAAAATGTATATCAAGAGGGATCTTGACTTGTTTGTCGGCTATCCTGGTCTTGATGGGACCTGGGTATCACTGATTGATGGGAAAGAGCCCGAAATCATTATTCTTGGCGGAAAGCATATTCATAATGCGACCTTCACAATAAACAAGCTTGTCAGGGACTTTCCTATAGCACTGCCAAAGATTGTTGGTGATGTAGGTGATTGGAGTAATCGTTATAGGAACCTTCTGGAAATAATAAAGCAGTCCATCCATACTGGTAGTCAACTGCCCAATTCTCTTGTAGATCTCAATCAAGATATTAGTGAAGGAGAGAAGAAACTTTTCCATAAACTGATTAAAGACAATCCAACGCTAGGAGATGTTTTGAGCAACATATCCTGGATCACATTTTTAAAGCCGGAGGCGTTTAAGGATGCTTTGTCCTGGGTTGCCAGGAATGCGGAGAAAACCGACTTGATTTATAGAAACCTGGGTCCTTCCGAAGGATTAACTACAATAATGAAACTATGGCGGCTTTCAATGGAAGCTGGTGAAGACAGACTTCATTTCATAGCCTTGTGGCTGTCAAACCCGGGAATTTTTGATTTCCCCATGGAGAAAGGTTACAATTGTGCAAATAAAATATATACTGTCTTAGGCCGGAAAAGAAGTGATCCGATCCCGTCAACCCCCAAAGCTAGATTTGGAAAGGATCTGGTGCAGTGGGTCAATTGGTTGTATTTGCAAGATGTCAAGACAATCAGGAGATCGATTGATTTATTTGCCCTGGTGTGCGATATCAGCCTTATTGAAAGCTGGAAGCAATGGTGGAAATCCGTGAATGCTTTGATCAGGGATGCGGAGAAAATTCCAAGGCCTTTATCCAGAAATGATCCGATTAATTCAAGACTGAACATCGTACGGGAAAAGATCAAAACTATTGGAGAGAGTGCACCTCCGTCTCTACATTCCAAAATGCTGTTCGCTCTTATCAAAAAGTGGTCGGAGAACACTGAGGCGAATGAATATTCAGAAATATTCAAAGCGCTCGGTATATTGCCTGTGATATTTGAAAATGCTCCTGTCAGGCTTGCTTTTCTTAATTACTGGAATAACCTTATTGAAGATAACGATATTTCAAAGAAGATTATTATTAGCATCATCAAGGAGTTTTCAAAGTACATCAAAGAGCATGGCGAATTTTCATGTGCAATAAAACTGTGGGAGAAGGTACTGGATAGTTGGAAAGCTGGTCAGGACCCGGATAGATATATTTTTACAATAGATGATGTGATAATCGATGAAATGGATACCCAAGAAGATATCTCCAGGTGCTTTCACTTTCTTGGAGAATTATATCAGGATGGAAGCGTTGGTCAACTGGAGGAGGACGAGAAACGAAACATCATTCTGCTGTTTAGGATCCTGGGCAGGGAATTTGTACGGGAAAGTTTTCTTGAGCTGAGAAGATACGGGTTGTCCTGCAATTATATCTCTATTGATCTGTTGAGGCTGGCAGTTGACATTGTACAAAAAAATTATCAAAACTTTGGCATGGCTCTAAAAATCCTTATAAATAATAGTGAAAGATATTATGATATAAGCAAAGTAATTCAACCAGTTATCCGTGTATGCAAAAATTCCGGATATGGGAGCTTTCTTTCGGATGCTGTCATTAGCGGGCAAATAAGGGTGTTATGCGGCATTTCACTGAAAGCAGGTTTGATAGAATATTTCGGAGAAGAAGGAGCGGTATCCTTACCTTCGCCGATCGAGAAAGAAACCGGATGGATATCCCACTATCCTCAAGAACTACAGGAACCTCTGCTAAAACTTGCGGCAGCCGATGAAAATGCGGAAGCAACGGCGAAAAGAATATTATCCAAGGAATTTCCGGATGCCGATCGCATCTTGAAGGAGATCGCCGGATTGATCAATTTGATTGTTAGCGGAGAAGATAAGGAAGGTGTTCTGAGGAAAAGGGTTGAAACTCTGAGAAAGAGGCTTGCTGAGAATCCGCCATCCATAGGAGGACAGAGGCTTAATAATTTGGGAACCAAGCTGAATCATGCCGCCATGATGGGCTTGTTGAAAAGATGGGACGGAGAAACTGATGCGGGATTTAAAGCCTTTATTAAGAAATATCTGAATTTGGATGAATTTCCTGAATGGCTCGAAAGAAAAAATGTGCTTGAAATAATTTTAGCAACAACAGAACTAAATACTACCTACCAGAAAATAGTGCAAAAGATCCTGCTGAGAAGGGCAACTGATTTACCATGGGATTTCAGGGATGAAGCCCGGAACAGCTCGTTTGTGGAAGGACTTGACACTGTCGGTATCAATATGGTTCCATGGCTTGACGGAAACGACAGGGTAACAGTAAAAATGGCAAATGGGGAAGAATTGACGATTTCTATTGAACGGGACCCGATAGAGATTTTAAGTATGGGATTACATTTCAAAACCTGTTTATCACCTGGAGGAATTAACTTTTTCTCGGTATTTTCCAATATTCTGGATGTGAATAAACAGGTGGTTTACGGAAAGACCTTGAATGGTTCGGTTAAGGCACGTGCATTAATAGGTCTTTCCAATGAGGGAGGAATACTGACCTTTCACCCGTATTGCAATGATGTCGGCTTGGATTTTCAGGCTGTTTTAAAGGAATTTGTGCACAAGCTGGGCGGAAGGATGGGTACGGCCGTATTGCCTTCAGGCAGCATAAGCAGGTTGATTGCGCCTGACTGGTACGATGATGGACCCCAGGATCTGACAGAGAAATTTCCATTTGTTCTGGACAATTCGGATTTTCGGAAAAGAATTAAGGAAATGGATATGGCGGAATTGCTTTATGCAATGAAGAAAGAAATAGAGCCTCTCCGCCTTAATGAGCTTACCATACCTTTCTTTGTTTTTTTGCCGGAATTGCGGGAATGTAAAAAACTTATAGATGTTCTGTTCCCTTATATCCTGAAGCTTAAAAATCTGCCTTCCGATGTTCTTCTAAAGTTTTTGGAAGCATTATGGGAGACAGGGAGCTTGCAAATGCTTGAGATGCTGATGCCAAGAATGATTGAACATATGTTGGGTATTTACGACAGGTATTATTATTGGGCAATCAAGGATTGGATGGAACTGCTGATTAAATTTTCTCCGGGTAAAGCTTTGTTTGTGCTTCGAAAGACTTGTGACAGAGGCGTCCGCTCCTGGGAGGAAGATGACCCGGAAAGGATTGCAGCTGCAGGTATGGCTTATCTGAAGCTGAACCGTCAGAAGCAGGCTGCCGGTCTATTTCGCCTCTGTCTGGAAAAGAATCCGGAATATTATGTAAAGGAAATATGTATCAGGCAGCTTAAGGAACTTGAGGAATAAAACTTCTTTTAAACTCTGGACCAATATATGTCCTAACCGGGTTTCCCCTTTCCAGGGAATTGTGCTGCTGCCACATTGTCTTTTGTTGCATTGAATTTTGTTCCGCGTTCATGGATTGAATCATGTTGGTCAATCTGGCAACAGCAAGCTTTTTGTTCATATATTGGGAACGTTCTTCCCTGGCTGTCGCGACAAGGCTAGTCGGAGCATGATATGCCCTGACGGCGCTTTCCACCTTGTTGACATTCTGTCCTCCGGGACCTGTGCTTCGCATAGATTCGAACCTGATATCTTTTTCATTAAGGGTGATAGTTTGTGGACTACCCAGTGTTTCCAAACTAATAAACCAGTTTTTCCGCTTGTGCCCGGGACGGTACGGACTTTTACAGATCCATAAAATACTGCCATGTAACAAGTCATCTTTACAAGCACTATCTTCAATGGATAAAAGTACGGACTTCATGTTGCCTTTTATAATTCCGGGAGTAATGCCGATGATTTCCGACCGGATATGCTTTCTTGCCAATTCATCCTGATAAAACTGCAGAAAAAGGCTTACGGCCAGCTCACATTCTTCAGGACCATTTCCTGAACTTATTTGTATCCACATAATTCCTCCGCTTTCTTAATTCTTGTATGTGATTACCGGTTTGAAAGTAGCGATAATTTCAATCAGGCCATACTCCTGAAGACTTTGAACTATGGTTTCAATGTCTTTATAGGCCTCCGGTGCTTCTTCAAACAATAGTCTATAATCGTTGCATATAACCTGTCCCTTGAGTTTAGTGGTCCTTATGGATTCTTTTGTATACTTGCTTTCCAGCCTCGACTTGCACATCGACCGCTCCCATTTGCGCCCTGCTCCATGAGCGATGGAATATCCAGATATTTCGGTATTGCCTGTCGTCTGTACCAAATAGCTCAGTGAACCCCTGGAACCTGGGATGATAACAGGCCCCTTGTCTGCCGGAGCTGCCCCTTTCCGATGAATAAAAACAGAACTCCCTATATGTTCAAGTGCTGATTCAATGATACTATTGTGGCAACTGTCGAGCCGCTTGACAGGCAGGGTATTCGTGCCAAATGCTCTGAGCAGCCGGTGAGCAATGATATCCCGGTTAATAGCCGCCCATTTTACCGCGTCGTCATGTTTTGAGAGATAATCTGAGGCTGGCCTTGAATCGACCATCAGACCATTCTGTGCCGAGTGCAGCCGGATGCTTTCGTCCAGAATGGTTTGTCCATATCCTCTGGAACCGCTGTGGACCAGGAGCATCACTTGGTTCTTATCAAATCCGAGGATTGAAAAGGATTCGTTTTGATAAATAGCATCAGTCACCTGCAGTTCGGCGAAATGATTCCCTCCGCCAATCGTACCAAGACTGTTTCCCAGCGGTGAGCTTTGTAAAATGGATTCGTACTCTTCTGGTAGTTCTATTTCCTGAAGTCTGATTATCCCTTCTGCTTTTTTTACATACCGGTCAATCTTCAGTTTTCTGCATTCCATTTCCGTAAGATACATACTCATGCCGCAGCCAATATCGTTTCCAATCAGGTGGGGATAGAGAATACCTTCTGTGATAATTACGCAGCCTACTGGTGTTTTCCCTGGATGCAGATCGGGCAGGCCCACTGCCTTCGATACGCCTGGCAGTGAAGCGACTTGTTTTAATTGCTCTACCGCACTTTGCTCCAACCAGTTCCTTTCAGACGAAATAATTGTAATATTGCTCATTAATTTATTCTTTCTCCTTCTAATATCAAGTGTTTGTTAACCCCTCAAAAGGGCATAAAAATACCGTGATACGTAACCACGGTTCAAATTTTCCATATGATCCTATCTGAGAATTGCATTAAAAAAACACGATAACTATCGTGAATGCTGTTTCTTTTAGTAGGTATTCATATCAGATGACGGTTACTTAAATTGTTCGGCCACAATACACAAATAAGTACAGTACTGCTGCAATACAGCTTGGCTATTTGCATCTTTGGCTCTATATTTAATTATTTACCAGATACCTCTTTCATTCGTGTTGATAGCATTGTTAAAACTCCTTTCATCTGTGTTGGATTCCTTATTTCAATATCATGTTATACGTAACGGCAGGGAGAGTCAATATTTGTAATACGATTGTAAAACGAAAATAAAATTATAATAATACTTTACCGATCGCCAAATAAAGATATATTCTTCAATTACGTTTCTGAATTACTGTTCTGTCATAAACCTCAAGCATCAATTCTTCAACCTTTTCGTATTCCGGTTCATCTGGAAGCGCAGTACCAGATGCTGCATGTTGGAACTGTTTCTCGTACTCATTAACCATTTCAAATATCTCTGGGTAGGAATACTTGCCCTTTCGGATATCCAGGAAATGTTCCCGCTCCTTCTCACGGTAAGTGTTGATTCCCTTGCCTTCCAGGATTTCCGTTCCGGTAACCAGCAAACGGATTAAATGCATGGCATGCTTGTTTAGATGGAGTTCATCTTTTTTACTATTCCGATGATTCAGTTTGGAGTAGTCGCGGACAATGTTATCCATATCCGAATAGATGTTTTTCAAATCACGAAGGGGATAATGCTTTAAATTGATGTCCAAAAAAATCTCTGTATCCATATCGTCCTTATTGGAATGATCAATATACAGTTCGATTTCCTGATCCGTGAATCGTGTATAGGTTCTTTTCAGGTGATCCATTTGCCCTGAAATACTGTTGAGAATATGTTGTTCCTTTTCCTTTTGTGGGTAGCTGTCACGTGCCAATGCATTCTGCAGCCGCCTAAGTTGTGCAGTGGCATAATTGCCGAAACTTTGGATTGCTTTTTTGGATAAAAAGAGGCTGGAGTTTTCCCTGAGAAGCTTTCCCTCCTCAGTCAATACAAGTACATGTTCCGGCCTGCTGCCGAGTATTTCAAGAACGTTGGGATTGCTGTTCAGGCAAAGGGCGATGAACTTTTTTAGGCCATAAATGACTGTATCTGTTTTCCGGTCTTCAAACTGTTCAAAGCTTGACAACCCCATCAAATCTTGCCTGGTCTCTACAGTAACTCCCCTGATATCCATATCGCTGGTTTCGACATTCGTACCATAGGCAATAGATCCTGCTGCTGTAAGGATAAGTACATTTCTACCCAGGTGTGGATCCGTCCTGATAAAATCATATTCATCTGATTGGAAAGCATTTTTGATATCATGTACATCCATGAGCCTTTTCCTCCAATAATCAGGTTCACTTTCAAACTAGAAAGACATTATATGACGGACTATCGACAGCTTTTAAAGGGTTTCTTTACTGAGCATCCCAAGTTTCCTGTAGTGTTTCCCTAAAAAGTGCATTGAGAGCAGTGTAATCAGATGATTTCCCTTAATGGGCTGTTTTTATATATTCCTCAAAATACCGGATTCTATCTCCAAGGAAATCGATTATTATTGAGCTTTTTGGTTCGATATCGATTTCCATACCGGATGTCTTTTTCTCCAGTAGTTTTTGAATTTTACTTACAAGGAACACGTCCAACTGCTGGTCAGCCATTAGTTTACTAAATTCCATTGGAGGCATTGTGTTGTTCTTTTCGATCCACATACAGGCAAGGATCGGCCGTAATATGTAGAAATACCGCTTTATTTTTACCTGGTCTGTGCTCATAACCTCATCATATTTATTTTTTGCAATGTGAAGATAATGATACAGCGTATGAACAGGTGAGAAATAAGTTGGCAGTAGCTTTCTCAGTTTTTCTGCAGCAGTTCCGCATTCCAGGTAAACTATGGGTGAACTAAGCCATTCCAACAAGGTCGGGTTTGATTTCTTATACTGCAATAGCGTCTTCCAGAGATCTCAGCCATTTATATCAAGAAGATCATTGATCGGGACTTCGATAAAGTCTTTCCTTTCCTCAACCGACAGGTACCAATCGGTAGGGTGAACATAGATAAATCGGACATCATAATCGCTGTCCTTTGATGCAAATCCCCAGCCCCGGCTGCCTGATTCCAAAGCATAGAGGATTTTGATATTATGTTCTTTCTGAATTTCAACAAGCTTGTCCATGATCTCTTGATACATAGGTAGTTTCCTTCTTCCCTAGAATTGGTTATTGAATATTTTATCACATTTCGGTTTCATTTCCTAAAAAATCCTGAAATGGGGTTGACAGAGTACTTAGTTTATAATAATATGTTATTAACAGATTGTTAATAACATTAAATGAAAATCATTTTGGGTGATCGATATGATGAATGAGAATTTACGAAACAAACAAGGCCTTACCGAAGAGGAATTCTTGAAGAAATATGATGCAAGTATTTATGACAGGCCTTCTGTAACAGTCGATATGTTGATCTTTACAGTTGTGAGTGAAGAAAAGGACAACTATCGCAAGCTGGCGGAAAAATCCTTGAAACTTCTGATGATCAAGAGGGGGGATCACCCATGCCTCGGAAAATGGGCGCTGCCGGGAGGGTTCGTGTCAACCGGGGAAAGCATTGAAGAAGCTGCTCAAAGGGAGCTTAGAACAGAAACGAATGTGGATGATGTATACATGGAGCAGCTTTATACCTGGGGAGATGTCGCAAGAGATCCTCGGACCCGTGTGATCAGCTGCTCATATATGGCACTTGCCGATAGCAGTTCAATGAGTGTGAAAGCAGGCGATGATGCGGCTGATGCCACCTGGTTTAATGTCAGGTATCACAAGTTTGAGGAAAAGAAAACGATTCTGGAAAAGGGCTTCATAAGTGAAGGATTAATCAAAATCACTCTTTCCAATGAGGATGAATCTCTGGAAGCAGTAGTGAAAGTGATCGAGAGATCAGAGGGGAAATCGACTGTGGTGGAAAGGCAGATTGTTCACACGGAAGGGATTGCTTTCGACCATGCCAAAATGATTGAATATGCCATTGAGAGGCTCAGAAACAAGATTGAGTATACGGATATTTCGTTCAATCTGATGCCGGATCTATTTACGTTATCGGAGCTTCAACAGGTATATGAGGTGATATTGGATAAAGAACTTCTTGCAGCAGCTTTCCGAAGAAAGATTGCTGATATGGTGATTGAAACGAATCAATTTACCAAGGATGCCGGACACAGGCCATCAAAACTGTATCGGTATAACCCTGATTGGCGGAATAGATAAGAACGAGAGGAGAAATCAGCATGGAAAAGTTCACGTTTTTTTGGAGAACTCAATCTCCTTTTTCACAATGGCACCCTGCCAGATTTGTTATAGATGGAGTTGAATTCAATTGTGCAGAACAATACATGATGTATGGGAAAGCAAAGTTATTTGCAGATGAGGAAATGGCTCTCAAGATATTGAAATCAAAGACCCCGATCCAGCAAAAGGCA
Source organism: Bacillota bacterium (assembly GCA_023399355.1). Lineage (GTDB taxonomy): Bacteria > Bacillota > Clostridia > Acetivibrionales > DTU013 > UBA1305. The sequence goes on along the minus strand of JAEWQC010000306.1, from coordinate 2,629 downwards.
CTTGGCCGAAAGGTGAAACATTTTGACGAAAAGATTTGGGAAAGCAATTGCAGGAAGATCGTTTACGAAGGGAATTATGCCAAATTTACTCAAAATGAAGAACTAAAACGAATCCTGATTGGGACGAGAGGAACTACTCTGGTTGAAGCAAGTCCGACAGACCGTATATGGGGTGTCGGTTTATCCGAAGAGGATCCCAGAATCCAGGATCGAAAGAGATGGAGGGGGAAGAACTGGTTGGGTGAAATCCTGACGCAAGTGCGAGAGGATTTAGTAGGGAAGGGAGACTAGTGTATGAAAATAAAGGGATGGAGCCTTTTTGAGATAGTATGGCTGGTTTCATTTTCTGCTGTTGCAATTGTTCTTTCTCTGGTGTGGAAAGATACGTTGTTTGGATTTAGTGTTTTTCTGACAGGAATTATTTGCGTTGTTCTTGCAGCCAAAGGGAATATTTGGACTTATGGTTTTGAAATATATAATTCCTTGTCCTATGCATATGTGAGCTATCTGAGCGGACTTTTCGGCGAAACAATGTTGAATGCCCTGGTGGCAATAGTAATGAGGATGTTCTTTTGGCTGATTGTTACAGGAATTCACTGGAGCTTGCTGCAAGGAACAATGCTAAAACGATAGCATTTCCATCAATAAGTACTGGTGCGTATCGATTCCCGATTGACAGGGCTGCAAGGATTGCAGTTAAGGAAATAAGGAGATTCCTTGAAAATACCGGGAGCATTGAGAAAGTGTTTATGGTTTGTTTTGATGAAACGACTTATAAAGCTTACAAAAATGTTGAGCTTTGATTTGAAAGAAGAGGTAATTTATGGATTACACAAGATTGAGCAAGGAAATATCATATGCGTTGAGACATGCGCCATGGGAGTATGAACTTGAGCTTGATGAGAATGGTTGGGTTGATATAGATCAGTTGATCCATTCCTTGAGGGAAGAGAAGGTCTGGGAGAACGTCACTGTCAAAGATATAGAAAAGGCGATTGAATCTTCCGACAAGAAGAGGCATGAAATCGCAGAGGGAAGGATCCGGGCCCTTTACGGGCACTCGGTACCGCAGAAGATTATCAAAACTGCGGAAGAACCTCCGGAATTTCTGTACCATGGGACAGCCAGGAGATTTTTGGAACATATAATGACTGACGGCCTTTTACCCAAAGGAAGGCAGTATGTCCATCTTTCTTCCGACACCGGTACTGCGGAAACAGTAGGCAAGAGAAGAGACGGGAAACCGGTATTACTTAAGATAAAAGCAAAAGCTGCATGGGCTGAAGGTGTGAAGTTTTATCACGGCAATGAAACCATTTGGTTGGCAGACAAAGTGGACCCAAAATACATTGAGGTACCACAACAAACATGAAAGTAGTAGTTGTTTAGTAAGGAGTGAAATAGTATGAAAGAAAAAAGATGTGAGCCAAGAATTGTTATGGCGAACTATAATGACAAAACGGTTCGGGTATATCAGGCTTATAGCAACATAATAGCAGATCAAGCTTTAAAACTGGGGACGTTCGGATCTGCTTTCAAAATGGAGAGAATGACCTGGATTAAGCCGTCATTTCTATGGATGATGTATCGTGCTGGCTGGGGAATAAAACCAGGGCAGGAAAGGATTCTTGCAATTGATATTGATCGTGCCGGATTTGATGAAATCCTGTCAAATGTGGTTTTGTCCTCGTTTGACAGCGAAATGTACGGTACATTCGAACACTGGCAGGAAAGACTTCAAGGATCAACTGTTCGATGCCAATGGGATCCTGATCGGGATATCCATGGGAATCCAATTGGCAGGCGTGCAATACAACTTGGACTATCCGGTGCCACAGTTAACAAGTATGTACATACATGGATCAGAACAATCACTGATATGTCAGATGAAATAAAAAACTGGCGTATGGCAATCGCCGCAAAGCAGTTTGACCAAGGATTGCTGCCGAAAGAGGAAGAATACCCTGTAAGTGAAGAAATAAGGAAAGTATTGGGGATGTAGTATTATGAAGCTATACAGACCTGTTGGGCCTAAAGAATTAGAATTGATCAAGCAGTCCGATATGAAGGAATTCCCCCCAAGACTGCCGGAACAGCCGATCTTTTACCCTGTCCTAAACGTTGAATATGCAAGACAAATTGCAAAAGAGTGGAATGCGAAAAGTGCACCTGGTTTTGCCGGATTTGTGACGGAATTTGAAGTTGAGGATAGCTACATTTCAGGATTTGAGATAAAAACAGTTGGAGCATCATTCCATAAGGAATTGTGGATTCCGGCTGAAGAATTGGAGAACTTTAATAAGCATATCATTGGCCAAATCAAAGTAATTGAGTCTTATTATGGAGAGGGATATACAGAATCATCCTAACCAAGATTTGGAGAGACATATTCATGCCTGGCTTCATGTCACCTTTGTTACAATTATATAACAATAATGTAAAATCATTGACAATTAGCTGACTGCCTTGATAGAATACAAGGCAGTGAGTAAAAGCAAACAATTAGTGATTTCGGAAGGAGGATAAGCAATGTATTTGTTCTACGCAGGACTTGATTTACCAAGAATACGTATGATTAATTATAAGCATTGGCTTAATCCTCTGATTAATGAATGTAAAAGTTACATAT
>JAEWQC010000279.1 GCA_023399355.1 Bacillota bacterium | reverse complement strand
ATGGCCAACAACAGATTCTACTCTGAGAGCATAGATACACCGGAGTATATTCTGGATACAGCCAAAGAACGTTATAGAGGAATGAATACAGGCGCTTGCTACGGTACCGATGGAATTGATCCGCAGTATTTATTCGAACCCTTCTATCACACAGGAGATTATGCATATTATGTGACGTTTTATGATAGAAGCGGGAATATCCTGTATGACAGTAACGGAATTTATCCGAGCAGGCAAAAAGGAATTGTGCATATTGCGGGCAGTCAATGGAGTGAAGCCGACAAGCTTTTGCTGGATAAAAAATATGATGAGGCGATAAAGCTTTACGAAGGCGAAGTAAATAACCGTGAAGCATATGAAGGTGAAGCGAACAATGGCGAAGCATACGGCGGGCAGAAGGAACTGCATGCTTTGAAGGTGCTGGCAAAGCTTTATTACAACGGCTGGGAGTATGATGAAAAGACCTCTTCATTAAAATATAAGGATCCGGAAAAGGCGGAGGTCCTTTTTGAAAAGCTGGTTGACAGGATCAAGGATAACGAACAGATAAACGACTCGCTTGCAGGTCTATATTTTAATAAAGGCAGGTTTCAGGATGGACTGGAACTCCTGCGAAAGAACAAGGGCTCATATTCGTTGTACGAGGCTGCCATGGTATATGGCTATATGGGAAATTTCAGCAAAGCGGCAGAGTACTATAAGAATTTCAATGCGGCAACAGGGCAAGGGGCAGACAGCTTACTGATGCTTTATATTCTGCAGGGCAAAACAGAATTGCTGCAAGGGACTGCTGTAAGCTACCTGGATAACGGCTCGTTTTATGCTGATTATGTAAATCCAATCCGGGAATATATTAAACTGAACACATCTGCCTATAAAGAATTCTTCAGGCTGATCGGGGAGAATCGCCCTGATGAAGCGGCTTTGCTGATAGAAGGCAGGGGAGATGACCTTGCACTGCTTTATAAGGGGTTGCTGTTGCTGCAAAAGCATTTGACGGATAATAAAGATCGGGAGAAACAATACAAGAGTTTCTATGATGATGTGAATAATGACAGCATCAGGCAACTGCTCGGCAATTTCGGGAAAGCGTATATACAAAGCGGCTTTGGAGATGAGAGACCGTAGGCAAATGACCGCAGGGGAATGACTGCAGAGGATTGAGTGGAAAAACATACAACAATGGGCTAAATGTCACTCAGCCATTTTGTGACATTGTTTTGCAGGTTGTCTCCGGGCAGTATGCTTTTTGCACCGAGATAGGCCGCAAAGCGCCTGAAGCAATTAGCCAGTTCACGCTGCATTGCTTTTGTGGGCTTGAGGTCTTTTTCCCACCACCAGTTTTTAATGACAAGAATCTTTAATTTCTTATCGTAACCGGGCTCGAAACGCGCAACAAAACGATCCCCATATAATACGGGCAGGACGTAATAGCCATATTTTCTTTCGGATTGCGGCTTGTAAACCTCCCAGCGGTAGTCGAAATCAAACAATTCCTTTACGAGGCGGCGATCCCATAGTAAATTGTCCAATGGCGCCAGTATACGTGCAACAGGCTTGGGAAAACCGTTGTTTGCAGGGGCGGGGCGAGCCTGCTGAACGGCTGAAGAGACAGCAGCAGAAGCATTGCAGGCAGTGATGGAGGAACTGGAGGCAATGGAGGAAGAGGAAGCTGCGCAGGTGGAAACATGAACGGAAGTACGGGCCAAAGTGCAGTCAGAAGTATGCTCGGAAGTACAGCCCGAAGCGTAGTCGGAAGTAAGGTCGGAAGTACGCTCGGAAGTACGCTCGGAAGTACAGCCCGAGGTGTACTCGGAAGTACGCTCGGAAGTACAGCCCGAAGTGTAGTCGGAAGTACGCTCGGAAGTACAGCCCGAAGTATAGTCGGAAGTGCAGTCGGAAATAGACAGGACCTCCTGCAGGATGGGCCAATCAACGGTTCTCATATAAAGAGGTACATGGATGCCTTCAACCTCCACTTCAATGAGTTTGCCTGCAGCCAGCAGACCGCTTACGCTTTCAAGCCGCTGTAACGTTTTGGTTTCCGGAATTTCCAGCCAGGCATCGCCGGGCTTTGCCCATAGAAGTCCTACACCGCCGATTCTCCTGGTGATACGCCAGTCCCTGTATTGTTCAAAGGTTTCATTGGGATCGGGTAATTCAAGCAGTTCCTTGGGCAAATGTCGTTCTGTAAAATCGTACACCTTTCTCGTATTCACTTTATGATGGATGATCAGTTCCCCCCAGAAACACATGCTTTCCAGTGCGGCTCTTGATACGCGGGTTGGCCCCCAGGGCCAGTTGACGATCTGGTCGAATGACAGCTCGATGGAGGAAAGGGGACCACGTTCCCTGATCTCTTTTCTTACAAGCGGGAGAAATGGGGTCACCGGTCTCTCTTCGTTTCCAAGGCGTTCAAGGTTTTCGGCCCTGTATCTGCTGAAGTAAGACCAGTCGCTGGTACAATAGATGGACATTACCTTATCCCAACCATCAATAAGTAGGCGGTCTTTGTAAAGGAGTTCCCGGAGCATGACGGGACTGAAACCGTCGATTCTTGATTGCAGCACCAGTTCCTGATTATGGCCGACGATGTTGAGCGGGTCAAACTGTATGCAGCCGACACGGCCGACATAGGCCATGATGCCGTCTTTGCCCTTGTACTGTTTTGTGCTGCTCAGGCCATGGTAGGACAATAAAAACTTGCGTGCCTGCTCTTTTGTGATCTGTATGGCACCCATCATCGTACCTCTTCATAAAAATAACCGACTTAACTTTATTATACCCGAACGTCTGTTCTTGAGTCAATGAATTGTTTCCATAGTATGAATTACCTGCTTAATTTATAGGCATCCACATAATTAGATGAGCCGGTATTTACACCGGGTGGTTCCTGAAAAGTTTTATAAAACCGGTCCTTCCTGGAACCGGTTTTATTGTATATAATAAAGAATGTGTTGGAAGAAATGAAGTTTGACTTAAAAATAAGGCAAGGAGTGGGTTGAATGATATACAATGATTTCGGGGAAATAAGCAAACATGTTTCAAGATTCGGGATGGGCTGCATGCGTTTACCCCAAACTAAAAATGAACAGGGACAGGACGTTATTGATGAGCAGGAAGCTGTCAAAATGATCAGATATGCTGCCGACAGTGGCGTTAATTATTTTGATACGGCCTATTCCTATCCGGGAAGTGAAGTTTTGCTGGGAAAGGCGTTAAAGGATGGCTACAGAGAAAAAGTCATGATTGCAACAAAGTGTCCGGTGTGGGATGCAAACGATCATTCCGATTATCAGCGGCTTTTTGGGGAGGAACTTGACCGTCTGCAAACCGACTACATAGATGTTTATATTTTTCATTGCCTTGATAGAAAGAACTGGGAGAAAGTGAAATCGGCAAATGGAATTGCGTTTATGCAGGGACTTAAAAAGAGCGGGCGCATCAAAGCGATGGGATTCTCATTTCATGGCGAGGCTGATCTTTTTAAAGAAGTAATTGACACCTGCCCGTGGGATATGTGCCTGATCCAGATGAACATATTGGACCAGAATCATCAGGCCGGTTTGAAGGGGCTTGAATATGCTTCGCAAAAAGGGATTCCCATCGTGATTATGGAACCGCTAAAGGGAGGGCTATTGAGCAAGAAACCTCCTGAAGAGGCGGAACAATTATTAAGGACTTACCCTGAACAAAGAACACTGGTAGAATGGGCCTTCCGGTGGCTATATCATTTGAAAGGGGTAAAGGTGATTCTCAGCGGTGTCAGTACAATGAAACAATTGGAGGAGAACCTCAAAATTTTTTCCGAAGCCGAGGCAGGTGTTCTGACAACGGCTGATCAACAGTTGATCCAACAGCTAAAAGCCGTCTATGAAAGTAAAGTCAAGGTAGGATGCACGGGGTGCGGCTATTGCATGCCCTGCCCGGCGGGAGTTAATATTCCGGAGATATTCAAGGTGTATAACGATTCAGGTCTTTCAGACTGGACGGAATATGGAAGGGCTTTTTACGGGCTTGTCGCTTCCCATAATGGAAGAGGTGCTTCCAACTGTATTGAATGCAGAGCCTGCGAAACGCACTGCCCGCAGAAACTTCAGATTGTTGATCTTTTAAAACAGGCACATGAAGCAATGAAGAGTGATTAATCCGACAGTTATTAACGAGGTGCAGGGATGTTTGCAGCAATTGACCGGAATAGTGGTTTGTCTGTAAAAAAACAGCTTTATGATGCTATCACTTCTAAAATACTACAGGGAGAGTTATCGGAAGGTGAAAAGCTTCCTTCTTCCAGGGAATTTGCCAATCAACTCGGTATAGCACGCAACACTGTGATAGAAATCTATGAGCAACTTGTCTCGGAAGGATACATCAAGGCTGAAAATGGGAAAGGGACCTTTGTTTGCAGGGTCTTAACCGTTCCAGCGGATAAAAGGACAGTCAAACAGAGGGAAAAAAGAGTGCCTGCTGTAAAAGACAACAGGATCCTCTTTGCAGGTGGTGTTCCTGATTTGGGTGCTTTTCCAGGGAAGGCATGGATGCGGGCTATGAAACGAAGCTTTGATGAGGTGCAGGAGGATGACCTTGGGTATATGAATGCCTCCGGGTACCGGCCGCTGCGCGATTCTCTGGCGCGGTATCTTTTTCAATGCAAAGGGATCAATTGTTCAGGCAGGCAGATTGTTATTGTCAATGGAACTTCCGATGCAGTTGCCCTTTTGGCGCTGATGTTTCAGCAAAGGTTTTCCCAGGTGATTGCAGAAGCTGCAACAGTGAGCTTCGTACCGGATATTTTCCGGGCATACAGCTATAGTCTCTATCCCGTTGCAGTGGATGAATCGGGAATATGTACAGGACAGTTGCCTGATATGGATAACTGCCTGATTTTCATCTCGCCCTCACATCAATATCCTTTAGGAGGTACCCTGCCCGTTGACAGAAGACACCAGTTGCTTGAATATGCAAAAGAACACCGGCATTATATCATTGAAGACGATTATGACAGTGAATTCAGGTATTCGGGAGCGCCGGTAAATTCATTGCATCAATTGGCTCCTGATTACGTAATCCATGTGGGTACCTTTAGCAAAACACTTGCACCCTTTCTGCGATTGGCCTATATGGTAATGCCGGAGCAGTTGGTGGCACAGACCAGAAAATTGCTGAAAAAATTGAATCATCGAGTGAACACAATGAATCAGGCTGCCCTGGAGTATCTTCTCAAACAGGGCATTTATGTGAAACATGTTCATTCCATGTGCAAGCAATATAAAAAGAAAATGCAATGTTTAATTCGTGTACTAAATGAACAGTTCGGTGAAAACATCCGCATTAACGGCATGAATTCCGGTCTCCATATTGCAGTCGTATTTCCAGGACGGGAATTCAACCGGGAAAGCACCGCAGTTTTCTCTCAACACGGTCTGGGGATCGAGCTGCTGACAGATTACATGCTGGAAAAGGCTGATACGTGCAATACCTTGATACTTGGATTTGGAAACCTTTCTGAAAAGGAAATCCTTGAAGGAATATGCCGGTTGAAAGAGGCGATAGATGCTCTTTGATGATGGACGATGAAAACGAAACAATTCAATACTGGGAAATATTCCTTTATATTTGACGGGCTTACAGCGGATATGAAAGAAATATTCGAATGAAGCGAATAAATCTGCAGAACTGTATGAACCGTCAGACTAAACGTTAAGCAGGGGTCTATATTAATGGACAAGATTACAATGCGGATTGTGTAGAAGCCTATCATATACTGAGAAAGTATCTGTACAGGACAGGTAAAACCAGTCCAGCAATAGTGGGGTGGACACCCCGATGATGCACAGATGGATCCCTGCCAAGGGTCTTGTCCCGGGTCAGAAGCTCGCCATTTCAAAGTCGATGCAGTTCAAGTCAATCCTTATATAAAAAGCCTGAATGCGGCAATTGCCGTTAATACTATAATGAAATAGCGAAAGAATTTTTCGTTTATTTTCTTGATGACCACAGAGCCGATGAAGGCACCCAATGCAATGGCAGGCAGCATCAGTGCCGCCATAAGGAACGATTTTGCCGTGACATTGTGCCAGATGAAAATCTGTAAAGGTACCTTTGATAGGTTGATTATGAGGAAGAACCATGCCGAGGTACCCATAAAATCATACTTTTTAAAGCCTCTTGCAAGTAGATAGACACTGAAGATAGGCCCGGCTGCATTGCCTATCATGGTTGCAAAGCCTGCTGCTATACCGGTCAGGGCAAACAGCCACGGTTTTTCCGGGATTATCATGTTACTGCCCTTCTTTTCTGTATATAAAAGAATCCCAAGGCAGAGGATGACGATAATTCCGATTAAAGCCTTGAATTGTACATCGCTTATGAAGCTTCCGACGACGATTCCTGCAATCAGTCCCACAAATGCCCAGGGTACGAGCTTTCTGATGTTGTGCCATTCTGCATGCTTGTGGTAATACCATACCGCGAAGAGATCACCTGTGACCAGCAAGGGCAGCAAAATTCCAGTCGATTCCCTGCCTCCGAACAAGCTGGCCAGGATCGGTATGACAAGCATCATCATGCCGCTTACGCCGGTTTTCGAGAAGCCAACCATAAATGCAGCGATAATTATCAGGATCCATTGAGCGTCAGTCAGTTCGAATATCTTAAGAAAGTCCATGCTGTCTTCCTTTAGTAAATTTTTCAATAGCGAAACAACTATAATTATAGCCTATTATTCAAACCTGGGCAAAGGATAGAGTAAAATAAAAGGTAAACCCAAAAAGGTAAACCCAAAAAGGTAAACCCAAAAAGGCAGAGACAAATCCCGGTTAGTTACAGAACCGAGATTTTATTAGGGGATAGGGTAATCCTATCAATCAATACTTCTTGGGTTCTGAAGCGGGACTCACGCCGGAGCCTTTATTTACTTTTTACTGAATATAAAATACTGTAATATATGAAGTTGTACTATTCTCCAAGGACAGCTTTCCCAATCGGTTCGAAAATTTTTGTGAGGGTACTTTGGCTAGGCATTTTTACACCCGCGATGAGCATTACGCCAACAACAGCAGCAAGGCTCATAAGAAAGCAATACGCAAGGGCTCCTTTTTTATCCCCTTTACTCCGGATCCGCCGCATCTGAAAATAGGAAAGCAGCCCGACGATAACCAGAAAGACAGAAATTTTGGCAATCATTTCTTCTTAACCTCACTTTCCTTTAAATAGATGGGTGTCCCTGACATACCCGTCATCCTTAACTGGATTTCAGTTGTTACAGAAACCTGAACATTTGGAAACACCTCGTCATCCCACCGTTTGCTCAATAGTTTCCACTGACTTACACAGTCAATCTTTATCCTGCCCAGGCGATCCCGGACCTCCCTGATAACATCCTCCCGGGCGATGTCATGTAAATAGGCTGTGATCACTTTTGTCTGGGAGATTTCGCCTATGGTGGTGGTTTCCATTTTCAGACCCGGCGTTCGGAGTCTTTTGCGCAGAAGGCTGATGTTTGTATTGATATCCTCTGTGAACCCGTCTCTTGGCCCACGAATAACCACTTCAGTAATCGGTTCACTTATGTTCCGCTTTTCGCCACCGCCCAGAATCACCGTTAAAACTGTGGTCTCTCCGTCAATCAGGAGAACAGTACCTCCGCTCAAAATGCTTTTCACAGTTTCATCCATAGTTTGAACCGTTTTAATTCGTCCTGCGGCAATGATACGCTCTTGTATGGTACTTATAATATTTTCCGGCATGTTGGTATCAAAGTGTAATTTTTCCTGTATCAGAAGTTCAATGATCACATTATTGATCAGATTAATATCGACAAGGCCGTTTACGTAAAGGATAAGAGCATCTTTCAACCCGAAGATCCTCATGGATCGCATTATTATATCAGAACATCCTTCAAAGATCTGATTCAATTTCTCCTTGTTTTTTTGTGAATTTGCAGTCAGTTTAACCTTTTTTTGTGAAGATTCATCACTTTGCAGAATTTTTTGGTATATTGCACTTTCACGTTTTTTTCGGGGCATCTGCATTCCGTATAGTTTTTTCATTGTTTCACCTGTAAAAAAGTAGAGTTATTATGTAGTATTTCACTTCAAGATATTCTTATTCGAAAATTGCAAGTGATGATATAACAGAAGACAGGAAAGGATAAATTATCTCCAGTTGGGAAAATTAATTTATGGAGGATGTCGGATGTCTGGCAAACGTGAGGAGAAAATTTCCAGTACAGAGCTTTTTGCAGCAATATATATCTATATATCTGCCGATGCGTTGACTGCACCGATAGGGGCTCCGGCAGGAGAAAAATCCTGGATATCCATCATCATCGCGACAATCATTGCAGTCGGTTATGCATGGGTTTATGCACATTTATCCGACTCCAATTCCGGTAAATCGATTATTGAGATCGGTGAACAGTTGTTCGGAAAGTTGTTTGGAAAGATAATAGGGTTTCTTTATTTTTGGTTTAGCTTTGAAATTTGCACCTACAATATGAAGAATAACTGGCAAATGACTTCCACTGTGGCTTTGCCCAATACCCTATCATGGTCCTCGCCATAGCCGCAGGTGCTTTTGTAGTGTGGATTGCCTTTGGAGGGATAGAGACCATGGGCAGGCTTTCTATCATATTTGTTCCAATATTGCTGTTATTACTTGGACTGGCTTTTATATTGCTAAGCAAGGATTTTAATGCGGGTTATTTTCTTCCGCTTACCGGGATCAAGTGGAGAAAGGTACTTTATTCTTCCCTGCAGGTGAGTACGTTTCCTCTTGGCTTACCCGCTATATTTCTCATGATCTTTCCTAACCTGAAGAAAACTGGAAAGGCTAAGGTTCCTGTCTTATATGCTGTTGCAACAGCAGGCTTTCTGGTACTGTTCTCCAATATTACATATCTTATGGTGCTGGGTCCGTTGCTTCCGAAGCTCACTTATCCTGGCTACACCGCATTCTCGTATATCGAGGTGGCTGATTTTCTGGATCGTGCCGAGATTTTGTTCTACACGATATTCGTTACGATAAATATTGTTGAAATAAGTCTCTCGCTTTATATTGCTGCCAATTGTCTTGCGAAGGTATTCAGCGTAGACAATTACCGTGTTCTTCTGATTCCGTTGGGTTTTTTAATGGTTGAACAGTCTGTTTTCATTGTAAGAAATCATGCAGAGCACATTAATATAGGGACTTATTCCTGGCCATGGTATGCGGTTATTTTTGAGTTCATCATGCCATTGATACTATTGTTGTTCACTGTTGCCAGAAAGGGAAGTAAATCGATTGCGTGATGTATGTCTAGTGTTGCTCTGTATGTGATTCGGAGTAGATTTTCAGTATCAGAAAGCACTGCATCATCCATTATATCAGGGACGCGGTGGCCATTGAAGACGGAACAAGAATAATTAAAAATAATTGATTCAATAAAAAGACAGAGATAAATCCCGGTTATATTCAACAACCGGGATTTCATTTGCAATACATGAAGTTCGTTTACGGCTAATACTTTTTCGTCTTTGAAGTTAATGCTTTTTAGTATCAAAGGCGGGGCTCACACCGGAGCCTTTTTACTGAGGCATTTCAAATGAGGCAGGGCTTACGCCCATATTAGGTTCGGCGTTCATGCCAGCAGGCTTTTGCATATAAAATTTCTTTTCAACCAATTTATCCTGCACAATTCGAAGTGCTTCTCCGAATCGTTGGAAATGGACTATTTCACGTACTCTAAGGAAACGAAGCGGGTCGATGACATCAGGGTCATCACTTAAAGCAATCAGGTTTTCATAAGTTGCCCGGGCCTTCTGCTCTGCAGCGAGGTCCTCTGTCAGGTCGGCGATGGGGTCGCCCTTCGATTGGATATATGCCGCTGTGAAAGGGTTGCCCCGATATTCAGAAAGGTGTGTCCCCATCACACATAAATGAATTTTAAGATAGGAATAAAAGAGTTTCTCCTAAAGCAGTTAATAGATTGTTTTATCATGACATCATCATCTCATCAAAGGCCACAAGCTCAACATTTCCAAGCCCTATTGACTTATCTATACATCCTTTAGTAAAGCCAGTTTTTGAGAAAAGGTAATAATATATATTGGTGAAGCTGAACAGTTTACTCCTCTCAACAAGCGTATCAAGAACGCCAGTGTCAACATTTTCATTTGTCCATTTACATTCGCAGAAAAGGGCAGTTTTATCCTCAGCTGTGCCTATAATGTCAACTTCGGCTTCACACTTGTTTTTCGGGTCGTTACCCCACCAGCGGCCTAAATCGGTGAAGGTGACAGCGACTTTGCCTTGCTTGTTCAGCTCCCACAAATACTGTTTGCAGATTTCTTCAAAGACACCGCCCATAAAGGAGGTAATTTGAGGAGCAATTTTTTTATAAACAATATCAGTAAGACCACGATTGATTGTCGCCAGATTATCCGGAATAAAACGATACCAGAAACGGAACATGGAATCTTCCAGCGCATAAATTGTTTTGCGTGAACTGTCTGTTCCAAACGGCATTTCTTTTTTTACAATACCAAGGGACATGAGCTTATGGAGATAACTTGTCGTAAGCCCTGTATCAAGCCCTGTTCTGGAACAGATTTCCGACATTCTGGAAGAGCCTGTAGCTATAGCCTTTATAATTGAATTATACTGGGCCGGATCACGGCATTCCTGCTTAATTAAATTTGTGGGCTCTTCAAATAGATATGCGTTTGGCACCAAGAAATTTGTCTTGATATTCTCTTCAACACTCAGATTATCACTCATAAGCGACATATAAAGTGGAATACCGCCTGTTATACCATAGATGACAGCCAAATCAGTACTGATGAATTTATTGTAATAATCCTTTGTTTCAAAGAAATCGAACGGCATAATTTTATATTGACAGGTACGTCTGCCAAAAAGAGGACTTTTGTAGCCGAGCACCTGATTTTCCATGAATGAAAGAGAAGAACCACATAGAATCAGGAACATTTTGGAGGCGTTTTTGTTCCTGTCGATCAGAATCTGTAAAATCGATGAGAGTGCCTTATAACTGCCTGCAATGTAGGGATACTCGTCAATTACAAATACAATTCTACGTTTTTCAGCAATTCTAAACGCAGTATCCAAAGCTTCCTGAAAGCTTGCAAAGATTGATGAGGTATCTGCAAAATCCTGTGATAAGGAATAAATGCTTTTGCTCAGTCCTTCAAGATTTTCTTTTTCGTTGCCTTCAATACCTGTGTAGAAAATGACTTCTTTATCTTTGACAAACTCATTAATAAGAGTAGTTTTTCCGACACGGCGGCGGCCATATATAACGGCAAATTCAAACTTGCCGTTTTCATAGCGGTGCTTTAAATCGGTGAGTTCTCTTTTTCTACCTATGAACATCTGAGCACCTCCGTTCACTTTATTCAAATAAGTTAATTATACTTTACTTAATTATACTTAACCTAATATAAGCATGTCAATAAATTTCCTGAATTACTATAATCTTTTAAAGACAGAGGCTATATGATAAAATAGCATCAAATAATTTAAGTTTTAAAAATTTTCAAAGACAGGTGTTCAGATGCTTTCACAAATAAAGTCCATCATTGGATAAGGGAGAAGAAATTACGACTGAATTTAAAGAATGTAAGGATGTATGCCCCAAGAATTACCAATAGTATGAGGTGAGAATGTGTATAAACAATTACTGACGAATAAATTTTTTCGAGATAATCCATACCTGGGAAACTCAGTGCAACGGTTTATTTATAGCATGCTTTTATACGAAGGGATCGAAAATGCAGCAAATGAAATACTGATGAAGCAAGTAGGTGTGAGTGATGATCGCCTGGAACAAATCACTCGTGAAAAGGAACAAATTCAATCAGAACAAAACCCTGAGGAGGTATTTCAGCTCTTACGTAAAAAGATAGATGGGGTCAATCGGGTCGACCTGATTAATAAGGCATTAGAGTTTGAAGAAGTGCTTCTACCTTTGATAATGGAAAAGCTTATTCGTAGCAACCATGATATTTTCATTGAAAATTCAGTGCGATTTCTCGCTAAAAGTAAAACAGACTATTCTCCGTTGTTGAGGGAAAAGTATGCTGAGATCCGGAGCCCTTATGTGAAGTCATTAATCTGTCTGATTCTTGGATTCAAAGGAGCAGAAGACACCATTCCTTGGATGTTGGACAGATTTTTTGAAGTAAAAAAACTGTATCCGGGTGAAACCTATGATCAAGGTCCGCTGCTTGCCTTGCACGAACTGAATTGTCGTTTCTATAAAAAATGACAACATTTTTTGGATATTTTTTATTTTAGCATAATCGAGGAGGATAAAATTAATGTCTGCAAGTGTTTTACCATACGCTAAAGTTTTAAATGATGGTGAAGAGATTGACTATATTGTAATAAAGTTCACCGGATTTAATTCTAATATATTGGTTCACGAGGCATACTGTGTTAATCCGGGGTGCAGCTGTGCCAATGCCGTACTCAGATTTATTGAGCTATCAGATGATGGAGAACCTGTAAATGACTGGTTTGAAATAAGACTGGACATGCATACTTGGAAAGTTACCGAAAAGAAAGTACTCAACAAAATGATTAAAGCAGAAAAAATGATTAAGGAATTTGTAGATAGTATTGAAGAATTAAAAGAAAAGCTGCTTTCTCATTTTTTTAAAGCCAAGGAATATGGCAAAAAGCATTATATAGATTTCATGTCGGATAGTACAGTAAAAATGATTCTTGATGGAAATGTGATGGCATACTCTGAGATATTTGGCAGTTGTGACATAGATAAATTCTCCTTTGAATTTAACGGAACTGAGCAGTGTTTTTTTGATGACCAGTATTGTTCTAACCCTAAATGTCTTTGTAATGAGGCGGTGCTGACATTTTTTAAAATTGATGATACAAAGAAAACACAGGAGCCTGAGTTCGCTGTCAGGATGAATATAAACAATTTCAAATATGATGTTGAATTCAGTAAGTGTGGGACAAAAAGAATTTCTGAGGTTGTTAAATTCCTTCATGATAGTAAGCCGGAGGTTTTTGGTATTTTAAAGAGGCGGTATAATGAAGTGAAGAGCGCTTCAAAAGAAATAATAAAGAAATTCGGTTCGAATGAAAAGAAGGAAGAAATGCCAAATATAAAAGTTGGACGAAACGGTCCCTGCACTTGTGGAAGTGGCAAGAAATATAAAAAATGCTGCGGCAGATAAAATATTTGTTATGATAAAATTCAATCCTGATAACACAAATTTCGTTAAGAGAAAAAATAAACTACCGGGGGAGATGTGTCTATGATCGAAGAACTTGAAAGAATTTGTTGTAATTGCTCCAATTTTTTTACGGATGTGAATGATTTAGACGGTAACTTTGGGGTATGCATCAAGGATGAAACATTTGAAGAATATCTGGATGAGATTTTCGAAAACGCAGATTTTTCTGTGTGTATAGACTTATACAAAGAAAAGAGGTTTGATGGGGAGAGAGATGTATGTTCCGATTATGACGAGGTTGAAATCATTGAAGATGAAGAGTCGGAAAATGGAAGTCAAATGACTGAGGAAGAACTCGATCGGCGTTATGAGAGTTATCGGACTCAGGATGTAGACGACATTGCTAAATATTTAAGCAGTGAGGAAGAAAAATTAAAAAGTAAAGCTATCTCGGCTCTTTTGTATTTAATGAATTTCAAGAACCAAAATGCATTTTACAGCATGCTTAATTATTACAAGAATTTACCTACCGTTGAGTCTATTGATGATGTTCATTCC
>JAEWQC010000224.1 GCA_023399355.1 Bacillota bacterium | reverse complement strand
ATTTTTACAGCTTCCTGACCCTGGTAGGCATCTTCGATCCTATACCTTATGTCAACAACTATATCGTTTTTTGACGAATCGCTTTCTTCTCCGAAAAGTTCATCCTTGAGCTGTTTCGTCTCCTGATATTCCGCCATGGCGGACGCAGAAGAGTCCAAAATATACTTGATATCCTCGTGAATATCCCTGTTATCATCAGCAATTAGAATCTTTTTGGATCTTTCGTCCATATTTTGCTCCTAACTAATGTGTGTTGATGTTGTAACGACAAAAAACAACAAAACATGATATCACAGATATATTATAACATTTGTTGAGCGATTTCAATTTATTATGAAGTTAAAACCTTGTACTGTCATACATTTTATCACTATATTTAGAAATAATACAAATTATATAAGTTGCAAAAAGATTTGTACAAGAATTTTCTTTGCACAATTTATAAATATTGTCGAAAAAAGGAGTGCTGCCATGAAAACGGCAACAATGGATGGGAATCAAGCCGCCGCATATGCGTCGTACGCATTTACAGAGGTTGCGGCCATATTCCCCATAACCCCCTCGTCACCTATGGCGGAATTAGCAGATGAGTGGGCATCCCAAGGTAAGAAAAATATGTTCGGGCAAATCGTAAATGTCGTGGAGATGCAATCGGAGGCTGGAGCTGCAGGGGCTATGCATGGCTCCCTGCAGGCTGGTGCACTGACAAGTACCTATACGGCATCACAAGGTCTGCTCCTGATGATACCAAACCTTTATAAGATGGCGGGAGAACTGCTTCCCGGCGTACTTCATGTCACTGCGCGCGCAGTCGCAGCACATGCGCTGTCCATATTCGGAGATCACCAGGATGTTATGGCCTGCAGGCAGACTGGATCGGCGCTTCTGGCTTCAGCCAATGTACAGGAGGCAATGGATCTTGGCTGTGTCGCCCATCTTTCAGCAATCAAATCCAGGATACCGTTCATCCATTTTTTTGACGGTTTCAGGACATCCCACGAATACCAAAAGATCAGCACGATTGAATATGAAGACCTGGCAGGCATCACGGATATGAATGCTGTAAAAGCATTCAGGGACAGGTCGCTCAACCCTGAACGCCCTGTCGCGAGAGGTACCGCCCAGAACCCCGATATCTATTTCCAGGGAAGGGAGGCCTCCAACAGATTCTATGATGCTGCGCCGGCTATCGTCCAAAGTTGCATGGATGATATAAAAAACCTTACAGGCCGAAGTTACAGCCTGTTCGATTATTATGGCGCACAGGATGCCGAGTTGGTCATCATTGCCATGGGTTCCGTTTGTGATACCATCAATGAAACTATCGACTATCTCAATGAAGGAGGCCAAAAAACAGGCACACTCCGGGTAAGGCTGTACAGGCCGTTCTCCGGGAAACATCTGCTCAATGCAATTCCAAAGACTGTCCGGAAAATTGCAGTGCTGGACCGGACAAAAGAGCCCGGTGCACCCGGTGAACCTCTTTATCTTGATGTCTGCAAGGCATTTTACGGGTTAGATGTCCAAAAGCCGTTGATTATAGGCGGAAGATACGGCCTGGGATCGAAAGATACCAGACCGTCACAGATCGTCTCTGTTTTTAACAATCTTAAGAGCGATACCCCAAAAGATCATTTCACCATTGGTATTGTTGACGACATTACCGGCACATCGCTTCCCGAGAGCGGAAACATTGAAACAACACCTGCAGGTACCATCAGCTGCAAGTTCTGGGGCCTGGGTTCGGATGGCACGGTCGGTGCAAACAAATCGGCAATTAAAATCATCGGTGATAACACCAATCTATACGTTCAAGGTTATTTCTCCTATGACAGCAAGAAATCCGGCGGAACTACCGTCTCCCATCTGAGATTCGGACAGCAGCCGATCAGGAGTCCTTATCTGGTATATGATGCAAATTATATAGCCTGCCACAATAAGGCCTTCCTGCATAACTACGATATTTTAAAGGGGCTGAAGGCCAAAGGCGTATTCGTATTGAACTGTCCATGGGAGATGGATGGTCTGGAGGCCAATCTTCCTGCAGCCATGAAAAAATATATCGCACAGAACAGCATAGACTTTTATACAATTGATGCGATAAAAATCGCCGGTGATATAGGGCTTGGAAATAGGATCAACATGATCATGCAGACGGTCTTTTTCAAGCTTGCCAACGTAATTCCCGTCGAGGATGCCATCAATTATCTGAAAAAGTCCATTGAAAAAACATATGGGAAAAAGGGTCAGAAAATCGTCAACATGAATAATCAGGCTGTCGACAGTTCCCTGAGCGCCCTGCAGAAGATAACCGTTCCTTCGGCCTGGTCCACTGCAGTTCCCGAGGAGAAAAGCCTGGAAGTCATTCCTGAATTCATACACAGGGTACAACGTCCGATAGCGCGGCTGGAAGGAGATGAATTGCCTGTCAGCACGTTTGAAGGTATAGAAGACGGCACATTTCCTCTGGGTACCACAGCATATGAAAAGCGCGGCATAGCAGTCATGCTCCCCGAGTGGCAGCCAGATAACTGCATACAGTGCGGAAGATGCTCCTATGTCTGTCCTCACGCTACGATACGGCTCTTCCTTTTGGACGACAGCGAAGCTGGAAAAGCACCTGCAAGTTATACAACGCTTAAAGCTGCCGGTAAAGGACTGGAAAGGTACCGTTTCCGGGTACAGGTCGCTCCTTTGGACTGCACCGGCTGCGGAAACTGCGCAGATGTGTGTCCGACCGAGAAAAAAGCGCTTGTGATGAAACCTGCCGACGAGGAGGAGGATGCACAACGCACCAACTGGGATTTCTCCATCAAACTGTCAACCAAGGACAATCTTATGGATAAATTTACATTAAAAGGCAGCCAATTCGTTCCTGCCTTGCTTGAATATAACGGTGCCTGCCCAGGTTGCGGAGAAACCCCTTATGTCAGGCTGATTACACAACTGTTCGGTGACAGAATGATGATCGCAAATGCCACAGGCTGCTCCTCTATTTGGAGCGCGAGTGCCCCCTCCATCGCATATACCAAAAATGCGGAGGGAAAAGGCCCGGCCTGGGCGAATTCCCTTTTTGAAGACAATGCAGAGTTCGGTTATGGAATGTACCTTGGCGTGCATCAGATCCGTGAGAATCTTGTAAAACTCATGAAACAGTGCATAGAGCAGGGTATCCCGGAAGCAGTCGGTCAGGCTTTCCGAAAATGGCTCGACACAAAAGAGGACGGTGAAGCCTCCAAGGGCTCCTCCGCCGAGGTCATTCAAGCACTGACCTCTATGGACCGTAGCAACAATAAGTTCTTACAGGAGATTTTCGATAAAAGGGATTTCCTGATCAAAAAATCTGTGTGGATTGTGGGCGGAGATGGATGGGCCTATGATATAGGCTATGGCGGAGTCGATCATGTCCTTGCGTCAGGAGATGATGTCAATCTGTTCGTCATGGATACGGAAATCTATTCGAACACAGGTGGGCAATCATCAAAAGCAACCCCTACTGCAGCAGTTGCCAAATTTGCCGCCGCAGGTAAAAGGATCCGGAAGAAGGATCTCGGTATGATGGCCATGAGCTATGGGTATGTGTATGTAGCACAGATTGCAATGGGCGCAAATATGAACCAAACCATTAAAGCACTGAAGGAAGCCGAAAACTACAAGGGACCTTCCCTTGTCATCGCTTATGCACCATGCATATCACACGGTATCAGGTCCGGTATGGGCACAAGCATTGCGGAAGAAAAAAAAGCTGTTGATTCCGGCTACTGGCATCTCTACCGCTACAACCCCGAGCTCGCTGAGTCAGGGAAGAATCCATTCCTGCTGGAATCAAAAGCACCAACAACTCCTTTCAAGGAATTCCTGCAGGGAGAGGTCAGGTATACACAGCTGATGAATGTATTCCCCGAGCAGGCAGGTCAACTCTTCGATGCTGCAGAAAAGCACGCACATGAGAGGTATATGAGCTATAAGCGCATGGCTGAACAGAACTATCAGTAATTCCCCTTCAAGCAAGGGACGGCTGAAATTAAAGGAAGGGACGGTTCTTGACTTGAATTTATTAGGATCCAGGCCAGGAACCGTCCCTCCTTTAATTTACAAGCGTTGGACGCTTGGGCGGGAGACATCATTCGCCCCGCTATTTTTCATTTTCATCCACATGTATTTTGGCGTTAGAGACCTGAGATTCGGATGGTATGGTAACCTTCGAATGGGATTTTATTTTGTCAATATTCGCCCATGCCGCCGTATCATGTTTTTCTACAGGTTGACCCAGATTATAGTCTTTTTTTGTATTTGGCATTGTCATTCTCCTTTTCAACTACTTCATTCAATGAATATAGTTTTCTATGAATGACAAAGTTTATACATTTTGAGCCCTGCAAACCTCATATGAGAAATCCATATCTTTGAGGATCATGACTGCTCAGCATGAGTTGGTTCAGCCCTGTGACATAGGCACTCCCGGTAATTTGAGGAATTATGGCTTTTCTCCCGTCCACTTCTGTTTCTTTCGTCACGATCCCCCTGAACATGGAGCCTGTGATGCTTTCATATACGAACTCTTCTCCAAGGCTGATTTTACTGTTTTTATAAAGATACGCCAGCTTGGCACTGGTCCCGGTTCCACAGGGAGAACGGTCTGCCTGTGCGTCACCAAAAACAACCACATTTTTCAAATGTGCATCCGGGTTATCCGCCTTGCCATAAAATTCCACCAGATCCACCGAGGTAATATCCAGATACGGATGCTTTACTTTAAAAGATTTATTGATACTCTTCAGAATCTTCATGCCCAAATCCGTCAGAACGGCTAAATTTCCGCGTTCAATGGCAACACCGAGTTTTTCCGAATCTACAAGTGCAAAGAAGCTGCCACCGAATGAAATGTCAAAGGAGATATTTCCATAACCGGGGACATTGACTTCCAACCCATCCATATATACAAAAGCCGGAACATTTAAAATACTTACCTCAACAGCTCTTCCGTTTTCTACTTTGATTTTAGTTCGAATGATCCCTGCCGGCGCTTCCAGTACAACATAAGTATAAGGCTCCTTTACTTCGACCAGGCCGGCTTCAATAGCCACAGTCGCTGTTCCGATGCTGCCGTGTCCGCACATGTTCAGGTAACCCGAACTATCCATAAATATGACACCCAGATCGGCTTCCTTACTTATCGGCTCTGTAACCAGTGCTCCGAACATCCCCCTGTGTCCTCTCGGCTCAAGCATCAGTGCTGTCCGGTAATGATCATAATTTTTTTCAAGAAATTTTTTACGTTCCATCATGGATTCGCCTTGCAATTCGGGAAATCCCTGCAATATGATCCTTGTCGGCTCTCCCATCGTATGGGTATCTACTGCGAGAAACATTTTTTCAGTTGTTTTGAATTTCGGCGCTAATTCCATTTTTTTAACCGCTTCTATGATTTATTTTTTCATTTTCCAACTTGATATTTTTGTTAATAAGAATTATAATCCAACCAGTTGCAATAGTAAAATTACAATTTGAGGCATGAGTCATTACATTTACTAATGTCATGGAGAATCATTCCCTGAAGGAGAAGAACTGTATGGACCTGAGAAAGTATGAACTTTTTGTCAATGTAGCCGAGACGGGAAATTTCACAGCAAGCGCCGAGAGTCTTGGATATACGCAGTCCGGCGTCAGTCACATCATAAAGGGCCTGGAAGCAGAAACAGGCTTTCCGCTGTTTGTACGGACAAGACGCGGAGTATTGCTTACAAATAACGGCAAAAGGCTCATACCCCTAATCAGACAGCTCTTATCGGATAATTCCCGGCTGGAACAGACCATCGGCGCCTTGAACGGTCTGGACACAGGTTCCATTACCATTGGGACGTATTCCAGCATTTCCATCAACTGGCTGCCTAAAATCATTTTTGCGTTCCGCAAGGATTTTCCGGGCATCGATATCCATATGAAAGAAGGCGGCATAGAAGAGATCGAGTTGTGGATAGAAAACAGCAATGTGGATTTTGGCTTCTGCAGCCGGAGAGATACACAGACCTTTGACTGGATACACCTGCAGGATGATCCGCTTATGGCCATACTGCCAAAAGACTTCCCTGTTACGGACAGCAGAAACTATCCGATTTCTGCTTTTCACGACCAGCCATTTATCATCTCTGCCATGGGGATCGACCACGACATTCACCTCGCTCTGACAAAGGCTAATGTCATGCCGTGCGTCCGTTTTTCTTCAACGGATGACCATGCGATCATTTCAATGGTAGCCAATCATCTGGGAATCAGTATCCTGCCCAACCTGATCGTACAGGAGATGATCAGCCGGATTACTGTTCTCCCCCTTGAGCCATACTCCTTCCGTTCTTTAGGTATTGGAATAAAATCATTAAAGGATGTTTCACCGGCTTCTAAAAAGTTTATACAATATGCAACACGTATTGTGTGCCGGAAAGAGATTTAAGCAATAAGGGAAGTCCATTGACGGGACTTCCCTTAGTACCTGCTATTCATTGGCATTATTCCATGACATCGCTTCCGGATGTTTCTACAAATTTCCGGCAACCTTGTAAATGATTCTTTGAACGAAATGATATTCCCTTATTTCATCTTTGATCTGCAGGACTCAATAGCTGACTGCAGGATCTTCAAGCCGCAGTCCAGCTGCGCATCGGTGACCACCAGCGGGCATAAAAACCGGATAACATTGGAATAAGTACCCGCACTTTCCACAATCAGACCACATTGTGCCGAAAAAGAGACAATATCGGAAACCAGTTGTGCATTAGGATCTTTACTGTTTTTGTCAGTAACGAACTCAATGCCCATCATACAACCGATCCCCCGCACATCACCGATTTCCTCATATTTTTCTTTCCATAAGTTAAATTCGTCTTTACACTTTTTCGCGATCTCCATGGAACGTGCACATAGATTCTCACGCTCTATAATCTCAATCACTTTTAATGCCGAAGCACAAGCAAGCGCATTACCGCCGAAAGTTCCGCCTATGATACCGCTTTTTACTCCATCGAAAATCCCTGATCCGGCTGTAATGGCACTTAGTGGAATTCCACCCGCTATGGATTTCGCAGATGCTATTATATCAGGTGCGCAGCCCGCCTCCTCCCAGTAGTTTGAAACAAACATCCGCCCCGATCGTGCAAAGCCCGTCTGAACCTCATCGGCAACCAATAATATCCCGTTCGCGTCACAGATTTTCCTTACGGCCTTAACCCATTCCAAAGGAGCGGGAAGGAATCCCCCTTCGCCCTGCACGGGCTCAACAACGATTGCAGCAACATATTCCGCAGGAGAAGCATCTTCAAATACCTTCCGGAGTTTTTCAACATAGTAGTCAACCGCTTCTTCTTCCGTATAACCCTTTGGTCCGCGGTACAGATAAGGAAATTCAGCACGGTATATCCCGTCGGGGAATGGACCGATACCTGAAGAGTAAGCCTTTTTGGCGGTCATGGTCGACGCCAGCAGGGTTCTGCCGTGGAAGGCTCCGGAGAACACAATGATGTTGGGTCTCCCGGTATATGATTTTGCGATTTTTACGGCATTTTCTACAGCTTCTGCGCCGGAATTCGTAAACATTGTCTTTCTTTTTTTGCTTTTTACAGGGACAATTTGATTCATTTTTTCTGCAAGCTCGACATAGCCTTCATGAGTCACTATATTCATCATCGCATGAAAAAACTTCTCCGATTGTGTTTTTACAGCAGCAATCAACTCCGGATGGCTGTATCCTATGTTCAGCACGCCGACGCCTCCGACCCAGTCGAGAAAAATATTTCCGTCAACATCTTCAAGCATTGCGCCTTCCCCTCTGCTGATTACACAAGGATAAACACATTTGATTGCGCCGGGTACCGCTTCCGCCCTTCTTTCTATGATGGTCCTGGCTTTCGGGCCCGGCAGGGGCGTGCTTATTTTTGGCAAAGCGTCTTTAAGCATAATCTGTTCTCCTTTATCTATTGTTCTGAATATTAATATGCATGCAAAAACCCTAAAAGGGTCTGCATAGGGGTTTTTGCAGTAAAAGTATCATATTGCTTTCCGGTATATCCTTTTTATATCTTCCAGTCCAAATAAAACGGGATGGTTGGCAATGCTCGCAGCGGATACCTTCAAGCAGTTCTCCGCCATCCAATCCACATCTGTTTCTGCAATTCCCTGGTCCCCCAGAGTGGTCGTCAAATGCAGTTCCTTAAGCAATTCCCGGATTCTGTACACGAAGTCCTTTTCATCCTTGCCGCCTAAAAGTCTTGACAGGTTGGAAAATTTCTCCGGCGCACCCGCGATCGACTCTTCATAGACAGCAGGAGCAAGCGCGGCGAGTCCCCTGCCGTGCACAATATCCTTCAGGCCGCTTGCAGGGTGCTCCATCCCGTGCAGTGCCGTAACTCCCGCTGTGTTGATCACCATGCCGCCAAGAGTACTTGCAAGGCAAAGCCGGTCCCAATTTTCCAGATTCGTCTGATCGGCATATACATGACAAAGACTTTTCGCGGCAAGCCGAATACCTTCGAGTGCCTGCATTTCTGTCAATGGCTGGGATATGGTGGATATGTAGCCATCTATATTGTGGCACAACGCATCGAAGCCAACGGCAGCCAGCGTGGCTTTTGGCATGGTCATCATCAGCAGCGGGTCGATAATTGAGCAGGAGGGCACGATTGCACTACAGCGCAGAGACTTTTTATCCATCGTATCCGGATTTGTCATGACCGCAAATCCGTTTCCCTCGCTTCCGGTACCGCAGGTAGTTGGCACTGCAAGAATAGGCAGGGCTTTATTGCTGATCTTTCTGCCGAAAATATAATCATTGATGTCCCCGCTGTTCATTGCCTGAAAGGCGATGCCCTTTCCGGCATCGATACTGCTGCCGCCGCCAAGGGCAATAACCATATCGCATTTTTCTGCTGCTGCTATTGCCGCGCCTTCATAAACTGTGGTTGTAAGAGGATTTGGAGCAACTTTGTCAAATACAACATAGGTCACCCCGTTATCCATCAATTGAGACCCCGTTTTGGACAACAATCCGGAGCGCTTTGTGCTGCTGCCGCCGGTGACGATTAAAGCACGGCTGCCAAGAGCAGCCGCCATTTTTCCGATTGCGTCAGATTTCCCCCGGCCAAACACCAGATTGACCGGCAAATGATACTGAAATTCCAGCATAGCACTCCTCCAAATTGAGGGGAGAGATTTTGAGCCTCTCCCCTCCTCCGAACTTCTTATTTGATGTTTTTCGTAACGCCATCCTCAACACCAACAAAATAATCTTTTGTCAGGCCGTATTTCTCCAATATCTTCAAAAGCGTTCCATCCTCCTTCATATCATTTAAGCACTTGTTCACTTCGACAAGGAAATCCTTATCCTTAAAGCGCACTGCAGCACCAATCTGCCCGCTTGCTTCCGCTTCATAAGGTGTCAGCAGCTTCAGCTTGAGAGAGCTATCCGAAGAGAGTGTATAGCCTGCGACGATACCGTCGGTTACAACGGCATCCACCTTACCCATATTGACGGCGGTCATAAGAGTCGCCTGATTGTCATAAGCGTCCAATTTGCCGATTTTCCCATCATCAAGCCATTTCTGTGCGGTTTCATAGAAAGTGGTCCCTGGTTGTGCACCTATGGTCTTTCCCTTCAGGTCCTCTTTGCTGCCAATCTTCGAATCGGCCGGAATCACAACAGCTTCACCTTCCTGGTACCATTTGTCTGTGAATGCGGCGATCTGCAGCCTTGCATCCTTGACATACATCGCATCTACAACCATATCAATGCTGTTGTTGTTCAATTCAACCAACAGGTTTGAAAAATCAATGACTTTCATTTTGATATCCGGTATCTCAAGTCTGTTACAGATTTCGCGCAGAATTTCGATGTCAACGCCTTCCAGTTTGCCTGTTTTTACATCCTGGTATGAAAATGGGGCATCATTGGATGAACCAATTTCTATATAACCCTTTTCCTTGATTTTCTTCAACACTTCGGACTCAGTTGAAGAACTACCGGTCGTTGCCGATGCATCAGCGGAAACTGCCGGGGAGGAGTCTGCATCCTTGCCCTTGCTGGCACCGCAGCCCGTCATAAACGCAAATATCATTAGTAACGACATGCATAAGGCAATCCATCTTTTTAGATTTTTCATAATTTTTCCTTCTTTCTTAGCCATTCGGCTTATTTTTGATTTATTAAATGGTTCAACGAAGCTGTTTCATCCTTCGTTCAACTATTTTGCTGAGTTGGGAGAGCGGAATACTGATGACCAGGTACACACCGGCAAGAATTGTGTAGGCTTCAACGGTCAGAAACGTCTGTGATGCAAAGGTTTTTGTCCTTAAAAGCAGTTCCTGCACGGAAATCATCGCCAGCAAAGAGGTGTCCTTGATCAGCATGACCAGGTAGTTTCCGAACACCGGGACAGAATTCCGAAGAGCCGGAGGAATAATGAAGTGAAAAAGTACCTGGCTTTCACTGAAGCCAAGTGCCAGTCCGGCTTCACGCTGTCCGGGATCAATGGCCAATATTGCGGAACGTATGACCTCGGACATATAACACCCGTAATTGATCGCAAAACCGATAATGCCGCAGGTAGACGCCGGCAGCTGAATATTCGTTTCATACCCCAGCATTTTGGCAATACCGTTTATCAGCATCGGTACGACATAGTAGATATAGAAGAATTGAACCAGCAGCGGCGTGCCGCGGACCAGCTCGATAAATACGCTTAAAATACGGCCAAGAGCCTTGTTTTTGGATAGTCTGCCGATCGCAATCAGCAATGCTGCAATAAGTGCGCAGATAAAACCGACAACGGTGATGTACACCACAATTCCTATACCTCCCAGAAGGCTGGGGCCCAATGTGTCAAACGCTTTTTTGAAATGCAATTCCATTGAGATTCACCTCCTGTCACAGCACACGGGCCAGAAATGATTTGGTCCTGTCGTTTTTGGGTCTTGTAAAAATTTCCATAGGTGTGTCTTCCTCCACGATATATCCGCCATCCATAAAAATGACACGATCCGCTACCTCTTTTGCAAAACCCATTTCATGGGTGACCACGGCCATGGTCATTCCCTCTTTTGCCAACTGCTTCATGACCTCCAGCACATCGCCGACCAACTCGGGATCGAGCGCCGAGGTGGGCTCATCGAACAACAACATATCAGGCTGCATCGCCAGAGCCCTCGCTATGGCAACGCGCTGCTGCTGTCCTCCGGAAAGGGCGCTCGGATAAACATCCGCTTTGCTTTCCAGCCCCACTTTGCGAAGCAACTCCATTGCCTGATCCCTGGCATCCTTCAGCGGCATTTTGTTCAGCTTGACCGGCGCGTGCATCACATTTTCCAGGGAAGTCTTCAGCGGGAACAAATTGAATCTTTGAAATACCATCCCCACATGCTTTCTGTAATCGGTAACTTTCTTCCCAAGATGCATAATGTTCTGTCCCATGTATAGAATTTCGCCGCCTGTGGGCTGTTCCAACAAATTGATGCAGCGCAGCAGGGTACTTTTCCCTGAGCCCGAGGGTCCGATGATCACTACAACTTCTCCTTTTTCGATGGAAATGTTGACATCCCGAAGGACTTCCAGATCGTTAAAGCATTTTGAAAGTTTTTTTATTTCAATCATTACCATATAGGCACCTTCTTCCCTTGTCGGAATCCAGCCGAAATTCGAACCCCTTTTTTGCTAAAAAAAAATACAAAAATAGAGCTTCTCTTTATAAGAGAAAGCTCCATCGCTTGTATTTAAGGCACTCAGCTTCATTCAGTTTTTTATGGATCCCCTTATATAAGGCTGGAGCTCTTTTTAAAGGCTCAAGCTCTTTTTGAGGTTAAATCTCTTTTTGAGGTAGAATCCCTTTTTAAAGGTTAAATCTCTTCCTAAAGGTTAAACCTCTTCCTAAAGGTTAAATCTCTTCCTAAAGTAGGTTAAATCTCTTCTTAAGGGTTAAATCTCTTCCTAAGGTTCAAACTTCATCTTAAAAATTAACGATTTTCTTAATGTTAATCTCCTCTTAAAGGCTAAATCTCTTCTTAATGATCTCCGTAAGCACATCACAGGTTCCGTCAACTCCGAGCAGACTGGAATCCAGCATCACGTGCTTGAAGTCCTTGTCGGACATGGAGTAGCCGCAGTAGTGCCTGTGATAGGATTCTCTGGCTTTGTCGACAGAAGCGATCATTTTCCTGGCTTCGTCAAGCCGCATATCCAACCTCTCCACGCAGTTGATCAGTCTTGCCTCATACGGTGCGTAAATAAATACATTAATGATGTTTTTGCAATCTTTCAGGATATGGTCTGCACAGCGACCGACAATGATGCAGGACTCTTTTTCCGCAAGATCGATGATAATCTTTCGCTGGGCGGCAAAGATGGAATCCTGAATTGCAGTCGTGCCCATACCCAAAGGGTAATTCATATTAAAGAAGGCCGATTTTGCACTTTCTTCAACATCACTGATCGTTGAGACCGGAAGATTCAGATTTTTCGCAGCCATCTCCACGATGTCCCTGTCGTAGTAATCAATACCAAGTGCTTCACTGGCCTTTCGGGCGATAGGCCTTCCAAGACTGCCGAATTGCCGTGCAATTGTTACAACGAATTTCTCACTCATACACGAATCTTCTTTCCTAATATAGTCTTCCTGATGTTTGAATTAATTATATAGCACAACATCTCCTATACACAATGGGTTCAAACTCCAAATATTTTCCCATTCTTTGTACTTCGGATACAAACGCTTATCGATAATTCACTATTTTGTGTCATGTTACAGCCAAAGTCAAAACGATATGTTCCTACATTCTAAATCATCACAAAATATGATATGCTTAAAATATTCAATCAACTTCCGGCAGAAAATTTTACATTGTCCATAGGAGAGGATGTTTAGTGCGCGCACAGGTCTCGGATCTCTATGAATGTGCAAGGGAAAAATACAATTTGACACTTCAAGGCGGACAAGCTGGTTTGAGCAATTCCACTTCCTGGGTATACCTGGCCGAAGATATTCAAAACATGTCCTTTCTAAAGGGCGGCGAATTGGTTATCACCACAGGACTTTTTACTCAGAGCGGCGTCAGGCTGTATGATTTTATCAGTGCGCTGGTGATGCACAACTGCAGCGGCCTCCTGGTCAATGTAGGCAAGTATCTCCATGCAGAGGATATATCTCCAGAAATATCGGAGTTCTGCAACATCAATAATTTCCCTATTTTCACCATGCCCTGGGAAGTACATCTTGTGGATATCATGCAGGATTACTGCAGCCTTCTGCTGCATAGCAGCCAAAGAGAGGAACACCTTGATGCCTCCTTTCAGAACGCCCTTTATCAAACACCGGTTCAGGAAAATATCCTCAGGACTCTGAATCAGTTTGGATTTGCAACAATGTCGGATTACCGGGTTATCGCCATTCAAAACTTGCAGGATACGACAAGAATCACTTCGCCTCTGAATGGCTATGGTCTGAAATATCATTTGTTTGAGCATGACAACCTTCATATCCTGATATACAATTCATCCCGCAACATAATTTTAATGAATGAAATTATTGACAGGATTTGTTTTTGTGACAGCATTAAGCTGGGTGTCGGCGATATGATTCCTTCCCTGACTGAAATCGGCCTGTGTTACAAACGGGCACGTTTCTCTTTGGCGGCGGCAATATTCTGGAAACGGCAGTTTGTAAATTTTGAGGATCTCGGATTATTTCAGGTGTTGTTCTGCACCTCGGATCCCGGCTTGCTGCAAACGATTTACAAGCGGCAGCTGGGCGTACTGGAACAGTATGATGTGGTGCACGATTCGGATTATTTGAATACCCTCCGTAATTTCCTGCTGTCGGATTGCAATATTCTCGATACTGCGTTCCGTATGCACACTCACCGCAATACGATCGTGTACCGCATCAGGAAAATTAAAGAGATACTAAATACGGAACTGAACAATTCCGCAATTAAATTTGATCTTCTAATGGCATTTCATATCAAAGAATATTTTTCAATATGAATTCAGCATTCACAGGGTATCAAAATCGTCTGTTAGTCACTAACACCATTATTGTGACCAGCTGAAAAATCATCAATCATGTTTAGATAATTGTCAATTATTGAGCGAAACCTTGCATCTTGGTTATCGCGCAATTCAACAATTATATTGTAAAATTTATCGAGTTTGTTTGCTTCATAATAGAATGATAAAAAATACATATTTACAAGACTACCAACATAATTCAAAAATATTTCAGTTGATATCGATCTATAATTATTATAGATCCTTTCAATCTCGTTGAACGCTCTATTGACATCTTCTGCACAATAATTCCAACGTTTAAAAAAGCCGGTGATATAATTTGTCAATGCCTTAATGTAACGAACAACGAATATTTCAAAGTTGCTATCGGCTGCACTGCAAAACCCCTCTAACATCCGCAGCAAATTCTTAGCTTCACTTAAAGGGAATGTAGGTATCATATTAACAATGCTCTTTGCATATTCTATATGAACATCCGGCAAGTCATCCTTGTATTGTTTATAAATAGATTCAAGGAGGATATAGTGTTCTTTCGCCTTGACATCATTTTCTGAAACAATATATAAGCCTATGATGTTATTAAGTCCTTTTGCATATTCGGGGACAACCTTCAGTTGAAATGAGGATATCATACTTTCGAATCTGTGTATTTGAGTATCAACTTGTTTGTGAAGTTCTGAATTCGAAACCATATTAAGAACATGAACTTGAACCTTATTGAAATTGAAGGCTTCCAGAACATGTTTTTCGTATAATTTCTGAAGTTCCGAAAGCGCATTATCGGCATTGCTGATGGATGAATCATCAGGAGTGGATTTCAATTTGAAAATCAGATTATTCAATGCCATAGCATAGTAAACAGATATTTGGGGCCATTCTTCGCCTCTCTCCGCGTATAATCGGGCTAAGATATCTGCATAGTATTTTGCATTGATGGCGGAAGTATAGTACGACAAATTTGCCAAGCCAAGAGCATACTGTAATGCAATCCCTTTTTGCGAGTGATCTTTGCAAGATTTTTCGTATAGTCTTGTTAGTTCAATGAGTGCTTCTTTGGCAGAAGCCAAATTTTCCCGGCATTTATTATTTCTGTCCAGAACAGATAATTGATCATAGCCATTTATATAGGTAAGATGGACAAGATGGTTTGCATAAATTGATGTTATTGGGTCTGAGTAGCCGGACTTTATGGTCTTAATATGCAAGTATCTTAATTTTTCTGTGCATTGGAACAATTTTGACTTATCACACACCAACGCAAACAGCTCAATCAAATGTGCATACGCAACAGTGTGTGCCTGATTATCCTCAAGTGGTTCCAATAACTCTATAAAATCATCAAAGAAAAATCGAAAATTGCTTGCTTGATAATAGTCGTCGATACATTTCGAGACCAATACCATAAATGACAAAGCGTTGTAGTGATAGAAGCTTGTAATAACTTCGCGCTTCTGGCACTGTGTACTTTTATTTTTCAGATAGTCCAGCACCATATATTCACCAATCAGATCAGGCTCAATAGGTGCAATAACCTCATTGTAAAAACCTGTTGCTCCGTCCAGGATAGCTTTGCAATCGTCGTTGTCTAGTATATGTCTTAGTTCACATGATAAAAGTTGCGGGATAGTTCCATTGCAATTCAATCCGCCGGTTGCAGTGGCAAAAACAAGTGTTTTATACAGATATCTATACAAGATTTGGTCTCCATGACAAAGAGATATGAGCCAATTATCAGTAAGCCTTTTAACAATATTTTGAACAAGCATCTCCAGATTCCATTGACGATAAGAATAACCATTGATAAATGCATCAGTTACAAACAAAACGACTAATGGGCTTTGCTGTTCATGTTCAAGTTTCAACTCCGTATAAACATATTTAAGAATAGAATTTTTCTCTTCCGATGTTATTGTTTTATCTGGGGATGTAGATTTAACATAATCGTCAATCAAATAAAGTAAATATTGAGAATCGATTTGCTTCAATTGAAAAAATCCATATTCCGCTTCTTTTAACAATCTTTCTTGAGTACTATTCCCG
>JAEWQC010000221.1 GCA_023399355.1 Bacillota bacterium | reverse complement strand
AGGCTTTGATGCCGGTATTGTCAAAGAGCGCGGTTACGTCGGCGTGTCCGTTATACATATAGTATAGCTTTTCGTTGGCTGCATTTCTGTAGCTTCGCAAAAATATTGGCAAAATTTCGCACCTAATTTGGCAATTTTATAATTAAATCTATTGAATCATTTTGTAATAATTATATGTGAAAACAATCCATCAAAAAAAGGATTGTTTTGAAGTCTATTTTAACACATCTTTTCCGGTTCTACGTTGTTTATTAGGTATGTATTCTAAAATATCTGATACCTCACAATCAAGAGCTTCACAAATAAGGTCCAAATAATCAAGGTTAACTCTTTCAATTATCTCGTGGTACATTTCATTTATCGTTGATGGCCTAATTCCAGTCTTCTTAGCAAGTTCAGCTTGTGTCCATCGCCTTTCACCCAGAATCCTAGATAAATGTATCTTTATCAAGTCAATTCCCCCTTAATTACCTTCTTGGGGAAATTCTATCATTATGGGTTATTGGAGCTTTAATATCGTTAGATTATAACGATATAGGTTATATGCTGTACAAAAAAAATTAGTAGTTCATAATGATCAGCTCGCCATATTTATGTTCTTTTTCTTTGTATCGACCAACAAGATTGTGATTTCTGAACACCTCTTCTATCCTGTATCCCGAGTACAGGTTTCTTATATATTCACAATCATTGTATGATAGAATAAACTTTCCTTCAATACCTGCAAGCGCATTGTGAAGCCGTACATGGTCATCGACGGTAAAGACTTCTGAGTAATACTTTTCTGTCCTGTAGTAGGGAGGATCGATGTAGAACAAGGCATCCGGCTTATCATATACTCGAAGAATATCCTGATAGCCCTTATTTTCTATAACAACCCTCGCTAGTCGATCATGTATTGCATCCAGGTAGTTCACCATGTTCCTTACATCTTTCTTTACGCATCCAAAGCTTCTGACATCGGAACCGTAGGATGTTTTTATAACCATAAAAAAGCGTGCAGCTCGTTGGATGTCAGTCATACCTTGTAAATAGCATTGAGCCTTGAAGTTTTCAAACAGCTCCCGTGAATTTAGCATGTAACCTAATTCCCGCTGTAGTTCACCACTGTGAAACTTGATGCATCGAAACAGGTTAACCAGATCCCCGTTTGCATCGTTATATACTTCGAGATCTGCATGCCTCTCTCTATGGAAAAGCACCCATCCAGCTCCGCCGCAGACCTCTATATACCTACCAATTTTATCTGGGAATTTCCTAACAATGGTTTCCCGGAGTAGTTTTTTACCTCCAATCCAACCTATAAAGCTATTCATATTAGCCTCCATTCAATGTCAAAAGAGTTCAAATAGGCAAAACCAGGGTGCCTTAATCCAGACACCCTGGTTTGATTTCTGCTATTCAATTCTACAATTTACGTGGGTACTTTTGACTCAAGTTTTCTGAAGGTGTTTTCATATGTACCCATAGCACCAGCTGCCACAATAACTGCATTTAGAATACATAGTATAACCCGCTCTGCTGTGATCTGGCCGGTGAATACTTCGACCGCTACCAGGATAAGAAGTGCAATAAAATAGACCAGGTAGCGAGTAGGTATTTTCCAGACCTTATCAAGTGGAAGCTTCAAAAACTGTGTGATCAATGTTGTGGCTGCTACAGCTCCGGCCATAGTACCCAGAAGAGACCAGGTCATATATGAGCCAGAAGTATCCTCACCCGGAGGACTGTCTGCAGCAAAAGCCACCGTCGCAGTCATAATAACCACGAAGAGAATAGTGAGAACCAAGAAAATGAACCGTTTCATGATATGCCTTCCTCCCCTTAAGCCTGGGGGCTAGCTGATTTTCAAATATTTACAAAGTCGATCCTCACATGGCTTTTGCAATCTTTTTTATGAATGCTGCGAAGTTTGGATCAATGTTCTTGCGAGAAATCCAATATTCCGGGCTAATTCCTGTTTTCTCAGCGATCACCTTTACTGCATTTTCATATGTTAGATCAAGTGACCAATAACCTTCATTCCCATAGGACTCATTCAGATCGCATGTGATGCCAGCTACGGAAGCACCATTTTTGTACTGATAGACATTGGCATAAGCCGATTTTTTGCCTTTTGACCAGGCATATGTCTGCCAGCAATACTTAATGCCGCGCAAGTGCATGGCTTCACATACTGCATAGGAGCCGTATACACCGATATTGTAGCCTGTGATTTGAGAATATGCGGCTTTCAAATAGGCTTCTATCATGTCGTAATCTTTCGGTTGTGCATCATAGTCCACTGCAAAGTAAATGGTCGTTCCTACAGGCTGTCCAACAATTTGAGCTTCCTTCATGGCAGCCATACCGTCAGTCAGACCGGCAGTTTTACCAGCTGAAGCACGGTTTGCAGAGGATTCAAAAACTGAGAGAATGTTGATACCTGCTGCTGTAATGACATCAGCTTCCGCTTTAGTTAAGCGTTTCCACGCCATACTCGCCGGTACCAGGTATCTGCAGATAAATGCAATTCCCTGAGCCTTCAGGTTATCTGCAAGTGTCTTTGTAATGCGAGTGGTACAATCGATACCCTTTTTCATGATCCAACCTCCCATTCATTTTTGACCAGCGAAGCCACTCTTGTATTGTTGTCATATAAAACAGAACACCCAAGTTTCTCGCTGAAGATCCTCATCGGTACCATGGTTCTACCGTTTGTGCTATTCGGTGGTAAAGCAACCGTTACAGGAACGTCACTGACGAAAAGCTGTCCGTTCACGTAGATGTTGTAGTCACCTTGCTTGAAATCGATTCGTGTCTGTTTTGTCCGGAAGCCTGCAGCCAGTGTGCAGAATCCTGCTCCATAAGCAATGTCCGTTCCAGATATTCCAAGGTCGCAGGTATTCATCTTCAGAAACTCATAGAGGGCAGATTCAGGCATATATTTACCAGCGTTGAGCAGTTTGTACTTACACACAGCAAGAGCTGCTATCCCGCAAACAATTGGAGTAGCCATGCTTGTCCCACTAAGGACCATATAATCATTGTTGCGTCCACAAGAAAGCACATTTATACCGATCTGGCAAACATCGACCTCATTTGTCTGAGTGCTGAAATATGCAATTCTTTTCTCGACGTCAACAGCTCCTACCGTAATAGGCTCATCCCAGCAGGCAGGGTAGAGGATAGTTCCATCACCAGTATTGCCTGAAGCACATATCACAATAATTCCTGCGCTGACAAGTGCCTTGATCGCATTATGATATGCCATGTACAATGCTGGCTGGGCTTCCAACCAAACACCATTACAAGTTATGGAAAGGTTCACAATATCAATTCTTTTACCTTCCGGACTCCGCCAGTTCAATGCGTATTGCAGTCCATTGATAATGTCCTGGATATATCCTTCGCCCATGTTGTTCATGATCTTAATGGACAATACTTTGGCTTTAGGAGCGACACCTACATTTTTCCCGATCACAGAACCGATGACATGCCCACCGTGGCCGAAATCATCCATATGTTCGGTCGGTTTATAATCAGTACAAAATGTATCACCGAAGATGAGCCTATCTTCATATTCAGCATGGGGGTTTGCACCGGTATCCAGAACTGCCACGATAACATCCTGGCCGTATATTCCCTGGGTATAATAAGCATCCCGTCCGGACAAGGACAAGAAGTTAAGCTGGCTTATGTCTATTGTCGCTGCCTTCGATATAATTTTAAAATCATTGACCTTTTGCATGGTTTACCATCCTTTCAAAATTGCATAGAAAAAAGAACCCTTTCAGGTTCTTTTTTCTTGAAGTTAATTAACGGTTTCTTATAGCTTTCTATTTATAGGCTTTAAACCATATGCCACCTTTACCGTTATAATCTCGCCCAAAAACAAGCTTCGGCTGCTTATCATCAGCTTTTACTTTGTATACCGCCCATCCTTCGCTGGATGCTCCTTTATATAGCTTTGCTGACATCTGTGGCTCAGGGCTTACAACCGTTACAGCCTCATATTCCTTTCCAGCAGATGAAATTAGTTTTATATCAACAGCTCCATTTAGATCCAATTGTTCGTCATTATTGATATCCAAAAGATTAAAGTTGATTTTAGCTAGTATGTATTCAAAGCCCGCTGGAGCTGCATCATTAAACATATTGGCATCTTTTATTTTTGTCCAAGCTTCTTCTCCACGAAGAATTTCTTCTACTGTCATTTCCGCCTTATATGTCTGGAGTAGGCCTTTCACTTGTATTACCTGTTTTGTATTTATTGGAGCAGGATTTGAGTAGGAATACTGGTTTGTAGATTGAACTGCTTTATCATTAATGGTAACAATATTGGCTTTTTTATCCCATGTATATGTTTTGCCCAGGGAATCGCTGATCTTTTGAGCTTGGATATAAACATTTCCATTGTAAACTATGTTGTCACCACTCAAATTCTGGCTATTTACCTTTACCGATACTGCGTTTAATATCACATCGATTTTTTTAGTTATACCTGCAGCAAAAGCCGGAAACGCAGATAATGAGACAGATGTAATAATAACACCTAATAGAAACCCTTGAAGCCGTTTTTTCATTTATAATCACCCCTAATCAATTATTATGGTAATTATACCACAGCTTACAATTATCTACAAAATCTATTCTTAATATTTTTTAAACGGGTACGATCAAGTCCTGACGTCCGTCAGCGATTAAAATCGCGTCGACATCAGCTTGAAATTGCTTATAAACTGCCATTGAAAAAACAGTCTTATAGTCCAGTTTCCCAGCTTCAATCCGCATCGCCAAATATGCTGCCATATCTTGTGCCACCTCCTTCATCTCCTTTCAATTAAAGCATTGGCATGAAATTCATCATAATAAAGTCCACAGCTGCTGCCGTTGCTTCCACATCCGCCGTCATTTCGGCGTTCTTTGTTTTTAGTTCGGCGTTTTCCTGTTTCAATATTGCGACAGTTTCTTCGTTTGTCAGCGGTCTTTCAATGTAATCCCAGAATAGTTCTCTTGTTTCAGAATTCAAGAATAATACCGTATCGTGCCCGATCTTGCTTTCTGGCGGGTTTGGTGGATTAGTTACAGCTATGTTTGAAGCCGTTGAGCCATCTGAGAAACATCCATCTACCCTTATTTTGCCTGTTGAATCAAGTTTTCCAATAACCAACATGTGTATTCAGCTACCTTTCACCACCATATTTTTACATGTCCTATCCCGCCGACCGATCCACCTGAAGCATAATATCCTTGTCCGCCGTCACCACCATATGGTTTAGCGCCGCGACCTCCAAGACCACCGACACCCGTTGATATATTTCCTGAGCCTGTTGCTGAACTTCCAGCAGCGCCTGGTCCGACTTCTCCGCCCGTTCCGCTTCCAGCGGCTCCACCTGCACCATAAGAACCATCATAACCTTGGGATCCTGGTGTTGCTGTTAATGGTTGACTCCCATCCGGCATTTGTATAGCTGAGACACTTCCACTTCCACCAACAAAAACAGTAAGTATTTGCCCTGGCAGCACGTCTATTGTTCCAGCACAATTCCCCCCACCACCACCGCCACCGCCCGGATAGCGATTGTCTATGTACATAGTACCCCCAGAACCACCACCGGCCCCGAGCAAAGCATACAATCTTGTTACTCCACCTGGAATGCGAAATTGGTATGTCCCTGGAGTTGGATAGTCTTGTACTCCATGAACGACATTTGCCTTTTTGTCTGGCTTCGGAAGGATAAATCCGCTAAATGATTGTTTCATTCCATTGAACCCTCCTAATAATCAGCGCCATGGACAGTTACTTGGTAACCAGCCGCCACCGTCGTACCAATTGCAATATTGATTTTGTACCCAGCAGGAAGGAACGGAATAGGAACCGCAATGTCAGAGCCTTTTGTGATAGTAATATCATTGTCGGCAAGTGCAGCCACTTCTGATAAAGTCGTTGCTGCCAGCGTTACTTCGTGAATCAATGAATTGTTTGTCGCAGTAGTGTTTGCGCTACCATTATTTACAAAGAAGCGCATAACCGTGGCAACGTTCGTCCCCAGAGCGCGGACTTTGATCTGGTCTATGCGGCTGCCATTTGTCCCGGAAGTAAATACCGTTACGACCGTTCCCGTGCCGTCTTTAGCTGTATTGGCTGCCAAGACATTACCCCATTGAACCTTCGGCGCTATCGGGTAAATGGGTATTTGGTTTGCTGCCATTATAAAGCACCTCCAATGTTTTTATAAATATAGACTGATGCCATGTTGTGAGCGTCCAATATGCCCTGTTCCATCTTATTCATGTTCGTGGGGCTTAGGGCAATGCCCACCTGTGTGACTGTGCCTTCGACCTGTGCCACATCGTATTCATTTGCTCCCCCGGTCGCAGTAAGGACGATTCTATTCGCATATTGCCGAATTCTTTGCACCCAGTTCGTCATTACATACATTGTCATCCCACCCCCTCAAAAGTTACTTCGACGCTTACCGTCAAGGTCTGCGTCGAATCCTTAACTATATTTATGACATCGGCAGCGGCCACTTGTCCAGTCCCTATCGACGATGTGGCCCCGTTGCAGAACAGCCCAGCGTTTGTCAGTATTTGCCCGTTCAGTTCCGTTTCACTCCAGTAGGCTTCTTTCACTACCGTCATTCCGTCAATATATTCTGTCGCTGTCTTTCTGGACAATTCAGCATCCAGTAGCGTGTCGGTTGGCTGCGGTGTAGATCCTGCTCCAATTCCGATATAATTCAAGTCGTTTTTTACCAGGTTCATTATTGTAACCAAGAACCCGTTTGTGATTACGGCCATTTGTTATCCCTCCTGTCAGATATAAAGCGCAGGATCACAATACAGCCCGTTATCACAGAACTTCACCTTCAGACTTCGAATACGGACGGTCGTGACGACTTTCACACTCCCATAAATTTTAGTTATCCTGGCGACGCTTAATGTATCTGACATATCGGAGCCTTCCAGGGCTTGCACTCTTTTAGACAGGTCTGTGACTTGGTCGCTTATGCCTTCGCTCATTATACAATTTCCTCCAATCCCACATTGAAGTATTCGAACGCGCCGCCGTCCGTGATTTCGTGCCGTATGTTTGTTACCAGGAAATACCCCTGTACGTCCCAGCCTTGACCCGGTTCAACGATTGTTAGCTTGCAGCGCTGTCCCAGGACAACGAGCGTCTGTGTATTGAAGTAGACTATCCGCCGCAATTTCGACGCCCTGTTCACTTCCGCCTTTCCATATGCCCTGGCAGCCATTTTATCCTTGATGTCCTGGTTCTTTAAAACGCTTTCATATACTCCCCTGGCCTGTATGTCAGCATAGTTTTCGTATTTGTCGACAAACTGGACTGTCGGCTTGTACTTCACGTCAATGCCGTTCGCTGCAGTCGTGTATGGCGACCGATAGGGCGGGATATAAATAATCTGTTGGCTTTTATTAATCAAGAAGTCCCGATTCCCATTATCATTTGCTTCCAAGCTGCTGTCTTTGAGAACGCCGCCGACGTAGATTTCGACCTCGTTCGGTTCATATGCAAGGATGAAATACCGCTTTGTCCCGTCCCCTGTGAAATATTCGTGGATGAAGGTCGGGCTGGCTTGTTTCCTGCCGACTATCCAGACACGGTTCGCGTGGTCGTACCCTTCATATCGGACGTTCAATGTGTTGAACATGAAATTATATTTTCCAGTCGCGACATTTTTTTGGAAGGCTGGGCCATCCACTTCGAAGTTCTGAAACAAGTGCATATCCTTCGCGCTGTCAATATACCAATGCCAACCCGTGAGTGAATCCATTATCATGCTCAATGCCTTGTCTGCAGTTACATATACGACATCCAGCTTGTCCAAAATGGTGAAACAAGCATCGACGTTGTTTGTCGTGATCTCCGGGACATACTTCGCGATCAAGTCCTTAATGATCAAATCCGGACGACCCTGCTTGCTGTCGCTTGACATATAGCGCTCCGTTACTATGCGTTTCTGAAGCATCCAGCCGAAGTCTGCGGCGTCGAAGGTTGTTTCTTTCAATCCATGGTCGAAGTCTTCTTGGTTCTGTATTACACCCTTGAAATAATCGGCTCCGTTCTTCTTCAGCGTCAGTTGTTCGAATATGTGGACGTTTTCGATATTGTGGCAGGAAAGGGTAAGGCTGGATACTTCACTGTCCAGCGCGAAGCCAGTCGTTACCTTTTGCAGTCTGCTTGTTATATCATATGTCTGCGCCGTAACCGGATTGTATATGCTTGCTGTATACACCATTCCAGTTTACCTCCATTATGTTGCGAAGCCCAGATTTCTGGTCCTGCTGCCCAGCTTCCTATCTGTGTATTCTTGTATCACCCTGCCATCCATGACGACCTGGACAATGATCGGCTGATCTCCACCCCCCAGCATCCCTTCCAGTCTGTCTAAAGGCATAAGGGCTTCGGGGCCTTGTTCTCCGATCAAATTATTACCCCACAATGTCGGCTGTGTGAAAATGCCGCCAGTTGCGTGTTTTGCAGTCGTGGTCGTTGTTGTGGTCTTTGTACTGCTCGACGTTGGGGCTGAAGGAACACTATTCTGTGCACTTGCAAGGCTTGTTATTGCGTTCCACACATTTGAAACGGCGCTGCTTATACTATCGACAATTCCTTTTATGCCGCTCCATAGACTATTCCATATTGCCAGCGCTCCGTCCTTCAATGCCTGGAAGGATCCTACGATACCATCAGAGAACGTCTTCACTAGCCCGCCGATCAATCCAGTGACAAGCTGGAACTGTGTTTTTATTCCGTCCCATATAGTCGTAAAGATGGCTTTTACATTCTCCCATGCCGCACCCCAGTCGCCCTTCAAGATGTTAAGGAACAAGTGCAAAACCTGGTCAAGGATATTAATTGCCGTCGCGAACACATTCTTGATAGTTTCCCATGCAAATTGGAAAATGACCACAATTGCGTTCCACGCAGTGACGACTCCATTCTTTATTAGTTCCCAAGCAAGCGCAAGGGCCTGAATCAAGGTATTGATCTGCATTGAAAATATGGCCTTTATGGTTTCCCATAGGCCCGAAAAATACGAAGTTATTACACCGCCCCACGTTTCCCAGAAATCCTTCAGCTTGTTCCAGACAATAGTAGCCACCTGTACAATAATGTCCCAGGCCGTCTTAAAGATATCCGTTATTGTTGGCCCCCACGCCTGCCAGAATGCTTGCAGTCCATTGAAAATCGTCCGCGCAAGATTGTCAAGGAAGGCCATAGCTGCCTGCCACCCTACTTTGATTCCGTCCCACACGACGACAGCCGCCTGGCCTATCCACTGAAAAACGCCAGCCATGAATGTTTTAATGTTCTCCCAGGCCGTTATAATCCAGTTCCTAAAGCCTTCGTTCGTGTTCCACAGGTATATAAACGCACCGACCAGCAGGACAATGGCTGCTATAATCAGCCCGACCGGGCCGCCAGCCACCATCAGAAGCGCTTCGCCCACAGTCGCCGCTCCACCAGCTACAGCGGAAATGGCAAAGCCAAGTGTTCCAAACCATCCCGCAATAGCCGCGACGATAGGCCCTATTGTTGAAATGGCAGTGACAACGCCCTGGATTGTCGCAATTACAGCAAGCCCTACTTTTAGCGCTCCAAAAGCAAGCGCAAGCCCGGCAATGGCTTTTGTCGTGTCTTCAATTTTTTTCGCAGTCCCGGCTCCAAAGGCAGCTTCCAATCCACCCTTGAATCCGCCTTGGGAAAACCCAGCCTGGAACTTTGTTACAAGGTCGATTGCTTTTGGCAGCGCCGTATTTGTCAGCCAGTCGAACGCGGGCTTCATTATTTGTCCGAAGACAATGTTCAAATTGTCTTTCAGTGTCGACATTAGTCCGTCGAATGATTGCGACTGCTTGTTCATCATGTTAGGGAAGCGTTCTTCCATTCCATCAACAAGGGATTGAACTGCTTTATCCGCAGGGATTAGTCCTTTTTCAGATAGCTTCATGACCTGAGCTGTGGTCATATTCATTGCTTTCGCCAAGATGTCCCAGGCAGGAACTCCAGCTTCAGTCAACTGAAGCATTTCGCCAGCCTGGACTTTTGACTTTGCCTTCATTTGTCCCAGAGCAATGATGATTCTATCCAATCCTTCAGCTCCACTCATACCCAAGCCAGCTGCCGTATCACCCACGGCTTTAAGCATTGGCATAACCTGATCAGCGCTGAAACCGAAGGCCAGCATTTTTTTAGTGGCCGTGGTTAAGTCCGGAAACTCAAACGGTGTTGCTGCAGCAAATTTCTGTAGATCGTCCAGCATGGATTTTGCTTTGGTTGCACTGCCCAGCATCGTTTCAAATGCAATAGTGTTCTGCTGAAGAATACTATTGTATTCCATTCCTGACGTCCTAACCGTATTTATACCGGTTTTGATGAGGTCAAAGATACCCTGCCCGACAGTGAACTGAAATGCGCCCTTCAGGAAGCTACCCAGCCCTTCACCTTGCCGCTTAGCTTGGTCAAGTCCTTTGTTATATTCATTTCGATCAAGGCTAAGAGTCGTCCAAAGTTTCCCGACTTCCATTTACTGTTTCACCCTTTCTGAGTTAATTTTCAACCCACGGATCGCCGCTCCTTCCCTCCAAGTTTCAATCTGCCCTTTGGGTTGGGATGCCGTAGAAGTTTTCTCATTTGTTTGTAAGGCTCTTTTAAGATGGTCCGGAAGAGTCCCAATTAATTCTTCAATTTTCTTCGGTTTACCACCCAGCATGGAATTGATATTCACAACCATAAAAGCGTAATGAGCACGTTGCATGTAATACTCCGTTGCTCGACGCTCTCTGATCTTGTGAAAAAGCCCCAGTAGTTCACTCCGGGTAAGGCCCTTGATAATTTCAGGCGTCCATCCGTATTCACTAGCCAGGGCATCAATATAACCATCTATTCCTAGAGTGTCATTTATTTGTTGATCTGCTGCCGAATGACACTCATCAGAGGAACCGCCA
Organism: Bacillota bacterium; assembly: GCA_023399355.1. Taxonomy (GTDB): domain Bacteria; phylum Bacillota; class Clostridia; order Acetivibrionales; family DTU013; genus UBA1305. The sequence continues at coordinate 13,028 of JAEWQC010000221.1, read as the reverse complement.
GGCGCTTCACCCCGAAAAAATTTACTTCAATAAACCCTTCAACCAGTTCTTCAATCTCAGAAGGGTATAGGCTTTTAACCTGCTCCGGCTTGATCGGCGGGAACAACTCCGGAATATTGTCAGTAAAAAGACTCATGAGGCTATTTTTTACATGGTCAATATCGTTGGCCTGAATGATATCCTTCACCTGGACGCCTGCAACCTTTGTAAGCATTTCCTCCAGCTGGCCCAGCGTTTTTTCTTTAATAACGACTGTGACCCCTTTTTCTGTCACTTCCTGTAGCACCGTAACTTCCTTTTTCCTTGACATTCGTTTGTCCTCCTTCACTTATATATCGTGATAATAAAGGGCACCTGTCCCTTCAAATTCGACTGTCTCCTTGACGATATCGTCGACAGGCTCTTCGATGCTGTTCTTCTTCAGTATGATGTATCCTTCGTATCGGTCGGCCCCGACGTAGTCGACGTAAAGCACCAGGATGATTCTATTCCCGACCATTGCCAGGAAGCTGCCGTCTGCCCAGTAACCTTCTGCGCTTGCACTCCATCCGATCAGCGTCGACAGCGATTCCTTCCAGCCATTAGACGCGAAGGTCGTCACGTCCTTTGTATCCCTTTCAATGTCCAGCTTCCAGTCGAAGAAGGTCGCCATCTGCGCCACCGTGAAATATTTCCCGCTTACCAGGATAACTTCTGACGTCAGCGCCGCCGTGAATACGACCACGCCGCCCGCCATTTCCAAAGTGAACCCATTGGACTGCGTGACGCCGTTCTTCTTGACAGTTACCGCTGCGCTGTCGTCCCAGTACCGCTTCGCAGCGTTCGTTATTCTATAACGCAGCTTTGCGGCATCTGCCGTGGTTGTTTCGTCTGTAAAGGTCGTACTCACTCCGTCCGCCTTGTAGACGGCTCCGATTTTGCCTGCGACTGCCATTTGTTATCCCTCCCTTCCAGCTTCAGCTGCTATCTGGGCGGCTGCTGCTGCCTGGGCGGCCTTCGCTGCGGCCTTGATCTCTGCGTCCGTGGCGACGTCAAAGTCGTCTTTCCCTGCCAGCTGTACGGCTTCGGGTTCGACGACGTCGACCAGGTCGCCCTGTTCTAAAAAGAAGCGGCCCGCCGGGTCAAAATACGTCTGGCCACCCTTATATTTCAAAATTGACATTTAAACCGTCACCCCTTTCCATAAGTAAAAAGGCAAGGCGGGCAATGCCCGCCACCTTATCATGTGTATGTCAGCGCCCCAGTTCCTTCGTAGTCAAAAGAGAACTTGACCAGGTCGTCGACAGGTTCTTCGACTGACAGCTTCTTTATCCAGGCTGTCCCGGCGTAATTGTGCGTTCCGTCCGCATAAAGCGCCAAGGACACCGATGTCCCGTTCAGAACTGCAGTCTGGATTGCTGTCTGCCCGTTTGTATCAGCTGCGACGTTCCAGGTTCCTTCACAAGTTCCCGACCAGCCCTTCAGCGTGGGCTGCGATTCCTTCCACCCGTTCGAACCAAAGTTCGTTTTATCCTTTGTATCCAGATCCAAGTCCAACTTCCAGTTTCCTATTTCCGTTACCGCATTTGCCCCGATTTTGACGTTGCCGCCCTTTCCTGCAAGTGCCATGTTTCTTCACTCCCTCCAAATTTTACATATGTTTGATGATTTTAAAATTAACTGAGAATTCCCACCGTTTTTTCTGATCCTGCCCGAGTGATCCTGGACTCTGCATTGCCTGAATCAACATGAAGATTGAAGTGTTTCCGTGAAGGGCTTTATAAATATCGTCGACCTTCTGCCTGGCAGTTGCATATATCTTTCCTCTGACAATTATCTGAAACGTCGGGTATTCAACACTGTTATGGAGTTCTGGCTTGAAACCTCCTGTTTCGTAAACAGTTACGCAATCATCCGGATCATCCGGCTGGGCAGCTGAAAAAATATCGACATTCTCAGTTCCAAAACCTCCTGATTGCAGCAAGCCAGTTATATTGTCAATCAATAAAGGCATCCTAATCACCCAGAGCTTTCTTGATGGAATTTCCGATGTAATTTGAATATTTGCTTACATTTTCCTTATAGGGATCTTCAAGATATTTTGCCTTTCCGCCTTTTGGATGGATATATTCACGATGTTCATGCTGACGCAAGGCATAGGGAAGACTATAGCCCACTGTAATTTGAGTACCTTTATTTGTTGTTTCCGGATCTGATACGCTGCAGTTTCCTCTCAAGTCCCCCAAGTCTACAGGTGCCTGATTCTGAGATTTGCCTTGAAGATCCAAACCGCATGTCACGAGAGCCTTTATTCCTGCATTTTTTGCACGGTTTTTGGCTTCATCGATATACCATTTGTTCCTCATAGCATTACCTCATAACCCTCGCATTTACCACCAAGTCCAATCATATCCGAAACAGCAATAACAGGGGTATTGTCTATCAAATCGTCAATCTTCACATCGGCATCTGTAAAAACAGTGGTGTTTGACACCACCTGTATTCCATTTTTGTTCCGTACTAGCCTGGTTTTATTCTCTTTTCTAACCTTGATATCCGTTTCCAAGTAGGTAGGCTGGCTGAACTTATCATGGCCGACGATATGTTTCCATACAGCTGACTGATTGCAATAATCCATCATCATATGATGTTCACGCTCCCGGCCATATACTTTCGAAGCAGTTCCCTGGCATCCGGGCTTAGAAGCTTAACTACTTCACCAGTGAAGGTTTCGGAAAGATTCCCAATCTGGAATGAATGCACTCCCTGGGCCTGTAATTCAACACGTTGGGAAGAACCTTTTAGAAGCATTAAGGCTTCCTCGCAAACTGCTTCCTTAACACATTGAGCCACATCAATTTCATACACCCATCCGGGATATGTCTGAACCGCTTTGGGATCAATGGCATATGTGCCGGGATTATTAGCAAAAATGGCGCGGGGGAATTTCATTGTTTGGTTCGGATCTGCCTTTTTCCCTCGGTAGTTGAGCCGGTCAATCCGCTTGGAGGCCATGATCAGAGATTGGGCTTTTTGATCAGCAGACGCATTAACCCACGCATCTGAATAAAGCCTGTTGGCAAAATACTGGTCGGCGTCGGTTACGCCAATATATGAGTTGCTGCCTACTATTAGGTTAACTGCCATAATATATCACCTTTCCTTGGATAGGGTAGGGGAGGGGATAATTACCCCTCCCCAGGTAACTATCCCAGTAATCTGCATGCCAGTTCAGGTGTAAGTGTCTTGACGCCGCAGAGGAAGTCAATAGATACGATATCTGCTTTGGCCTGCATGTCGTATCCATATACGATTCTCACGGTGACTCCGTTGTAGGAGAGTACCTCAGCCTTGGCAGCACCGAGCGGTAGTTCCAGCGGCCTGGTTACCAGGGCGAATGCATTCTTATGGAATGCAAGGTTCTGCCTGACATTGGTGACCACGGTGATGGCAGCAGCTGCAGGACTTGTACCCAAAGCAGGGTAAATGGCGAGGGATGCTATTGCTCCAGCGGCTGCCGTGGCATCAGCTGTAACAACATACATGCCAGTATCTCCGGCAATGGTGAATACATCGCCCTTCTTCAGGGTACCGGTGGCCGGGGTGACGGATGCAAGAGCCAGCGTCGACTGTCCTGCGGTACCGGTTGCGTTTCCTGCAGTAACTGTGCCCTTGGTATGTGTCTTGATGTTCTGGTCCATGTAGGAATCCAAACCAAGCACCTTTCCCATGCTTGCGGTACGCAGGGCTTCCGTCGATCCGGCTTTATCCGCATGCAGGACTGCATCCAGGACGACATACTTTGCATGAGTGATCGGATCGAGGGCCAAGTTGCGGTTGACCAGCGGCGCCTTATTCTGGTTCATTACCGCTCCGATGTTAGCGAAATCGCCAATGGCCGGAGTACCACTGACATTCACGAAATACGGAATGTCGACATACAGACTTGCAATGAGAGCGTCCAGATACTGGGCATGTGCGTTCATAGCCGGAACAATGAACTGCTGGGAGAAGTCCTCCAGGGACAATGTCATTTCCTTCGCTGTGATCTTGAAGCTGACGTCGACGATTTTGTCCATCTTGACCGGTACGCCGGTTTCCGTTGCATCCTGCACATTGATGCTTGATCCGTTGTACTCATTGGCAACAAAGGTAGCTGGTTTCCGGACCGTTATGGTATCGCCACGTTTTACAAATTCCCCTGAAAAATCCCGATGTACCAGTCCTGCCAGAACCATATTGTTCAGCAGAACCATGATGGCTTCCTTCGCGATTACCGAAGGAGTCAAAAGTGTGTTTGGCATAAAACCTTACCTCCTGTAAAATATTTGCTGTGTGAAAATGCCTATGAAATTGACAAATTTGGTGAGAAAATTGGTGTCTATTGCTGTTTGGATCTTTCGCTGTAATATTGGGCGTATTCGTTCATTGTCATCTTGTCCGGATCTTTCTGTCCGTTTCCACCGCCGCCCGGAGGATTGAACCCGCTGCCTGCAGGAGAGGTATCTCCAAACAAGTAGCCTTTGGATGCTGTCAGTTCCTTGATCTGATCGTCGAGCCCATCGATGCTGTCGTCATCCTTCAGGTTGATTTTGCCCATGTCCAGAAACTTGTGTACATCATCCGGATTTTTTGCTTTTGCGCTGATGGCAGCCAACTTGATGGCTGAATTCAGGACCGACGTTCTGTATTTGTCCTTCAGCTGCCCATTGGCCTTTGTCATTTCATCCAGGCCTTCTACGGATTTTTTCATGTCGTCAACCTGTTTTGTCAGATCCGCATTCTGGCTTGTTGCCTGATCCAGCTGCGCCTTCTCCACATAAGCAGGTTCCTTCTCGTTATTTGCCAGAGCGATAAAACCGAGCTCCTGCATCTTGTCGACGACGGCTTTAACCAACTCTTCCGCATTCGGGATGCCTGCAAATGCTTCCGCATTCTTTTTTAAATACTCCAGGATCTTCATTAAAATGCTCCTTTCCGGTCTTCTCCTTGAATTTTTATTCAATAAAAAAGGATCTCCACCCGAAGCGGAATCCTTTATACTGACTCATTCTGTCTTGAGTTTGCTTTTATATTCTGCCTGCAGCTGGTCCCATCGTTCCGATCCGGATTGCTTCATTCGGAGAAAGCCTTGGAATGATTTCGGTGCATTGTCCGGAACGACCAGTTTCATCTTTTCCCAGAGCCTCCTGTTGTCCCGGAGGGTCTTCCGCTGCTTCTGCACCATGTTATATATGTCAATTTGCTTCTGGCTCCTGGGATCGAGATCAAACGGTTTTCGGCTATACTCCAGGTCTCCTTCCGGATCATCGGCCAGCTCCGGAATGTATGGTGTCAGAACATGGCTACAATTCGCATGAATGTTTGAATACGGCCCGGAAAAGGCAATGCTTAATGGCGGATATCGCGGATCTTTACCAGATATGCTGTATACTCGTCCTTCCATTACCGCGCATATCGGACAGCTGGATTTATGGTTACTGATTTTGATAAGGTCGTGTCCCAAGGAGGTAATCTGGTTCATCGTGGCCGTATTGGTTGCCTCTCTGGTCTTGCTCCTGGCTACAACAGATGCATATGCATCAAGGGACATCGTACGTCCATTTTTACTCAGGATTCCAGTGAATCCGTCTTCCGACAGTTTCTTGACTAGGTTCTTTTTACATTCCCGAACAGTCTGGCCCTGTGCGATCTTTTGTGTAGCGACATCCCGGACAGATTGCCGCAAGGAAGCCGCAAATCTGTCCCCGGTAAATTGATTTGCACCATACAATTCATCCAGCGTTTCCTGCATCAGTACTTCAATTGCACTGGAATGCAATTGCGAAAATGAAGTGCCCACAGAAATCCCCTGGCCCTCCATCCACCGGTTTACAGCGTCGATTCCAATTTGGTAGCTTTTCGGCAAAACGCCTCTTGCCCAGTCTTTAGCTTGTTTGTCCAGATCCTGTAGAATCTTTCTGATTTGCCGAAGGAGACTTCTTTGGAAATCAGTGACGTTTCCTCTGGCTTCTTTGGCGGCGATGGTCTCCACCAACTCCTGCTGTGCTCTCGAATATATTTCGATAAGCTTCTGGGCTTCGAGGTATGTTTTTTGCTGTTTCATCTACATCACACCTGCTCATTGCCCCGGCTGAAGGGGGCTGGTGATAATGGATCTGTTGAAGCTTCGTCTTCTGCGATCCGATCCATCTCTTCATCCACTTCCGAATCTGTCATATTGTCCAGACGCTTGATTGCCGTCCTTCGGCTGATAGTCCGGTCGCCTCCGGTGGCTCCGGTTCGGATCGCCATGATCTCCGCATCTTCCTTGTCGTCCCTGGGTAGACCTTCCTTCCAGAAAATATTGAGCGGTACCTTGGACAAATCGGTTGCGGCATTAAACTGGCTGCAGAGCTTTAGCGCCTTTTTCAATGCCGGGTCGAGCCGCATCCGGATGCGCTGTGTTTTTGCCAGGGGAGCCATCATGAGACGTTTCAAGGCGGCACCACTTTCAGCAAGTCCCTGTTTGAGATCTCCGAAGCAGGCAGCGGAAGTCTCGCTTAAAATGTACAGCTGCGACAGCAGGAAATCGAGCTCCTTCCAGTTAGCCTCCAACTGAGCATCCCACACAAGGTATCCCGGCTTTTCGCCACCCTGCGAAACAGGGAAGAACTTACCACCGCCCCGGAAAGTTGTCTCACCGGTTTCCGGATCTTCCTCCAGGGCGTTTTCGTCACCATACATATTGGGATCTGAATGCTTGTCCAGGATACGGCTGATCTGGGCAATCCTGATCTCCATCTCCTGTATGACGCTGTCAAGGTCTGCATAATCATCGGCACCTATCACCTCGTCGCTGGTTACAATATTGTTGACAGGGATGATAGCGAAGTCCGAAAGTCCCGTCGTAACTACCTGCGGTGCTTGTATTTCGCTTCGGATCACACCGTCCTTGATTTTGTATTTTCGGATCGTATACTTGCCTTTTTCATGAATTTGCACCTGCAGGAACTTCTCCATTTTTTCGCCGGCTCCTACCGTGTAGGTCTGTGCCAGAACATGGTAAAGAACATTTTTGATATTCAAGGCATCCACGACCGGGAACCAAGTATCGGCTGGTGTAACGCTAATGACGCCTTTTTTGCCGTTGTTGTAGACATTGAAAATGCCGGTACCGAATCGGCTTATGTCAAGAACCAGCTCATAAGCAGTATTCAGCAGCCCATTGTCCTCCAGCATACTATCCAGTTCCAATTGTTCATTGGAACCTTCCTTTCCGGAAGTAAATTTTGGTGGCTCGCTTAACAGTAGATCCGCCCAGAGTAGGGATAACCGTTTATGCCAATTCAGGATCAGCTCAAGGGTTGCTTTTTTATCGTCACGAAGCAGACGCACCCAGTCTTTATAGACCTCATTATGCCTGCCTTTGAACAAAAGCTTGTTCTCCTGGTATTTTTGGAGCCGTTCCCTTTCGCCTTGCGGAGGCCAAGCCTGGCCGACATTTAAAAAATTCAAATCTGTAAGCATCCGATTTCACTCCTATTACCATCCCGTTGGTTTTTTTACAGGCAAATGCTTTTTGTCTGATTTCGCTAAAGTCCTGCAGCCTTCCAAGGCATCCGGCCCATCATCATGGTCAGCCATGGGAAAGTATTTCAGCTGTTCTAGTAGGACTTTATGTTTCGCATTGAACTTGAGGTATTTGTTTTTCACGTCCGGCTGCAGTGTCTGAATCCTCATAGTCTTGTCAGAGGTTTGGTTTATCTCCTGGATCGGAAGATAAAGCCCGGCCTTTGCGCTGGCTTTTGCAAGTTCCTCTTTAAGAAACCACTGGAACTGATTGGTTTCCGCTCCGAACTTGCGGTACCCACGACCGAATGATTTTCTAAGCCAGCGCTCCTTGTCCAATACATCTTCAATGATTTGATCCGGATGACGTCTGCATACGTCGGCATCGAGGATATACATGTAGCCGGTTTTTACATCCTTCGCCAGGGTAATGATTGCAGAGGTATCGCTATGCTTGCTCTTTCCAAGTGACGGATCGACAAAACCGAAAAACTTGAAGACAGCATCTTTGAAGTTAATTGCAGCTTCGTTGTAATAGTCAAGCCAGTCTTCCTGGAACAAGCAATCGTCCGGACTTATCGGTTCATTCTGTTCTTCAGAATTGAATGAGGCGTCACCTTCAGTAACTTTCATCACCATCAGGTCGTAATAGGAAAGCTTGGCCTCCCACAGAACCTGTGTTCCATCGAGCATGGTTGCTTTGTTATCTTCGAAAAATTTCAACGCAATCTGCTCGTGTTCCTCATTGGAAAGATCGATATATATGGCTTCCCATTGTTCCCACAGATCCTTATTTGTCGCAAAGGAGAGCACGGCCTTGTACTTAACACACTTATATCCAGGATTCTTCAGTACCTTTGCCAGCAGGGAATCATAGTGGAGCAACGTACCAATATATACGATGTCGGTGTAATCGTCACCGGCTTTGCTAACCGCCTTATAAAACCAATTCTCCAGCTTTTTCCGCTGTTCAGGCGTCCGGACATTCTCATCGTTTTCGATATCATCCAGGACCAGGAGATCAGGCCTCCAGTTCCGGTGCTTCCGGCCTCTGATCTTTTTCCCGGAACCGATAGCCTCAACCTTGATATCTGTTGAGGTGATGATCACGCCTGAGCTCCACACCTTACCCTGAAGGTTTCCGAAGTCTTCCTTGATAGCTTCGTTTTCTTCAAATTCCACGCGGATATTATCCAGGAACGACTCTGCCTGGTCGGAGGAGTCTGAAAGGATAATGGGGTAGTGCTTATATTCATATACAATAGCGTGGATCGTATCCTTGAAGGTAAGGTTCGTCGATTTTGCATGACCTCTGGGAGCAGCAATTCCTCTTTTGCATCCCGGCAGTCTGGAGATGGTTTTGGAATCCTTTTTGGTCAATGGATACTTACTCTTCAGAACTCCATCCATCCAGATCCGGTCCAGTTCCCGGTGAAACTCTGGAGTTTCCCTGCTGAAATAGTGGGGGAAGTATGCTTTTCCAAAGAACTCCAGGTCAATAGCGCCGAGTTTTTTCCTGATGCCAAACTCTCCGGTCAAAGGAGATCCGTTTTTATATTCCTTCAGCAAGGATCTTCTTTCAGGAGAAGTATCACGATATAAATAGACCTCCAAAAGGTCTTTCAATGCCTTGTTATCACTGATTGCTTTTTGGTCTTGTTTGCCTACCAGCTCTCGGATAATATCCATCAAAATTCACCTGCTTCATTTTTGCCTTTTTTTTGATAGAAAACATAAAAACGTCCAATGATACCACTGGGCTACATAAAATCCGTCCTCGCCGCGTTTAACGCGTTATAACGCACGGTTTTTTATTGAATGGTAATTGTATATGAGACCTCCCGGCAGGCCTCACATGTTTTAGCAGTTTTTTGGAGTTTTCATTTTGTCTTTTTCCGTAAGCAGACGATACCTGTATATGAATCATTTGAACCCCATATCCGGGATCAGGGATTCTTTTTCTTAGGTTTCAATGGAAAAGGCGAGCTTCGCCATCCGGACCTGTAAGTTTGGTCCAGTTGCTTATGCCCGCCTTATAGCCTCTTTGCCGAAACATGCGACGAATCAGCACTGTCTCGGCTCCGATTTTGTGATTGCATTGATTGATAATTCTATAATCCTTGGCTGTCCCATTAGGCTGATGTTTACCTTGGCTCGTTGCCTCCTGGGATCTACCCTTATGATTTGACCCTCCATGCCGGCCAGTGGTCCTGATATTACCGTGATCTTTCCACCTTCGAGATGAAGCTCTGAGATTCCCAGTGGATCTCCGCTGCCGTGGAGCCAGAGGATATGTGCCATTTCATTTTCAGGCACCGGCTGCGGTCCTTTGTCATTACCGAGGATCTTGATTACCGATGGAATGCCATCCAGTTTATAGTACATGGCTGCATCCATGTCTGTGTGAACAAAGACGTATCCTGGGAACAATTCCCGAACAATACTTTTCCAACGTCCGTTCTTCCGTTCTTTCATGATCCGCCGCGGCACCATCGTTTTGCAATGTGGCAGATGCCTGGCCAGTGATCCGACAACTTCAGACTCCTTGCCTGTTCTTACATGAAGCACGTACCAATCACACATATCAGTCATCCTCGTGATTCTGGTTCATCTTTTCGTCGACCTTGTCAACCAGGGCGGTCATCTTGCTGTATAATTCCGGTTCGCTCTTCAATGCTTCCTGCAGTTCAAGCTTAACTTCCTTTATAGCCTTTTTAAGACCTTTGTTAAACTGGAGCTTCAATTTTTCCGTTGATACCGAGCTTCTGATCAGCTCCGACAGAGATTTTAGGACGGAGGTCAGCTTTTCTTTCTTCAGGTCACCTTTGTCGACTTCCAGGAGCGTTTCCATAATCAGCTGCATTGCCAGCTGATTCGCTGCTTCTGAAACGCTGGTTGCCGGAGCATCTCCGGATTCTTCAACAATTGTCCTGGCCTGTTCCTTTACGATCTTCAGCTGTTCCAATTTTGCCAGGAACTTTTGACCGTGGGTCTGGATTGCGCTTTTACCGATATCCTGACCCATCTGCTTTAACCAGCCTTCGATTTCCCGATATGTCGCGCCATCAACAATTTTCTGGTTGAGCAGATCCCGGAGCGATTTTGGCATCTGGCTGATTTTTGAATGGCTTCTTCTGTCCTGCATTTAAATCACCTCAATGCCAGGATCTTCTTCAATGTTTCCTTCAATGAGGTTGATTCCTTTAGGAGTGAGCTTGCAGACAGTCCGGCTGATACCGAGTCCCTTGTTGGTGATATTGTTGGATTCAATATATCCACCGCCCTGCAGGTAATCAATGTTTGCCTTGATATCCTGTTCGGAAACTACATAACCGGAGTCCTCCAGGATCTCCTTGATCAACGTGTCACCGATCTGTTCAGGGTAATTGCTATATATGATCTTCAGCACCATGCCGCGAATCTCGCGATTTTTATGATTTGCCATGATAACCTCCTATAAAAAATCGATTCCGGCATCATCCGGTATATTGCGTTCAATGAGATTGATTCCCTTCGGAAGGAGTTTCACGAATTTGTTCTCCTGGCGGATACTTGGCAGCTGTTTCATATCCAGGGTAACGTATTCAGAATCCTTCAGGTATTCCAAGTGTGCGTTAATATCGCTATAGGTGGTAACATTGAGCTGTTCCAGATATCTGATGATCTGGCGGTCGGATAGGGGAATGGGGTAATTGAAATGGAGAATGTTCAGGATCTCTCCACGGATTCTTCTGTTTTCAGCAGCTTTGATCTCGTTCACCTGGTTATTCTCCTTTCTTTGTCATAGTCGCCATCCACTCCAGCATTTTATCCAGCTTGCGTTCGAACGTCCCGATCGCCCTGATGAAATCATCCCGAAGGACATAAATCAGCGGGGCATCTGCCTTGAATTGATTCAGTTCCTTTTTGATTGACTCCAGCTCCTGCTTGGTACATGCTTCAATTTTCTCAAAGCGCTCGTTCACTGCTTTGATAAAGTTTTCCAGCAGATTTTTGTTTTCTTCATCCGCCGCCTTCAGGCTTTTCAGTTCACGGCTGACAATATACTTCACCATGGGTATAAGAAAAACCGTAAGAATCAATGATGCAATCTGCAGGTAAGTTCCAAAGTTCAAACTGTTTCCGCTGTTCATATGCCACCTCAAGAGCAAAATAAAAAATCCTAGTTTTTATACTAGGATTTTACATGAAATCGGCTATATAAAATATTTCAAGGACTTTAAGGAGTTAATAGATCCATCTGCCCATCCATAGGCTTGCTTCGTTTTTCTTTCACGTCTTGCTCGACGATCATTCTGATCCACTGGGAGGAAAGTTTATACTTGATAGCCAGCTCATCAAAGTTGTAGCCATTGAAATCGTTCCTTATTGCTCTGTCCCTGGCTTCCTTTGTGACGCTGTCAAGTTTGGGCATATATTGCCATGTACCGCCAAACAGCTCGGCCAGTTTGATGATATTGTTGATGCCGATAAATGCAATTTGCCGGTAAGTCTCTGGAAGGTCTTCTTCCGTAATATGATCAAGCAACTCAACCAATAGCCTCACCACCTTTATATATCATTTTGATTTGCCTGTCAACCGTGTTATTTTTGACAACTTTTTTGCGAATTCCGAATAATCTGATTCACCACCTTCATTTCTTTTGATCGTGCCTCCAGGTACATTTCCCTCAAAGCCTCCATTTTCTTGTGATATTCCTGATCCAAGCGATATATTCGATTCATAATTTCAGCTATCTGAATCTTGATGGTATCCAGCTCGGATTTGACTTCATCTAAGACACCGTCTTGGATAAGGAGGAGCTTCTCTTTATCGACCATGAGCGATCCTTCATCCGTTGTGATGGTTATAAAGGTTTCATGTTCCTTCTCCACATTGACGATAGCACCTTGATATACTGCGAATTTCATGGACGTCCACCAGACCTCATATATTTTGTTGGTAAATCTGACCAAATCCTTTGTGTATCTTCATTATTAATAATAGAACGATCACGCTATTGCGTATTTTGCATTTTTCTATTTAATATTTTCATACAAGCAGCATCTGAGGGAAATTTTGTATCTTCAAAACCTATTTCGCATTGCTTTAAATACGTGCAAATGTCGCATTTTCCGGTATGCAATGCCTGTAAAACTGCCATACCTTCCGATATGTGTTCTTTTGGAACATCTTTGTCAATAATAATTACGTGTTTCATAAATCCTCCTACACATCTTCCTTCTATTGCGCTGCTTCCTTCAGGTAATACTGCCTCCAGCATTCAATATCTCGTTCCGTATTTTCATGGATCTCTCCAAAGTGAGGGCAATCGTCGCATTTATCGCATTCATAGAGGCCCATTTCATGCGGGCAGCAACTATCAGCTACTTCAGTGCAAGATAGTTCAAAAGCCTTGCTAAGCAGTTCCATTTCCTTTTTCAGTATCGACATAGGATGCATCGGACATTGTTCAATGTGACTTTTCAGCACATCCGCCATGGCAACAGGGGTATTC
>JAEWQC010000156.1 GCA_023399355.1 Bacillota bacterium | reverse complement strand
CGTTGACTCCGTTAACTGCTCGCCCATGCATCCGGGCTGGTCGTTGACTCCGTCAACTGCTCGCCCATGCATCCGGGCTGGTCGTTGACTCCGTCAACTGGGAGACTCTACACCCTTATAGGAGCTTCATCGGTTTGAATCCAAGACGGTCGGCGGCAACAAGCCTGAAATCTATTCCTTTGGCAAGCCCCTCTACTGCATTCCTGTGGGCTTCTCCATGAAGATGTCCATAGATGCAAAGTTTGACCTCGTACTTCTGCATTATATCCAGAAAGCCTGAAAAAACTCCTTTTGAGTTAAAAGCCGGGAAATGCATGGCGGCAATGAGACAGCCGTTTTCTGGCAACTTCGCACTTTTCAATGAAAGTTCCAGACGTACAAGTTCCCTTTGGTATATCTTTGAGTCTTCCGCATTGAAGCCCTCTTCGCCGGGCATGGTCCAGCCCCTGGTTCCGCAGATAACTGCGTTTTCAACAGGATAGCTGTTATTATGCATGAAACGGATAGATGAAAACCTGTTTTCAACGATAAACTTATCCAGCTTGTTTTTGGTTGTCCACCAGTAATCATGATTGCCTTTGGAAATAATCTTCTTGCCGGGCAATCCATCAATAAACCGGAAATCCTCATACGCCTGATCAAGATAGGTAGCCCATGAAATATCACCTGGAATCAGCACATGGTCATTCTCTCCCACTGTAGCGTTCCAGTTCTCCTTAAGCCTTTCCATGTAATTTGACCATCTGGCTCCAAACACATCCATCGGCTTATCTACACTAAGCGCGAGATGCAGGTCCGAGATCGCGTAAATTGCCATTCTGGTTGGGTTCCTTCCTCTCCGGAACATAAAGTCCGACTTGCCGTTTCCAATGAATCACCTGGTTTGTTCCATGTATATTGATGCTTACCTGTTCAATTATTTCTCAGATATTCGAACAGCTTTTCTGCGGCAGTCCTACTAATGCCTTCTACGGCCTGCAAGTCATCTATCCCCGCCTGCCTCATTCTGCCGACGGAACCGAAATGTTTGAGCAACGCCTTTTTACGTTTGGGTCCGATGCCCTCTGCATCGTCCAGTATAGACTTTGTATACCGTTTTGTTCTCAGCTTTTTATTATAATCGAGAGCAAACCTATGGGCTTCATCCTGTATCGATGTCACAAACCTTAACACAGTAAGGTCTTTTGATAAATCAATTTCTCTGCTCTGCAGGACAAGCCCTCTTGTTCGGTGTCTGTCATCCTTGACCATACCGCAAATCGGGATGGTAACACCCAGTTCTTCCAGTACTTCACTTACAGCATGGACATGTCCAAGTCCGCCGTCCAGCATGATGAGGTCCGGCATTTTGGAAAACCCGGACTTCCCGGCATCCTGCTTCCCGGTAGCTTCCTGTTCTCCAGCTTCCTGTTTCTCGGCTTCCGCGTGCTTCAGCCTCCTGTACAGTGTCTCCTGCATGCTTGCATAATCGTTCTGCACCTCGGTCGAACGGATTTTGAAACGTCTGTATTCCTTCTTTGCAGGCATTCCCTGCTCAAATACCACCATGGATGCGACAATTTCGGAGGAGCCGGTGTTGGATATATCGTATGCCTCCAGCCTTTGGGGTAGCTGTGCGAGTCCCAGCGCTTCCGCCATTCCTCGCAGGCCTTCCTGGACAGGCCCCCCGCCGGCTTGCTTCTCATTGAACCTGGCAAGTTCCAGCTTCGCATTTTGCGAGACCATTTCCACCATGTGAAGCTTTTCTCCTCTTTTGGGCACTCTTACGTGTACTCTGCCGCCTCTTTTGGCGCTGAGCCAATCCTCAACAACGTTGATATCCTCGAATTGTGTTTCCACTACTATATCAGGCGGTACCATGGCAGCTGTGCTGTAAAATTGCTTCAGGAACGATGAAGTTAGTTCGGGAAGCTCTCCTTCGCCTGTGCCTTCAACAATAAAGAATTCCCTTCCGAGTAGTTTGCCACCCCTTATAAAAAACACCTGAACACAGGTATCTGTCTTTCCTGCTGCAAATCCTACGATGTCCTGATCGGCGCCGGCAACAGAAAGCACCTTTTGTTCCTCTGTGATATGCCTCAAACTTGACAGCTTGTCCCGCAGCGATGCCGCTTTTTCAAAATCCAGCGCTTCCGACGCAGCCGACATATTCTCCTCCAGCTTCTGAATAATCGAATCCTGCCTGCCCTCCAGAAAAGAACAGATATCACGCATCAATACGGCATACTCCTCCTTGTCCACATTACCCGTACAAGGTCCCAGACACTGCCTGATATGAAAATTAAGGCATGGCCTTCCTTTCCCTATATCACGGGGCAGTTCGCGTTTACAGGATTTTATGGGAAATACTTTTTTGATGAGATTCATCGTCTCTCTGACGGAGAACACATTTGAATAAGGCCCAAAATACCTGGCGCCATCCCTGTCGACCCTTCTGGTCATGAACATCCGGGGATATTCCTCATTCATTGTCACTTTTATATAGGGGTAGTTTTTGTCATCCTTGAGCAGGATGTTGAATTTGGGTTTATGCTTTTTTATCAGATTACATTCGAGGATGAGCGCTTCAAGTTCAGTATCTGTAACGATGTACTCAAATTCGCTGATCTTCGCCACCATGGCTGTTACCTTCGGCGAATGGTTCGCAGATGTCTGAAAATATTGTCTTACCCTGTTTTTGAGTACTACGGCTTTCCCAACATAAATAATGGTGCCGTTATCGTCCTTCATAATATAAACGCCCGGTTTATCGGGCAGTTTTTTAAGCTCTTCCTGTATGTCAAACATTTTTTAAGCTATCTCACCCGTATCCGAAAGTAAATATTTTTCCAGGTCGGCCGCGGCTTCCGCTTCGTCCTCACCTTCAACAGAAATAGCCAGCTTTGCGCCTTTCCCAATGCTCAGGGATAATACTCCCAGCAGGCTTTTTGCATTGGCTTTTCGCTCATCCTTGACAACCCATATGCTGGATTTATAATTGGATGCTTTTTGAATAAATACAGCTGCGGATTTTGATTGAAGTCCCGAAGAATTTTTTATAACAATTTCCCTTACTATCATTTCGAACCTCCACGAAATTTAGTGCTCACCTTCTCAGTTGTATTATAACAGATAGAAATAAAAATGGCTAGAATCAACTTACTATTAAGTGGCAGCAGTGTTTTCATAGATTTTTACCTTCAGCGAGCCCCTTGTTACCGTGATTCTGAGCATGATCGGGTGGTTTCTGTTATTGACAAATCTGAAATCCGCCCCTCCGTATGTCACTGTAGCATCCTTTCCATCAGGAACATAATGGACATCATCGGAATGCTCATGCCTTTCCGTAACCTTTAACCCACACTTCATCACAGCATTGTATAAGGTCGTGGAAATCTGGCAGACACCTCCGCCGGGCGCTTTTTTATGTTTCGGGCCTTCCGGGGTTCTTACAATAACGGTGGCGTCTTCATACCCATTCTTTTTAGATTTGCTCCCTGTTAAAGCATTAAAGGAGAATTTCTGCCCGGGCTGGATAATCTTTCTATCAAGCTTTGCTGACGTAATTCGAATATTCTTTATCCGTGATTTGCTTCTGTCCAGAAATGGAGTACTATACTGTGAAATTAGCGTAATTTTACCTTTCAGTTCTTCTGAATTGACTTTGGGTTGGAGCTGGGAATATGAGTATTGCAGGACCTGGCCTTCTTTTGCTGAAAGAGCCGCTTTCATGAGTTTATCCGTATTAAGGCTCTTCCCGGGTTTCCCTTCCTTCAATATCCAGGTCTTTGCATCATAGCTGGCATCCCTTACGGCAACATCTGTTTTCGCCGATACTTCCTGCAGCTTTAAAAGAAGCTCTTTTTCCGTAATACCACCGATATTTTCCTTCCCAAGCCGTACATTTTTTGCAACCCTGCGAACTGGTTCAACCTCCCGCACATTGTTTAAAGGCCGGTTGCGGGTGCTTTCCGAAGTTGTATCCGGTGAAGTTGCCTTTGGCGCATCAGCCTCAGGCAAAGTTGCTTCCGGTAAAGACATTTTCGACGGTGCCGAATCCGGCATCCCCGTTCCGGTCATTTTCACATCGATCTTTTTTGTCGCATATCCCTGACCGTCATTTTGCGATGATGTTCCACATCCGGAAACCATCACTGTTGTAACAAATACTGTCGCTGCATAAAAAAATAGCTTCACGTAATCACCCCCGCATAATAAAATCACACTACTTTATTATGAGTGAATTACCTATAGCTATTCGTTGTTATTATTTCATCAAAATGAAATTTTTATCTGAATCACTATTTCTACAGCTTATAACGTATCGGTTTAACGAGACGGAGACATTTTTTGCCTCGTTATATTTTCTTTATTTTTTCGAGTACCGCTCTTCCATATGGATTCCCAAGCCCAGTGAGTAAATGATAATATCCACCAAACCGATCAATCCAAGCCCAAGAAGGATATCCTGCTGTGGTACCAAAAACAGCAGAAGCAGTTTCAACAGAGTAATCGAAACAAGTCCGGTAATGAACTCCGTATAAATGCTGTTTTTCTGGCTGAATGTCTTGAGAATGAGCCTGCCGAAGTAAATGCTTGCTGTTATCGCCGAAAGGATAAGGACGACAATATATAGCAAGGGGGCGATCAGCGTCACAAGCAACAGCAGCAGTAATATGCTTGCGCTCAGGAATGTGAGGAGTCCAAGAAGAAGCTTCTTGCCAATATCCTTTTCAATCCGCTGTGAGATCCTATTGTATTTTTCTTTAGAAATGACGAGAATCAACAGACCTACAATCAATACCGCAAGTGTGAACAGGATCATTAATGCAAGCCTCAGGTATACGAAGGCACTGATGTCCAGGTTCATCGACTCGCCGAGAATCCTGACCTCCTGCCCGTTCACCTTCGCCCCTTCCTCTTTGTTGAGTGAGCCGATTGTTATGACATTGCCTCCGACAGATGCATTCTGTGTCAGTATTGTATTGCCGAATACCGTTACCACCTGTCCAGCCACATCCGCATTGACATTGATATCACCGAAGACTGCCACGACCTGACCGTTTATGCTGCTGTCTACCGTAACATTCCCCAGCACGGAGATCACATTGCCCGTGACTGGTTTTGTGATCTGTATGTCATCGATAAGGCTGATTCTGTCACCATTATCGGAAGAAATTGCCACGCCTTGGGCAAAGGCGGGCAATATCATCAACATGAACACTGCAATCAGCATAATAAGGGACGAGAGTTTTTTCATTTAACTTCCTCCCCGCTCTGTGTACCCACATAATTAAGCAGTCTTTGTATCGCAAACAGCATGACCACCAGCGCAAGGAATACGTAGTAATAAGATTTGAAAATCGAGAATGCTACGTCCAATACCACAAAAAGCGCTCCGCCGATTAGTCTGAAAATATCGCTTACAACACCAAGTACTGCGGATGTCGCACTGGAGAATGAACTGAAGTATTCACTAATCTTTTGAAATGCATTAAATAAACTTACCTGCTTCAAATCCGCTACAAAAACCAGCAGAAGTATGATGGATATCACTGTGGCTGCGTTGTATAGAAATACAATTCGCCTCGAATATGTTTCGCTGCGCTGCTTTTCAATAACACCGACCTTTTCCATCACCATTGCTTCAAAATTGGCCGGAGGTTCTACTTCTGTCTGAGTTTCAATCGCCTTGAAAATTTCCTCCATACAGTTGAATTCATCATTACAAGTGCTGCAGCTTGCCAAATGCTGTTTTAGTTGCAGTTCTTCAAGATCATTACGTTCGCCGTCGAAATGTTTCATCATATACTCTTTTGATAATTCACAGTTCATAATACCTCCTCCTTTCTATCCTGCATCAGTGCCTCCCTGAGCATCAATCTGGCCCGGTAAAGGCGGTTCTTAATGATTGTCATCGGTTCACCCAGCACTTTCGTCATCTCTTCATAGGATAAACCGTTCTGATGAAAGAGAATGATGACCGTCCGGTATTTATCCGGAAGCGACCGAATCGCCTTGTGTATCTTGAGGGTGCGCTCCTTTTGAAGGTAGCTTGCTTCCGGTGTATCAATCCCGTTCGAGAAATCCTCGATCTCCTCGATCGGAGTTGAATCTACTTTTTTCTTTCGATGTATATCCAGACAAAGGTTCGTGGCTATCCTGACAGACCAGGTCGAAAATTTATACTCAGGATTGTAGCGGTCAAGCGCTTTGTAAATCCTGATGAAAACTTCCTGGGAGATGTCATTGACCTCCTCTTTGTCATTTATCATATTATATACAACGCTAAATATCAACTTTTTATATCGAGTCACAAGCTCTTCAAAATACTCTTGCTGCCCTGATAAACATTTTTGTATCAGTTCATAGTCGGTCAGCTCCAAACGGGTCTCACCACCTTGCCTATAATGATTATACGATAAAGTGGCCCCCATGTCTTAAATAATATTGTTTTTTTAAAATTTTTTATCAGTTCATAATAAATACCCCTATTGTAATCCACTAATCCTGTTTTTAATTAACATTATTCATGCAGTAATAAATATGTATTCATATGAATGTGCAATGCAGGATTTCTGGAATATCTTCTGCAATGCTTCTGCCGTAATATCCCCTGATGAAGTCAAGGAAGCCGTTAAGGCAAGATTCAGGATACTGCCGGATGAGTGTATGATATAATGTAGAAGTATGGTTTCTCAAGCGGGAAGCTAATATCAGGAGTTTGTCCCTTTTTGACGCTCGGGAAGCAGGGAAGCTCCGCAAAGGAGATGTCTGCCGTGGTTATCAGGAATATTACCCGCAATGCGCTGCTCGCCGCCGACTGTTCCTGCGCACGCACCTTTTACACAAGGTTCAAGGGCCTGCAGATGAAAAAGGACCTGCCCGAAGGCAATGGTCTGCTGATCACTCCATGCAATTCTATTCATATGTTTTTTATGAGGTTTCCTATAGATGTGCTGTTTCTGGATAAGGATCAGACAGTTCTGTATATTGAAGAAGGCATCAAGCCCTGGAAAATTTCCAAAATTATTAAAAAATCCCGAAGTGTACTGGAGTTGCCGTCAGGCACTGCAGCCACAACCGGCACGCAACCGGGTGACAAGCTGGAAATCGTTCATTGTCCTAATTAAAGCGTATCACTTGTCGCTAAAGAATGAATTTTATCCCAGCCAAGCCGCAGATTCCGCTCCATCAGCACATCATTCTTCTCTTTGCCGAATTCCCTCTCAGCCTGGGACTGCGTGAGATAAAAATGAGTTTTTACGGTTGTTAATATGAAAAATAATCAATCAGGACTTTTCCCGGATTACCGGGATTTTGATCGTTACTGCCGTACCATTTCCCAACCTGCTCTCGATTTCTATGCCGTATTTCCCGCCAAAGAGCAGCTTTATCCGGTTATCTATATTAACAAGGCCGATATTGGTGGAAACATCCGAATTCATTATTCTTTCGGAATACTCGCTTTTCAGTTCGCTTCTGATTTCATCCAGTTTCTTTTCTTCTATCCCTATCCCGGTATCGGTTATGGTAAAACAAACGTCGCCGTTTCCGTCCAAATATCCTTTGACTGTTATGCTTCCACCATATTGAGCATTTTCCAATCCGTGGCATACAGCATTCTCCACTATGGGCTGAAGCAGCATCTTGGGTGTCTTCATGTCTAAAATATCCTTCTGCATATCGACCTTCGTGACATATTTTCCATTATACCTGATCCGGATTATATTCAGATAAGCATTAATGCTTTCTATCTCCTCACTGATGAAAACAAGATTGGAAGACCTGATACTATAGCGGAATATCCTGGACATACTGTAGCATATCTGGGCGATATCCCTGCTTCCACACGCAAGTCCCATACTGCTTATACAGTTCAGGGTGTTGTAAAGGAAATGGGGATTAATCTGACTTTGAAGGGTGGAAAACTCCGCATTTTTCTTAAGCAGCTCCAATTCATACATCCTTGTCTGGCTATTGAAAATATTCCTTGTCATTTCCTCAATCCGATCCATCATGGCATTGATTTCAGCGGCCAGGATACCGACCTCGTTTGTAGAACGTACCTTTAACCTGAAATTGATTTTCCGATCGCCGATCTTTTTCATGTCCTCAACCAATCCGGCTACCGGCTGGGTAATGTTTTTGAAAATCATAATGCCGAGGGTTAATACAATGATAATCATGCATCCTGCTGAAACGACGCCGACGTCTAATATAAAGTCCATATCGGTTGTTAATTCGTTTACGGGAATAATGCTTACGATTTTCCATCCCCCGGCCTGCTCAAGATCTTTTTTTTGAACAATTACTTTTCGGCCGTTGTATGTTGTTATATCATTTGCTCCGCCTCTTTTGTCCAGTCCCTTAAAATCCTTAAATATCAGGCCTTGTTTTCCTTCCTTATTGGATGCGATAATCCTGTTTTCATTATCCATTATCAGAACTTCTGAATTGGTTGTGAGTTCCGTATTTCGGATCAGAGCCTGAAAGTTGGAGGTATTGATCATAATGGAGCAATATCCCGCTATTTCCGCAAAGTTTTCCCCTCCCTGGGTGATCAGTATCGGAGACAGATAGAAAAAAAAATGCCTTTCCGTATATGGATCCTTCACCGAGCCGGTAAATACAGATTTTTTTCGAATACCATACCGTTCTTTATATATACTGATGAAGTTCTTATATTCCCTGGTATAATAAAAATTGCTGTCGGATGCATTCAAACTGTTGACCGTCCTGTCGCCCTCCTCGATCTGTATGCTGTAAATGATGGAATTGAACGACTTCATATAGGTCAGCAGTTCAAGGATAAACTGACCGTAAACAATATTTCTTGTATAGATATCGTCTGTGGTTAAGAACTCCTGTACGCTCCGATCCCCGGAGATTAAATCCGTATTGTTTTTAATATCCCTCAGTACCGAATCAATTTTCACGTAGGTCTGATCAATCAGCTTTTGTTGGTAACTGATAGCCCGCCTTTTTGTCAAGTTGTAGAAATTAGCCCAATAGAACGATTGGGCCAGGATTATAAGAGCAGCCGATATTGAAATCAGTAAAAAAATCTGATGCTTCAGTTTGAATCTACCAAACCACAAAACGATTCCCCCTCCGCTCAATTTCTTTTGTACTTGGCGGGTGTAATTCCACAATGCTTCTTAAAAACCCTGTTGAAATAAAAATAATCAGAATATCCAACCTTCAAGGCGATCTCTTCAATCGTCATCTCCGTGTCCCGGATAAAATGGCAGGCCTTGTCTATCCGAATATCCGTAATATACTCCGTAAATGTCTTTCCCAATGTCTTCTTAAAAAGTTTGCAGCAGGTGAACTGGTTTAAGTAGTACCGTTCGGACAAATCCTTGATATACAGCTCCTGGGCATAGTGGCTGTCTATGTATTGAACAAGCTGCTGAAAGCATTTCAATATTTCGCCTGAATTCACCGCCGGATAATTTTTATGATGGAGTTGCTGGAATACTTCACGGAAAAAGCTCGTCATGGAAACGAGGTTTTGGAATCTGTCGCACAGTTCGGAGTAATTAAGGTATTCCAACCCTTCAACATCTTCTTCATTCTGATAATGGTTTATTATGATTCCGATCACCTGGTTCCATAAATAAACGGCTTCATTCATGCCCAGCTTGTTATCGCCGAACTCTTTTTCAAGCTGGTTGATTAATCTGAAAACGCCATTATAATTTTCATCTTTCAAATCATATTGTAGTTTATCCAGAAGAGGCTTTATCCGCTTTTTCTCATCTCTATAGAAAAAAACGCCTTCCTGTCCGGATACAAAGCATTGCAGCGCAGCAATGTCCGCTTCCCTGATCAATTTGGGAATATCCTCCCACGTCCCGTATCTGCTGCTGATCCCGACACTTGACACAACTGGCGCCGGGAAACGCTCCGGAAGCAGACCATCCTTGGAACCGAAATCCTTACTGCCTTTAATGACATAGAGTTGCTTTCGGGAATTCATACTGATTTCCAGACAAGCCACGTTCTTTAACAGGTCTGAATCCATTGAAAAATCATTTCTGTTATTTATTACAATGGCTGTATACCAATAGCTGTTATCCATGTTGAAAAAGCCTGGATCAAGCCGGCTCAGTCTCACCCAATTTTTCCCGGCCAGCGCCTCCATCAGGAGATTTCCTTTCAAAGATTGCTTTTCTTTCAGGTGATTCTTCAGCTTTTCCAGCAGGTTATTGGTCGTTTCAGTATTGATCGGCTTCAGGCAGTAATCAAGAGCGCCAAACTTCAATGCCTCCTGAACATAAGCAAATTCAGCATGTCCGCTTATTACAACAAATTCCGTATCGATATCAAGCGCCCGTACCTTTCGCATGATGTCGATTCCATTGTACTTGGGCATCCTTATATCTGTAAAAACAACATCAGGACACTTCCGGCAGATAAATTCAAACGCTTCCTCCGCATCCGTATATTCGGCAACCAGCTTAAAATTGTATGCTTCCCATTCAAAAGCGTTCCGTATACCCAAAAGCGCCCATGGCTCATCATCAATGACAATTGCTCTGAACATAACACTCCCTCTGGTTTAGAAAATTATCACTACATCCAAACTAAATTATACTATCGATACCGTAAGATTACTATTACTCCCTATACAGACCTGTCAGAGGCCGATACACATTCCGTTGGCATCGAACCGGCACGGCAATAATACAAAACCGTGTTATACCAGCAACAGAAGGACTGGCAATATGAAGCGAACTTCATTGCCAGCCCTTTCTGCAAATAAAACGGAGGGGATTATTTCTTCAGTTCTCTGTATAACACCCTTTGCTCGGAGACGATCTCACTTGCACCTGCTCTGATAAATTCCCCTACAAGGCTGTCATATTTTTCATCGAACTCAGAAGGCTTGCAAACTGTTAGTTGAGCCGATATCTCAACATTTTTGTTGTTCAGGATCGGTCCGTACTTTGCAAGGGCGGCATTCGGCGTAGACATGTAGTATGGTTCAACACCGTCTTGCAGGGATAACTCAATAGCTCTGTCTACTTCCTTGCCAAATGCCTTGTAATTATTTGCAAACATTTTTCTATTTTTGGCTTCATCAAAAAGATCCGGACCGTTTGTAATAATTTCATAATCAATGTTGTTCGGGCTCATCATCATCTTGTCGCCGGTCTGTGTAATCGGAACGGGTAAACCGTCCTCGGTTTTATGATTTACACCCTCTTCACCGAACTGAAGATAGAAAATGTTATCCTTGTTTGCCATCCAGTCGAGGTATTGAATTGCCTGAACCGCACTTTTGCTGAACTCCGGAATCAATATGTATACACCGTATTGATTGTATATCGGCTTTTCATATTTGCCTGCCGTGTTCTGGAAGCAGTCGACAGCAACCAATTCTGCTGTTGGGACATTGGCTTTTAGCGCTTTATAAATTCCGGGTGTGTCTCTGTAGGGGTAATCCCAGTTTGCACCGAAGAATCCGCCGCGGCCGTTTGCGATATCGGCATCACCCTGTTTTCCTGTCTTATCAAGAGCAAAGTCAGCGCTGAGCAGTTTTTCGTGGTATAATTTGTTCATCCACCGATATGCTTCTTTTTGACCAGGTTTGACCCAGTTCATCAGCCATGTATTGCCGTTAATATTTGTGATAGCCCGTTGTTCTTCGGTTAATGCCCGGAATGAATCCAGGGAATTACCGAGATTTAAATTTGAAGTTGTTCCTGTAGACACCACCCATGGAACTACATTGCTGACCTCCCCGGGATTCTTGTCCCTGAAGGCGACCAGACACTTGTATAAATCATCCCTCGTTTTGGGCATGGGGAGACCGAGTTTGTCCAGCCAGTCCTTGCGGATAAAACAATTATTTTGCATAAGCTGGGTCCTTTTAGCAGGTATGACCATTTGTTTCTTGTTATATTGGCCGTATTTCAATACAGGGGCAAGATAGTTGGATAAATTGGAGCCGTAATCCTTAAGAAGATCATCAAGCTGCTTGAGTCCGTTGCTTTTGACGTATTTTAAAACAGTCGACTGATCATAAGTAAGGCAAATATCCGGTGCAGTTCCCGCCGCCATCAGGATATTCATCTTGTCTATTTCCTGTGAACGGATAACCGGAACATAAGTAACCTTGACATTATACTTCTTGCCAAAGTTGTCATTTACGAATCTGGTCCAATTATTGTTATTGAGGTCGGGCTGGCCCTGTGCGCCACGGTCAAACACCTCGACCTTCAGTTCTACGGTTTTGCCTTTTTTCAAAACAGTTACAGTGACTTTTGCAGATATGTCCTTGTTTTGAGTAATTACTGTTATTACTGCATTTCCCGCATTAACCGCAGTAATGTTACCGTCATTATCGATACTTGCGACGTTCTTGTTGCTTGTTACGAATGTAAGAAATCTCTGTGTTGTATTTGCCGGTGACAAAGTCGCCTTGAGCGTGCTTGCCTGACCAACCTGCAAGGTTATTTTGCCGGTATTCAGAAGAATTCCGGTAACAGGAACCTTAACAATAGCTGCAGCCTGCATTGTCATTGTTAAGGTCAGCATACAACAAATTATAAATGCTACGACTTTTTTCATAATACCCTCCTTATAATTAATATTAACAGAGTACAGTAAATTCTTCCGGACCGGATTTATTGCGGTCCTAATCGTTACTTCCCTTAGGCGGAGCTATGATATGCACCTCCTCACTACTAAAATACCGTTGGCTATAACACAGGTAATATCCGCTTAGCAGTCCGCTTCTGATGAAAGCTGCCTGAACCCCCTGTCGATCGGCCAGGGGTAAATATAAAACACTTGCATTATTCTTTGATAGCACCGATCATTACTCCCGATACGAAATACTTCTGCAGCTTCGGATAAACCAAAATGATCGGGATGGTAGCAAACATAACGGACGCCGCCTTTAGGGATTCCGGCGCAATATAGGCCCCTATGCTTCCCTCTCCCTGTTGTATGTCCAATTGCTGGTTGGCCGATATGATCTGGTAAAGCTTCAATTGCATCGGGAAAAGCTTCGGATTCGTAATATATATAAGGGCGTCCTGGAATCCGTTCCATCTGCCCACTGCATAAAACAAGGACAAAGTCGCAAGGCATGGGAGCGATAAGGGAATAACGATCTTTCTCAGTATTGTCAATTCATTAGCACCCTCAATGGAAGCGGATTCTTCCATGCTTTCAGGTATCGTGGAAAAAAAAGTTTTCAATATAATAAGGTTGTACACACTTAGTGCGCCTGGCAGTAAAAGGGACCAAACCTTATCGGTCATATTCAGGACCTTCACCAGTATGTACTCCGGAATCATACCTCCGCTGAAATACATGGTGATGACTATAATAACCAATATGGCATTACGGCCCTTGACCCTTTTCTTTGTAAGCGGGTATGCCGCGCATATGGTTAAAAACATGCTCAGTACTGTAGAAGCAAATGTAAGAACAATAGTATAGGCAAGAGTATAAAGCATCTGCTTGTCGGATAAAACCGTTTTATAGGTTTCCAGGGTGAAATCCACAGGCAGCAGGCCTACTTTTTGAGCAAGTATGGCTCTATTTGAACTGAGCGACATGGCAATAAGGTAAAAAAACGGCACAATACAGGCAAGAACGGTTATACATATCATACCGACAATAATCCAATTAACAAGCGTATCTTTCATTCCCGTCTTCATTAAAGTTCTCCTCTTATTACCAAATTCCCTGTTCACCGCTTTTTTGAGATATTGCATTAGCTGCCAGCAAAAAAACCATACTTACAACGGATTGAAACAGGCCGATCGCAGTTGCCTGGGAAAACTCGCCGGCCTTCAGACCGACCGCATATACGTAGGTACTGATAACATCACTATACTCACTGACAAGACTGTTTCCGATATTAAGCGGCCTGTCGAATCCAATGGACACCATTCTGC